>CAZKIQ010000015.1:95659-112138 GCA_964552815.1 uncultured Alcaligenaceae bacterium | reverse complement strand
AAAAGCCCTTGAAATCGGCCAGAAAAGTCGCGGGTCCGTCCCTGGCATGGGTAGTGAAGCTATTCAACTCAAAAAGCATTGAATCGCTAAATCTTCGAGGCAACGTATTGGATGATGCGATTGCCACTCCGCTGCTCAAACGATCATCGTTCAAAACCTTGCAAATCGACAGCGACGTCCTGAGCGATGAAAAGTTAAAGGCGGTGAAAGCTGCCAACCCAGGGCTAACCATACATGCAGAGTAATCTCTGTCCGTCGGCGATCACTTCGTTCGGCTTCGCGGCGTTGACCGAGGTCGCGCTGTACAAATTCCTCAGGAACACATGAATCGGCGATTTCCGGGAGTTGGATTCAGATTCAGACTGAGGCCAGGTCTTTGTCACGACTAATGTGGCCATGTGTGCACCAAAATGACGATTTCGATCCGGCAACGTCGTCCGGTACAAATACTAAATCCGCCGCAAATTGAGTGGGATGGGACGGTTGCTGTGGAGCGAATCAGTCAAGGTTGTCACGAGGATTGCAAAGCGAATGAACGGACCGGCGCAGGGTATCTGCACCCGCGGTTCGATCCGCGGGTTGCGACGTTCAGCGTTGTGCATGACAGGGACTATGCCGCGCGGGTGTAGTGCTTGAGAACGCCACCGAGACGCTCGTCGCGGGCGGATCGGTGCCCCGCTCGATCAACACGTTGCCGATACCTTGATGTGGCCTTTCGCCGTGATAATGCGAAAGAAACTCCGACAGCAAATACGTCAGATGCTTCTCACCCATGATGATAAAATAATCAAGCAGTTCGTGCCGCAAGGTCTGAACGAATCTTTCGGCGAATGCATTCATGTTTGGTGCCCGCGGCCCGACCCGCTTCACTTCCACGCCATCCGCTTCCAACACCGCGTCGAAGCCCGCCACATACTTCGAGTCGTGATCGATGATCAGGTGCGTCATCCCGAGGCGCGATGTGACCGCAACCCGCTTTGGAAGTTTGTCTCGGAGGATTCGGTTCTCTTCTTTCAGATACTCGATCATTCGGGTGAGTTCGCGATCGGTGGCGGTCGCAAGTGCAATCCAAAGACGGTCCAAGATTCTGGGCATCGCTTCGCCAACTCCGACAATCCAGGGCATGACCGGGTTTTTGTACCCCGCCGGACGCCCCGTCCCAAGCCGTCCCGCATCAAAGTTTCCGGTCCGGACCAATTCGACGGCCAGCTCGACCAGAGAATCGGAGCATCGGGCCATCGGCTTACTGGGATGAGAACGAGAACACGAATCCGCCGGCGAGTTCGATCCACACGCCTACGACCTCCTGGCGGCAGAGCCGGACCAGGACTGCGTGATCCCGAACTCACTCGACGTCGAGAAAACGCAGATACACGAACCGACATGGGGACGCGAACTCGACAACAACCCTAGCCCCGCTCAGGGACAAGTCTGCCGAAACCCCGTGGATCGGGCGGTGAACCCCACGGCTCCCAAGTTCGATCGGATAAATCGCCGTCGGACGCGCGATCGGAAACCTTACAGTCGTACGACGCTCCGGCCCGCGAACGAGAGCACGGATCCGCCGTATCACGCTCGGAATCAACTTGTCGGCGACTGCGGTTTCGGACGGTGAAGGACGCGAAGTGACTCGGGACGCCACCCGGACGCGGACGCCGGCACTCCCAATTGGGTCGCAGGCGACGTCGAGTTCGATCGCACGGGGGGTGTGCCCAAACACTGCAGCGGAGAGACCGCTGACCGGCAGCGGCCAAGCCAGGGTCAATCCGTTCCGTTCTCGCTCAATCGGGGTCGCCCCCAGTTCCGCAGCGAGGTCCCGAACCGAGAAATTGACCGCTTCCTGAGACATGGAGGCCGGAAAGTAGGCCAGCCAAGCCCCGGGGGCGACCTGTTCGAGCCGAATCTCGGGTTCGTCCGAGGCAAATCCGGGAGCTTGATGGACCGTCTCGCGTAGCAGCGCAGACACGTAAGCGCCCGCAGTTGCCGTGCTCGTGCGGTTGCTCTGACCCTCGAGTTGAGTCGCACGGACGACGGGATCGACCGCGTTGAGGGTTGCTGCGGGACCGATCCAGTCGAAGGGAATACGACTGGAGATGCCAGGCACGGCCTCGTTGGGAGCGGTGTAAAACGGTGCCGGGTCGCGTTCGACGAGAGCCCCGAGCCTGGCGTCCTCGTCGTCGGTAGCCCGACCCGAGAGCCATGCGGAGGAAGGGGTGTCGAACTCGTTCCGATCGACGGTCACGACTTACCCCCTGCCGACAACTTCCGCTCGGTGCACATCAGGAGCATCGCGCGGATCCGTTGGATCGCCTTGGAGACGGCACGGGGCTTTCCGCCGACCGTGTTGGCCAGTTCGTCCACAGTCCTCTCCTCAAGAAAGTACTCACGGGCTACTTTGCGGGAGGCGGTGAGCAATTGATTAAACTGTGTTCAGGTCACACGGATCCGTTGAAGGTGGAGGAGAGCGACTCGCCCGGCGACCAGCGAAGCGCGGCCTGCAGGCCTGCCTGTGCCACAGCCTGGTCGTTCTCGACAGTGGAACCGGATACCCCAATGGCCCCGACGACGGCACCATGACCCAGTGTGATCGGCAACCCGCCCGGGAACGAAATCAAGCCGTCATTCGAGTGCTCGATTCCGAAGAGCGACCGGCCGGGCTGGGACAGCTCGCCGAGTTGGCCGGTGGGCATGTCGAAGTATCGCGACGTCCGCGCCTTGCGGCAGGCGATGTCGATGCTGCCGAGCCAAGCCCCATCCATGCGAATGAAGGCTTTGAGGTTGGCGCCGCTGTCCACGACGGCGATGTTCATGCGGACGCCGAGTTCCTCGGACTTGGCCACGGCCGACGAGAGGATGCGTTCTGCTAGATCCGTGGTGATGTCGACGGGCAACGAGGCGGATGTCATGTCGGAATTCCAGTGAAAGGATTTGGCAGCCGCAGGGTGATCCCAGCACCGCACTGCGGCTGTCTATTCCCCGTGTTGTGATATTCTTGCTTCTCGCGGGAGAAGAGTCTTGGCCGGGGGCCGTGGGATTTTGTACGATTGCCGCATGCAGAAGCGTCCCGACAAGCCGGCGGATTGGGCCGACGAGTTCTTCGCGACCCTCTCCCGACCGGATGAACTCCTCGATTTGTTCGATCATCTCCCCGGCATCTACCTGTACATCAAGGACGCGACCGGTCGGTATGTCCGGGCCAATAATGTGGTCTCCGCCGTGGTCGGTGCGGCGACACCGGCTGCTCTGGTGGGTCGCACGGACTTCGACTTCTTTCCACCCGCCATCGCCGCCCAATATGCGGCCGAGGATCGGCGGGT
The DNA here is from genome assembly GCA_964552815.1 of uncultured Alcaligenaceae bacterium. Lineage (GTDB taxonomy): Bacteria > Planctomycetota > Planctomycetia > Gemmatales > Gemmataceae > CAYUHJ01. Next base: position 108,821 of record CAZKIQ010000015.1, on the reverse strand, counting down.
GATCGCAGCCGACCGACCGCTCGCCAACCAGGTCTGGCTGGTCCCCGGCAGCGATGGCCTTCCCCACCTGTACTTGTGCAACAAAATCCCACTCCACGACCGGACCGGGCGGGTGGCCGGGCTGGCGGGCGTGAAGAGGCCGTACGAACACGCCGCCGGTCACGTCGCGGGCTACGGCCGGCTGCTCAAGGTGGTCGCATTCGTCACGGCCCGATTCCAGGAGCCAATCGAGGTCGCGGACCTCGCCGCCGAGGCCGGGTTGTCGGTGAGTCACTTGCAGCGCGAATTCGTGCGACACTTCGGGATCACTCCGACGAACTACGTCCGGGAGGTTCGAATCGGGATGGCCCGCCACCTCCTGGAGACGAGCGACCTGTCGATCTCCCGGGTCGCCCTGGACTGCGGGTTCTACGACCAGAGTCACTTCAACCGACACTTCAAGGCGTTGACCGGGTTGGCCCCGCGACAATACCGCCAGAGGTTTCGGACGGTGTAAAACAACGGTCCGACATCCAATCCTCCACGAAGTCACGACCTTCATCCGACGAGCAAGTCCCCGCGCTTGGTCATCCCGGACGACGTCAAACACTGCTTCATAGTGGAATCTGGCGGCGGAGCAGTTCGGGAACACGCGATGTCCGACGAAAACCTGGCACATCGCGTGAGCGATTAGTTCACGCGATTCCGTAGTGGTTGTCCGTGCAGAGCGCGTAGCACCTCCAACGAACCCTTCGTGCGGAACTCCTCGCTGCCTTGCTCGCAGTAGAACGCCGTGTGTGGATTGAGCAGCAGGCGATCGTGGGCGGGATGGTGAGGATCTCGCCAGGCGCGGAGCACCGGCGAATCCTCCGGTGGTGGTTCGTGTTCGAGCACGTCGATCCCGGCTCCGGTCAGATGCCCGTTGGCAAGGGCCGCGACCACCGCGGCCGTGTCGGCGACTCCCCCGCGTGCGGTGTTGACGACGATTGCCCCCGCGGGCAGCAACGCGAGTTCCGCGGCCCCGATCATTCCTCGCGTTTGAGGCGTCAGCGGGCAGTGCAGGCTGAGAATGTGACTCTGCCTCAACAACGCTTCGAGCGATTCGACGCGGCGGACACCGAGCGTCTTTTCCACGCCGTCTCGGAGGGGCGGATCGTAGATCACCACATCGAAGCCGAACGCTTTGGCACGCAGCGCCGCAGCCGCTCCGATCCGGCCGCAACCGACGATGCCGAAGACCCGCCCGCGCAGTCGTTCGATCGGCACGGCCTGATCGACGTTCCATGCCCCGACTCCCCGTCGGAGGCGGCTGTTCAGGAAATGCGTGCCACGAGCCAAGGAGAGCGCCATCGCCAGGGCAGAATCGGCGACTTCTTCGGTGCCGTAGTCGGGCACGTTGCAGACGGGAATGCCGCGTTCGCGTGCGGCAGCGATATCGATATTGTCGTAACCCACGCCGGGCCTCACGATCACCTTGCACCGGCGAAGTCGCTCGATCTCGTCGCGACCCAACCGCAAGTAGTGATAGATCATCACCGCGTCGGCATCATCCAATTGTCCAGCGAGTTCGGCTTGATGCTGGATGTTCAGGGCCACGACTTCGGCATGGCCGTTCAAAACGCGGCGTTCGCACTCCAGAGGTTCGGGAATCAAATCGGTGACGACAACACAGGGCAGCTCGGACATTCTGAACAATTGAGAGCGATCGTTCGCAACTCATACTGGTAGATGTGCCCGCGATTCCGTTGGCTGCTTCGCCCGTGCGGGTACGCTGACCCGGTAATCCGACCGTTCCGCCCGCCGCGAACCCCGATGACCGACCCGGCCCACCACACCCTCTGGCTGCACGACCGGGTCGGCCGGTTCCGTGACGGGGACCGCGAGGCAGCCGACGACCTGCTCCGAGCCGCGGGGGGCGGCTCGAACGCTTCCAGGAGCTTCTCATGGCCGGTTTCACCATCTCGAAGCAGATCGACGCGAGCCCGGAGGCGGTGTTCGCGGTGCTTGTGGACGTCGCGAAGATGCCGGAACGGATTCCGGAGATCACGAAAATCGAACTCCTCACGCCGGGGCCGATCGGGGTGGGCTCGAAAATCGCCGAGACGCGGGTGATGTTCGGCAAACCCACCACGGAAACCTTCGAAGTCACCGAGTTCGAGCCCGGCAAACGCTTCACGATGGTCGCGACCTCGTGCGGGGTCGAGTACGTCTGCATCCACCGACTTTCTCCCGATGAGAAAGGGGGAACGCAGTTCGAACTCGAAATGCAGATGAAGCCGAAGTCGCTGGTCGCGAAGCTGATGGCCCCGATGGGTTGGCTGATGAAGGGGATGATGAAGAAGGCGATCGCGAAGGATCTGGATTCCCTCGCGGTCGCGGCGTTGCGGAAGGAAGCGGAGCCGATCTGACGGTGACCCCGCGATCAGGCGGGTTCCCCGGTGGCGAGGGCGACGGCGAGTTCGCAGCCGGCGTGGAACTCGGGAAGATCGACCCATTCCTTGACGGTGTGGATGTCGTTCTGGCCCGCGCCGAAGGTCACCGTGGGTATCCCGTGCTTGACCATCCAGTTGGCGTCGAGCCCGCCGTTGGCGACCCGCACGTTGGGTTCCCGACCGATGGCCCGGACAGCCGCCGACGCTCGCTTCACCGCCGGGGCGGTCTCCTTGATCCGGAACGGGTGGTAGTCGGGCCGCGGGGAAAACTTGACCTTCCCCGGTTTCCCCTCGTGGTCGGTGACGGCGGCGGCGGCGTTCGCGAAGGCGGTCTTGTACGCGGCCGTGATTTCCTTCACGAATTTCATGTCGTGGCTGCGGCTCTCCCCCTTGATGTGGAGAAAATCGGTGACGACGTTGGTGGCGTCGCCGCCGCTGCGGCCGTGCCCGTCGCTGACCACCCCGACGTTGCTCGTCCCTTCCCGCCCATCCTTGACGACCTTCCCCCACCACCCGCCCGCCCGGACCTCCGCCAGTGCGAGGGCGAGGATCATCGTTGCCGAGATCCCGCGTTCCGGGGCGACCCCCGCGTGCGACGCCTTCCCGAGGATGTCGACTTCCCACCGGTCCGCGCCGACGGCCCCGACAATAACGTCCCCCGCCGATCGGCCGTCGAAGTTGAAGGCCATCGAAACTCCGCCCAGATCCGCCGGGTTGAGGTGGCGTGCCCCGAAGAGCCCGCTTTCCTCCCGGACGGTGAAAAGGAACGTGATCGGCGGGTGGGGAAGTTTCCGGGAAATCAGTTCCGCCGCCAGGGTGACGAGGACGGCACACCCGCTGCGGTTGTCGCCGCCGAGGGCCGTCTCCGCCTCGTTGACGATCTTGTTCCCCGCCAGTTTCGGCTTCGCCCCCGCACACAACGGCACCGTGTCCATGTGCGTCATGAACAGGATCGGCTCTGCGTCCTTCGGCGCCCCGACACCCGGCAGCGTTGCGATGAGGTTCCCCGTCTGGGTCGGCAGCGGGATCCGCGTGTTGGCGTCGTCGAAGCGGATGTTCTTGGATGGGACGCCGGCGGAGCGGAGGGCCGCGGTGATCTCCTTCGCGATCTTCGCCTCCTCCCCGGTGATGCCGGGCACGGCGAGGAATTTCATGAGTCGCTCGGTGGCGGCAGCGAAATCGACGGACATCGCGGAAGGCTCCGGGTCAGCGGGAAGGCAGGGAATCGCGTCAGTATACTCCCCCAGATGAGCCGCTTCGCCACTGCCGCCGATTTGCACGAATCTCTGGCCCGCTTCGATGCCGAGACCGTCCCGGGGTCGTTCCGCACGCCGCGGTACCAGCTGCGGTACGTGACCTGGGGAGACGCGGAGAAGCCGCCGATCGTCATCGTCCACGGGTTGTGCGATCTCCCCCGCTCGTTCGCGATGCTGATGCGGCGTTTCGTCGACGCCGGCTTCCGGTGCGTCAGCTACGACCTTGCCGATGGCCACGGGGATGGTGCCAACCTGGGGATGTACCGGCACCGCGATTTCGCCGCGGATCTGATCGCACTTCTGGATCACCTCGAAATCGAGACGACGGACATCCTCGGCTCGTCGTTCGGATCGACGGTGACGTTGCGGGCACTGGCGGAGTACGCGGACCGGTTCCGCCGGGCGGTTCTGCAGGGTGGCTTCCCACGTCGGCCGTTGATGCGAATCGAGCGCGGGCTGTCCCGGATCGGCCGCTACTGGCCCTGGCGGATGGGGGACCTGCCGATCCGCCAGAGCGTGATGGCGAAGCTGGAAAAGCCGTCGTTTTCCGGTGCGGACCCTGCCGTCTTCCGGTTCCTACTCGGAAACAGCGGCCAGACGCCGATCCGCGCCGCGTGCCGACGGGCCCTGATCCTGGACAAGCTCGACCTCCGCCCGATTCTGCCGCGAATTCCCCACCCCGTCCTGATGATCGGCGGCGACCGCGACACGATCGTCCCCCGCCACCTGGAATCCGACGTGGAAACCGGGGTGCGAACCATCCGCCGGGTCGAGTACTCCCCGTGCGGCCACTACCCCCAGTACACCCTCCCCGGGCCGATGTCTGACGAGATCCTGCGATTCTTCCGGGAGTAGGTTCGCGTGGACCTTCCAAAGCTTCCGGCGGAGGATGATCGCTTGCCCGCTCGAGAAGAGCGCGTCAATGGGCTCTGCGACGAGAACCGCGGCGGAGCGCGTTAGGGAAGCGAGCCGCCGAATCCTTCTGCGTGAATCGCCCACCGAATAGTCGTTGCCCGACAACCGGCCGCACGCTGACAACGGGGTGTCACTTGAACCCGGCGGTCAGCGACGGCGGACCTGATCGCCTCCAGGTTGTCAGGGACATTACCTTGGATAGTCTTCCCATACTGGGATTCTCTCCACCACAGAGGCGCACCGATGACCCGGATCGATGAGGAAAGTCAGGACCCGCTCGCGGGTGCCCGCAAGCGGGCCGCTTGGGTCGGGACCGGTCTACTGGTCGTCGCAATCCTCGGTGCGTTGAGCAACTTCGGGGTACTCGCCATTTCGAGCACTCTGAGGCGGTTAAAACCACCCCCCGCGCCGCCGCCCGGAATGTCCCGCGAGGACGCTCGGGCTTGGCAGGCTGGCCAAGATGCTGCCCCGGCGATCGATGCTTGCTGCCTCGGGTTCGTCAGCCTGATCTACCTACCCGTGTTCCTTGGCGGACTGAAACTCCAACAGGGTGATGGCGGCGTCCTCCCGTGGACTTCCGCCATCCTCGCCATGCTTCCCTGCAGCCCCGGGTTTCTCGTCGGCCTACCCGTGGGGATATGGGCGCTCGTGGTGCTCAACGACGAGGAGGTTGGGGTCGCTCTGCGGAGGCCGGCCCGTCCTGCCCGGCGGATGCAGGGGTCGGACGACTATCCCCGGGAGGGGTAGACCAGCCGCCGACTCGGCTTCCCGAGTTGCGACACCGCCAGCGGGCGATTCACCTCCCAAATCGCTCTGCCCTCTCCCGGACACAGGCTCTTGCTGTGAACCTGAGTGAGACCAGACTCCCCAGTGACAACCGGCTGTCACTCACCTGCGAGCGATCCCGCGAAAAAACTCTCCGTGCTTCCGGGCGGCGGGGAACTTGCCCATCCCGGAAATTCTCGAAATCCACCGGTTTTGTGAACTAGGCCCCCCGGGATTCTTCCGGGAGAAGGCTTCCGGCGGAGGATGAGCGATCGAAACCGGCGGACATCGACGGTGAAGATGGCTGGCCCGTCCAGCACTTTGGCTTTCCTTCATTACCCCGAAATCTTGAACGCTTCCCGAAGGCAGGTCAGCGCTTCGGGCCCCCGGCTGCGTTCGACCACGACGCCGATGCAAACCTCGGATGTGTTGATCATCAGGATGTTGATCCCCCGCTGAGCCAGGGCCCCGAACATCGCCTTGGCCACGCCGGTGTGCGTTCGCATCCCGACGCCGAGCACGAACAGCACGGCAATGTCCGCATCGCCGACCACCCGGCAAGCGGGGTCGATTTCGCGAACCACATCCTGCGTCCGTTTCAGGGCCCGCGTCAGGTCTGCGTTCGGAACCGTGAAGGAGAGCTCTGCCCGCCCGGGACCCGTCAGGTTCTGCACGATCGTGTCGACGATCACCCCGCCGGTGGCGACGGCATTGAAGACAGTGCTGCACGCCCCCGGCCGATCGGGCAGGTCGAAGACGGTGATCCGGCTCTGATCCGGATTGAGTTGCACATCCGAAACGAGAATGTCTTCCATCCCGGCGAGCTTCGCGGCAACGCTCGGCAGATCGCGGGTGCTGTCGTCGACCAGTGGAGCCGGTCGCGGCTTGAAGGCGAAAGTTCCCGAACCGTTCCCGGTGACCGGCAGGCCCGCCCCCTTCCGCGTGGCGTCGAGCGTGAACGCCGCGTGGACCGCCTTGAGGGCCTTGACGCCGTCGTTTTTGTCCACCAGAACCGAGATTTTGATGTCGCCGGTGGTGATCATCTTGATGTTGACGCTGGCCGCGGAAAGGGCCGCGAACATCGTCTCGGCGACGCCCGTGACCGACCGCATCCCCGCCCCGACGACCGACACCTTCGAGACATCCTCGACGCCGCGGACGGTCGCACCGAGTTCCGAGGCGATCGGTTGCAGCACCGCGATTGCGTTGTTGAGGTCGGTTCGGAGAACCGTGAAGCCGATCGTCGCCTTGCCCCCTTCCCCGACGGACTGGGCGATCATGTCGACCGCGATGCTGGCAGAGGCGACGGCGGAGAAGATGCGGTGGCTGACCCCCGGCCGGTCCGGCACGCCATCCAGCACGATGCGAGCCTCGTCGCGGGCCAGGGCGGCACCGCACACCGGAACCTCCGCCATCCAGTCGTCCTCGGGCACGATCCACGTCCCGACCGCGTCCGAGAACGAATTCCGCACCATCAGGGGCACGTCGAACTTCTTCGCGAACTCGATACTGCGGGAGTGCATGACCCCGGCACCCATGCTCGCCATCTCGAGCATCTCGTCGTAGGAAATCGCGTCCATTTTGCGGGCTTCGGGCACGACGCGGGGGTCGGTGGTGAAGATGCCGTCAACGTCGGTGTAGATTTCGCACTCGACCTTGTCGGGGGTTCCGCGGGCGATCAGGTCGGTCTTGATGGCGGCGGCGAGGGCGACGGCGGTGGTGTCAGAGCCGCCCCGGCCGAGCGTCGTGATCGAGAAACCCTCGTCCATCCCCTGGAAACCGGCGACGATGACGATGTTCCCGCCGTCGAGGGCCTCGCGGATGCGGTCGGTGGCGATCTTCTTGATGCGGGCCTTGGTGTGCGTGCTGTCGGTGACGATCCCGATCTGCGGGCCGGTGAAGGAGATGGCTTTTTCGCCGAGCTCGTGGACGGCCATCGCGGTGAGGGCGATGGAGATCTGCTCGCCGGTGGCGAGGAGCATGTCCATCTCGCGGGCCGGCGGTTTCTCGGAGATTTCCCGGGCCATCTCGATGAGGTCGTCGGTGGTGTCGCCCCGTGCAGAGACAACCACGACGACTTTGTTGCCGGCATTCTTGGCCCGGATCGCCTTCCGGGCGGCCTCGACGATCCGCTGGGCGTTGGCCACGCTGGACCCGCCGAACTTCTGCACCACGACACCCACAGGGACACCTCCGGAGATACGGCCCGGTCGGACGTTTTCTCCCGACTCGGCCGGAGAGGGTATCGTATGGCGCGAGGGATGTCTGCGATTTCCCGACAATTCCACCCGGGGAAAACTCCCAGACGGTGAGCCCGCGCAACCGGAACTCCCCGGAATTCTCGTCACGATGGGAATGTTCCGTCAGGTCGGTCGGCGAAATGTGGCCCTTCCCGGTGAAGACTCTAGGACTTGCTCCCACGGGCGGGTAAGATAGCCGCAGTGTTCCAGACCCGGGAACGCGACGTGGCCGCTCCCCCTGCGCCCGACTCGCCGGGCGACCCGGCCTCTCCGGAGTCATCACCGTGGCACTTTTGCCCATCGACCGCGACCTGCTGCAACGCTGTCTGGCCAAGCAGCCAGGAGCCTGGAACGATTTCGTCGATCGTTTCCTCGCCATGATTTACCACGTGGTGCAGTACACCGCCCACCTCCGCAGCGCCCGCCTCGACCCCGCCGACGTCGAGGACATTGCCGCGGAGATCCTCCTCCAGATCGTCGCCGAGGATTACAAAGTCCTGCGGCAGTTCCGCGGAAACGCCAACCTCGCAACCTACCTCACGGTGATCGCGCGACGGATCAGCGTCCACGAATTGAACCGCCGCCAGACCCGCGATACCGGTCGAAAAGCCGACGGCAAACACTCCGCCGAAGCCATCGAGGACAACATCGCGGCCCAGAAGGGTGTCGAGAGCCTGGAGGAAGTCGAAAAACTTCTCCGCAAACTTTCCGGCCAGGAACGCGAAGTCGTCCGGCTCTTCTACCTCGAAGGCCGAACCTACGAGGAAATCAGCTCCGAACTCGAACTTCCGGTCAACACCATCGGGACGATCCTGTCTCGTGCCCGGACCCGTCTTCGAGAGATCAGCGGCGTCCCCGCGGCCCCGCCGAAGAAAGCGGCTCCCAAGCCCGCACCGAAATCCGGGGCGATGCCCGCTCCGAAGTCGTCAGTCTTGGCGAAATCCGGTCCGCCGTCCGGAGCTGCCCTCGCTTCCAGCGGTCCCCCTTCGAGCGGCCCGAAAACGACACCTCTGACGAAACCGAAACCGTCCGCGTCCGGCCCGCCCTCGGGGATGATTCCGAAGTCGGCACTTCCCCCGAAAACGGGCCCGCACCCGCCGCCGCAACAGCCCCCGTCGGGTCCGAACAAAACGGCCACGAAGAAGCGACCGCGCCCGCCGAATTCTCGGCGGGCTCGATCGCTTCTGGTCCACGCTCAGCCGGGCTCACTTCTTCTTCGCTGTCTTCTTCACCGGGGCCGGTTTCTTCGCCGCTGCCGGTTTCTTCGCCGGAGCCTTCTTCTCGGCCGTCGCCTTCTTCGCCGGGGTTGACCCCTTCTTCCCGAAGATCGCCTCGTACCCTTCCGAGTACCCCTTAGTTTCCGTCAGCCCAACGCGGATGATGCTCATGTCCGGCTCCTCGATTCCGACAGGCGGGATTCTGGTGTGACCGACCCGCGATCGCCCACCCAGCGACCCGGTCTTGCGGGTACTCTAACCTGCGCTAGTCGGGTTGTCACGCGGAGGTGCGTCGCAAAAGTCGCAATTTCTCGGGATTTTTGCCCCAGCTGGCCCGCGACCTTCGAACCACCCGCTTCCAACCCCGACTCCACATGTCCCGGCAAAGGGACGACGAGATCAATCTTCGAGAACTGCGTTCGACACCAAGCCACGCCCGGACGGCTTGGCTTGAGCAGTCCGCCGCCGATTGGGGTTGATTTTGGCCTCAGGAGAACCGACGCTATCCGCCATCTTCCACCGACACCGGATGTGTCTTCCCCGCGGCAAGGAGTGCCGGCGTGCCGACGACGCTTTCCAACCTGCCTCGCACCGTGACCCACCTGACCGTCGCCGACCTTGTGCCCGGCTCCGGGCTCACGCCGGCTGTCGATGGCTGGGACGCGACCGCACCTCTCGTCCGATTCTCGATCGAGGCCGACCTGGAACCGGGGTGGTACGAGGTGCGGATCGCGGTGCGGTCCGAGGGACGCTTCACGGTCCAGAAACGGGCCGACCTCGTCTTTGATGCCGCCGATACCAACCCGCGACCGGCCGCCCGCGAAAGTTTTGCCTGGAATCGCCGGTTCGACGAGCGGTTCATGATCCTCCTCAACCGCCGGTCGCGCGGGGTCCGGCTCGAACTGCACCGGGCGGAGGGGAACCTCGCAATCGACGATTTTTCGATCCAACTCGTCCCGCGGTCGGTGGCCCTGGCCCGGGCCGTGAAGGAAAAGTTTCGGCTGATCCGGGCGTACCACTGCGTCCGCCCCGTGTTGCTTCGCGGCGGTCGGATGCTGCTCACCGGGCAATTCCGGAAGTTTACCTCCAAGCTGTTCAAGGGCCTCGTCGACGCCCGGCAGATGCGGATGGGGTCGACCGAGGAGATGGACGCGGCGTGGTGGCGGCGGCATTCCCTCTCGACGGACGAGGCGGACGCGGTCGCCCGGGCCTGCGACGAGATGGTCGACCCCCCGCCGATCGCGGTGCTGCTTCCGGTGGAACCGACGCGTCTGGACCAGGCCCGATTGGCGGCTCACTCGGTGCGTCGGCAGATCTACCCGCACTGGGAAATGCTCATCTGCGCCGCCGGGCCGTCCGGGTTGACCCCGCACCTCGATGCGCTGCTCGGCCCCGACCCGCGCGTGCGGATCCACCGGGCTTCCGTCTCCGCCGGGCTTCCCACCGCGATCGCGAAGGCGATGGCGACGACCGAGTGTCAGTACGTTGTCACGCTTCCCCCGGGGGTGGAACTCGCCGAGCATGCCCTCTACCACTTCGCAGCGATGACCAAGTCGGACCCGGGAATGCAGGCGGTCGGCGGGAAGGTGTACGACGCTTACGACGCGTTCGAGGCGGCGACGGCGAAGAACACCGCGTCGTCCGCGGAGCGTGAGGCGGCGGAGAGCGAGGCGGCGGAGAGCGAGGCGGCGACGGCGATGGCCAACGGGATCCGTGACAATCGGATGTCACTGGAGAAATCGACCGAGGAATCCGAGGAAAACCCGCACAAACTGCCGATCCCGCCGGTGGTCTGGTTCACGCCGACGACGCGCGTTTCCGATCGTGTCCCCCGACGGTTGACCCCCAAGGCGGTGGCGGAGTGGTCGGCCGCGAACGTGCCGGAATCGGGCCGCACCGTCCTCTCCCCGGTGCTGGCCTACCCCATCGACGACCGCCCGCTTCTGGACCGTGGCCGGGTCGGACGGAAGCCGCCGACGCGGGGGAAACTCCTCTACCTCTCCGCGGATCTCCGGGCGATCACGGGGTACGACTACCTCGCCTACGCGATCCTCAAGGGGCTGCCGTCGATCGGTGCGGACATCCGCCTGCACCAGGTGGGGGTCGTGCGGGCGGACCTGGTTCCGCCGAACATGATGCCGCCCAGCGGTGGGTGGGCTCCGGGAATCCCGCAGTTGATCATCTCGCCGCCGTTTCTGGCGGAGCGCTTCAACCCGGACCGTGGCTCCGCGATCTTCACGATGTGGGAGACGGATCGGCTGGAGCCGGCGTGGGTGGAGGTGCTCAACCGGGCGGGGTTGGTGATCGTGCCGAGCCAGTGGGCGGTCCAATGCTTCCGAGCGTGCGGAGTGGAAACACCGATGGAGGTGGCACCGCTCGGGTACGATCCGCTCGTCTTCAACCCCGGGAATTCCCCGACGCCGGGCGTTTGCACCTTCGGGACCGCGGGTGCGCTCGCGGCGGGCGGGCTGCGGAAGAACGCGCAAAAAGTCATCGATCTGTTCCGGGCCGCGTTCCCGACGGAAGAAAACGTCCGGCTCCGCGTGAAGATCACGCCGTCTTCCCCCTCCGTGGAGAGCTACGACGATCCTCGCATCGAGATTCTCCGCGGTGTCCTGCCGCACGGGGCACTCGCGGACTGGTACCGCTCCCTGTCGGCGTACGTCAACGCCTCCGCTGGCGAGGGATTTGGCCTGCACCTGATCGAGGCGATGGCCTGCGGTCGGCCGCTGATTTCGCCCCACTACAGCGGCCTGACGGCGTTCTTCGAACCCACCCTCGGGTATGCGGTGGACTATGCCCTGACGCCGGTCAACAACTCGATCTACACCGGGAACTGGGCGGAACCGTCGGACGAGTCGCTGATCGCGCGGATGCGAGAGGTGTACGCGAACCCGGCGGAAGCCCGGCGGCTCGGCGAGCGATCGGCGGTGCGGGCTCGCAACTTCACGTGGAAAGAAGCCGGGAAGTCCCTCGCCCGGGCCCTGCGGCGACACGGGTTCCTTGATGCCGGGAACCCGGGTTCCACCAGCGAAACCCAGGAAAAGCCCGCCTGATGGAGCGGCGACCGGCCCGGAACCACCTCGAATTCCAGGATTTTCGGAGTTTCTCATGCGAATCGGAATCGCCCTCCCCACCCTGACGGACGGCGACGCGGTCGGGAACGACGTGCTCGGCATGGCCCGGATCATCCGCAAGCGGGGGTACGATGTCGAGTTCTTCGCCTGGAATTCCCGCGTCAACGAGCCGGTTCGCGGCCTCAACGAGCTTCCGAAAGTTCTCCGCTCCCCGGACGACGTGCTGATTTACCACCACTCGATCGGCTGCGAGCCGGCGGTGCGGGCGATGGAGAAACTCCCGTGCCGGCGGAAGGCGGTGAAGTACCACAACGTGACCCCGCCGAGATTCTTCGCGAAACGGAATCCGAAGATCGCGGAGGGGTGCCAGGAAGGCCTCGACCAGATCCCCCGGCTGGCGAAGCTCGGTGCGAAAATCTGGGCGGATTCCGCGTACAACGCCGCCGACTTTACGGCCGTCGCACCGGAACTTCCTGTCGCCGAACTGCCCCCCTTCCACCAGTCCGACGACCTCTTCCGCACCGAGCCCGACCACCGCTCCGTCGCGGGGATCGACGACTGGACGACGAACATCCTTCTGGTCGGCCGGCTCGTTCCGAACAAGAACATCCCACTGGCGGTGGAAGCATTTGCGGAGTACCGGAAGCTGTACGACGACCGGGCCCGGTTGCTGATCGTCGGGGGGATGCCGGTGGCCGAGTACGCCGGCGAGATCCACGACCTGATTCGCAACAGCGGCCAGGGCGGGCACACCGTCATCACGGGGGCGATCACCGTCGCGCAGTTGAAGGCGTTGTACCTCACCGCGGATGTGCTGCTGGTGACGAGCGAGCACGAGGGGTTCTGCGTCCCCCTGATCGAGGCGATGGGTCTGCGGGTGCCGGTGGTGGCGGTCCCGAACGCAGCGGTCCCGTACACCGCCGCCGACTGTGCTCGATACGCGGACGGGAACCCGCTCGCTCTCGCGAACCAAATCGACGCCGTCCTGACCGATCCGGAAGTGCGGGAGTCGCAGATTTCTCGCGGTTGGGAGCGATACTCGACGAACTTCTCGACGGCCGCGATCGAGGCGAAGTTCGAGAAACTGCTCGACGAGTTGCTCGCCGGCTGATCCAAACGGGGACGGAGAGGTCGTGTCTTGTTCGGGAGGGTGTCTTTCTTGTTGGGGCGTCTGGGAGGGGGAGGGCGAGGCTCCTGCCGAGCCGCACTTCCCGCTCCAAACGGCTTCCCTCACCCCGGAAGTGTGGCTCGGCGGGAGCCTCGCCCTCCCGTCAGATGAAG
>CAZKIQ010000015.1:58810-95559 GCA_964552815.1 uncultured Alcaligenaceae bacterium | reverse complement strand
CCATTTCGGGCGAAACTTCCGGCTCGGCGGGAGCCTCGCCCTCCCGTCAGATGAAGCCATTTCGGGCGAAACTTCCGGCTCGGCGGGAGCCTCGCCCTCCCGTCAGATGAATTTCGGCTCGGCGGGAGCCTCGCCCTCCCGTCAGGTGCCCAATCCGCACGGCCGCCGTGTTCGGGAGAGAAGAGTATCCGAAAGTGCCCGCATCGGGTAAACTTGGGGAAACTGTTCTTCCCCTGAGCAGACGCAGATCATGCCGTACGCCGCCGAAATCACCCGGGCGAACCCGGCCGGGATTCTTATCCTCATCGATCAGTCCGGGTCGATGGGTCAACCCTTTGCCGGGCAGGCGGACAAGCGCAAGGCCGACGGCGTCGCCGATGCCGTCAACCGGCTGATTCAAAACCTCGTTTTGAAATCCGCGAAAGCAACCGGCGTGCGGGATTACTTCCATCTCGGGGTAATTGGATACGGCGCGGAACTCGTCGCCGGGCTCGGGGGTTCAATCCCTGACGACGTGATGCAGCCGATCAGCAAGGTGGCCGACAAGCCCCTGCGAATCGAGACGCGGAGCAAGCTGGTCGACAACGGGAAGGGAGAACTCGTTCCGCAGCCGATCCGGTTCCCGGTCTGGTTCGACGCCACCGCCGCCGGGAAAACACCGATGTTCGGCGTGTTCGAGATGGCGGAAAAAGTCATCAAGCGGTTCATTCAGAGCCACCCCGGATCGTTCCCGCCGACGATCTTGAACCTGACGGATGGCCGGCCCTCCGACGCGAATCCGCTTCCCGTTGTGGAACGGGTTCACGATCTGGCAACGTCCGACGGAAACGTGCTCGTCTTCAACCTGCTTCTCTCGTCCGAGCCCGCCCCGCCGGTGTTCTTCCCGGCCGACGAAGAGAAGCTCGAAGACACGTACCAGAAGCTGCTTTTCCGAATGTCGAGCGAACTTCCGACCAAGCTCGCCGACGCCGCCCGGTCGGATGGGTACAAGCTCGCCTCCGGAGCCCGGGGGCTGGTCCTCAACGCGGACCTGACCTCGGTCGTGCGATTCCTCGACATCGGAACCCGCGTCACCACGGGAATGCGGTAAACTCTGGTGCGGCATGACCGAGCCGAGTCACAGGTTGGCTGCCTACGAACTCGAGGATCTTCACGGGCATCGCCAAACGGAACTCACGGACCTCGCCCGTCGTGTCATGACGCGTCTCGGCGTGCCACCCGAGTTGAGGGGAATTCGTGAATCGGGGCCACTGGCGATTCACCGAACCGGAGAGCCGTTCACGTTTGAAACGGCACAGGGCGGGCGAAACACCAAACCGGGACGTCAGGGGCAGTTGGAAGCCCTTGGTCGATTGAGGGTCGAACGACGAGGAATTCTGGTCGATGGGGGGATTCTCGACGACGGCTTACTTGACCTCGAAAGTTGGAGAACCGCGACAATCGAAATCCGGATGGAGGCGGTGATCGCTCACGAGTTCTCGGAGTACCAAAGTCCGGGTCGCCACTTTTCCTGGCGCCATGCCGATGCATTGCTCCGGTCGCGTGGGAATCCCCACCTTTCTCCGCAAGCGAGAGAGATCCTGGAGGATTCGGTTCGCAGAGCAGCTGATGGAAACGATCCGCAGATTGCTCCCTCGCTTGCGGAACGAATTCGGCGTGTCCTGACGAAAGGAATAGGAATCGAGGACCGACCATGAGCTTCGTCCACAATGTCCGGGTCGGATTCTTCGGTTTTCCTGAAGAATCGAGCCCTGCCCGGGAACTTCAAGCCGACGAGTGCCTGGATCTGTTGCAGCGTTACAACGCGAATATGCCAGAGTCGCTTCAAGTTCGGGTCGAGTTGCCCGCCCGCCCTGCCGTTCGAGGGTCTCAGACTATCGGGATCGCCGACAACTGGCCGATCGTGTTGAGATCAGGGTTTCTAACGTGTCCGTATCTCGCGATGGGGTATATCCCTTCGGGAGTTGGTTTTGCCGCCTTCGTTCAGAAGGCACTGGGATGTTCGATCTACTCCGACGACGACGGACGGGTGCTGAGCCTTGAAGAGTTCATTCCAGCGGAGAGTTTTTCGTCGATCATGGAATCTGTAAAGCGTTTGCCCTCCCAGAGTGTCGGCCATGTGGCCTGACCGGATTCGGATCAAGATTGGTATCGCTCATGCCCAGCCGTGGGTTTGAAATTTTCTGGACAGCGGCGTCGGTGCCGAAGTCTGGGGCGGGTGGGGACGAGAACGAGGACGCCTGTGCGGCGAATCCGAGTTCGTTCCGGTTCGCCATCGCCGATGGGGCCAGCGAGGGTTGGCGGTCTGGCCCCTGGGCGAGGCACCTGGCGACGGCGTTTGCGAAATCGCCGCCAGAACCGGGAACCTACACGGAGTGGCTGGCCGTCGCCCGATCCGAGTTTCCGTCCGAAAAACCGGGCGGTTCCCGGGCGGGTCCGGTGGCCTGGTACGCCGAGGAAAAGCAGGCCGAAGGAGCGTTCGCGACCCTGCTGGGGGTAACCTTCCGCGAGTCCGCCCACGGAGCCGGGGCCGCGTGGAAAGCCGTCGCAGTCGGAGATAGCTGCGTCTTCCAGCTTCGGGACGGCGAGCTGGTGACGGCGTTCCCGATCGACAATCCGAAGCGGTTCGGGAACCAGCCGCCTCTGGTGGGATCGGTGACGATGGATGGGCCGGAACCGGAGTGGTTTGCCGGTCGGGCCGAGATTGGCGATGAGTTCTTCCTGCTCACGGACGGGCTGGCGGAGTGGTTCCTCCGCGAGACGGCCCAGGGTCGATCCCCGGCATGGAGGTTGAGCGATGTCCTGTCGGACCCGGCACCGGCCGAGTTCCGATCGTGGGTGCAAACCTTGCGGACAGGCCATGTCCTCCGCGATGACGATTCGACAGCGGTTCGCGTCCGTCTCGATCACGCCCGCCGAGTGGAGACGCCCTCATGAACTGGCCCCTTCCGCAAGACATCAACGAAGCCGTCCAGAACCCGGGCCTCGCATTCTCGGATCCGGACCTGGCGGCGGGCTCGATCGACGTCGGGCCGCTGGGCGTGCCCCTGCCTCGTTCCGGTGGCTTTGCCGACGTCTACCGGATCCACGGTGCAGACGGTCGAGACTGGGCGGTGAAGTGCTTCACCCGGCCGGTTCCCGGGTTACAGGACCGCTACGCCGCCATCGACCACTACCTCGCCCAGGCCGCGCTCCCGTTCTGCGTCGGATTTTCCTACCTCCCCGAGGGGCTCCGGGTTCGCGGCGGGGAATTCCCCATCCTCAAGATGCCCTGGGTGGAAGGATTCCCGCTCAACGAGTTCGTTTCCCAGAACCTCGGCCGGTTGAATGTTCTCGAATCTTTGATGGCGGTATGGGGTCGGATGTGTCGCCGGCTCCGCGAGAGCGGCCTGGCCCATGCGGACATCCAGCACGGCAACGTGATCCTCGTTCCGGGAACGCAGAAATCCCTTCTGAGCGTCCGGCTGGTCGATTACGACGGCATGTTCGTGCCGGCTCTTTCCGGTCGGCCGCCGGCGGAGTACGGTCACCCGTCGTACCAGCATCCGGACCGGGTCGCGAAGCACGTCTATTCCGGCGACCTTGACCGCTTCCCACACCTGGTGGTGACGACAGCTCTGCGGGGGCTCATCGTCTGCGGCCCGAAGCTGTGGGACAAGTACGACACCGGGGACAACGTCCTCTTCACAGAGGCGGACTTCAAGGCCCCCCGGCAGTCGAGGTTGATGCGGGAACTCTGGGATGCCCAGGACGCCGGGCTGACGGGGCTGCTGGCCCACCTGGCGATTGCGTGCACCCGGCCGATCGAGCAGACCGCGTGGCTCGACCTGATCATGCCGGAGGGGAAGCAGGCGACGATCACGCCGTACCAGGAGCGTGAGGCAGCGGCGATTCTGGGCGTGCCGGTGTCGGCGAGCGTGGCCACCGCGACCCCGGCTGTCTCGCCAGCGGTGCACACCGGGCTCACGACGGCCTCGGCGATGGCACAACCGACGCCGCTGGCACATCCCCCGGCGGTTCCGGGAATGCCCGTGATGGCCCGCGCGGTGCCGGCACGCCCGCCGGGGATGGCGGCCCCGGCCCCGGTCGAGCCGCAGCTGACCTTCGGGGACGATCTCCGTGCTGGCAGCCGGGGCGGCAGTCGGGGAATCTCGCTCGGAACCGTCGTTGTCCTGGCGGGGATGTTCCTGCTGGCGGCCGGCGGGTTGGCGGTCTACTTCCTTCGCCCCTTCGAGCTTCCCTTTGCCATCGCTCCCACCACGGAACCGGAACAGCCTCCGCCGACCACCTCCCCGACGGACGGCCAGCAACCCCCGCCACTGCCGGTCCAACCGCCAGAAGTGCCGGTGTCGACCTCGCTTCCCACCCCGCTGTTTACGGCGAGATCCGTGTGGGCCGTCAAACCGGAGGAATTGACGGGGAAGTCGGAGCCACGGGCAGCCCGCTTCGCCCCCGATGGCAAATCGATCCTCCTCGCCTCGACCGGCAACCCCGGTCTCGGCCTGGTTCTGTCCACGGAAACGGGGCGTACGGTGGCGAAGTTCACCGAGCACGAGCATCCGTGTATCGCTGTTCCTGGGCGCGACGGAAATGCCTTCTCGTACGGTCTGGGGCAGTCGCAGATTCGCGTTTGGTCGATGGCGGACGGGAAGCCGGCGGATCCAATCCCGCTTCCGGAATCGGCCGCCTCCGACTACTCGCGGATGATGCTGACGCTCGACGGGACGCGTCTCCTGCTCGATGGCCCTCGCCGGGCCCGGGTGCTGGATTTGAAATCGGGCAAGGATATCACCCCCCTGACGGGGCTCGCCCAGGGTTTTCTTGCCCTCGAACCGCGAGGCGGACGGATTCTCTCGCTGATCCCCCGCGACAAGCAGCTGGTGGTGTGGAACGCCAACGGTAGCGAGGGAAGCCGGGTTCCCCTCGCGACCCCGGCCACCGCCATCGAGGCGTGGTCCCCGAGCGGTCGCTACGCGGCGTTGCTCGGCTTCCCCGTCGGAACCCCACCCCGGCAGAATCTCACCGTCCTCGACATCACCACCAACCAGGTCGCGAAAACCCTCGGCTCCGGGTACATTCCCGGGTCGGCCCGCTATTCCAGCAGTGGGAGTTTTTTCGCCGCGATCTCCAAGGCTGGCCCCGTCGAGGTCTGGCGGGTCGATGACTGGGCCCTCGTTGCCGTCATCCCGTTTCCCTCGCCGCCATCGGCGATCGATCTGTCGGCCGACGGCTCGAAAATTGCCGTCACTGGCCCCGGCCCGGGTGTCCGACTCTACGACTTCGGTGGCTCCTCAGTTGCCGGGAAACCCGTCGAAACCCGGCCCGGGATGGTCGCGGAACGCTGGCGGGTCACCGTCGCCGACGGGAAATCGGAAACACTCCAGTTCCCCACCCTCAGCCCGGATGGGAAGTCGATCTACGGTCTCGCGGTGCCCGCGTCGGGCTCCACCGACGCACCCACTCTCAAGAAGTTCGACGGGACTTTTGGGGAAGAGCAATTCTCCGCGAAGGTCGGCAAGCCGGGCACGGTGCCGGTTTCCCTGACCCCGACGGCCAGCGGTCGGCTCGTGTTGCAGTACCCCGCCCCGATCTTTGGTCCGACGCCGATCGCCATCGTCGACGGCCGCACCGGCGAATCCGCAAGACCCACCACCTCCGTCGACCGCAAACTCCTCGACGAACCGCGAGCCATCGACGCAGAAGCCCGCTGGTTCGCCGCCGTCTACGAGGCCGAGGTCCCGACCATCGGAGTATGGGATCTCGAATCCTCCTCGCAGGTCGCGACGATCCCGTGCCCGGCGAAATCCCCGCCGAGGTTCCTCGCCTTCTCCGCCATCGACACCGGGGCCGCGCTGATCGTGGTCCACTCCGACCGCGTCGTCCGGTTGACCGGTGCCGCCTTCGAGAAGGAAGTGGTCCTCAACGACAAACTCTCGGTCAAATCCGGGGTCGGCATCGGTGCGACTCGGGACAACTCTCGAATGGTGCTCGCGAATCGGTCCGCCACCCCTGGCGGGCCGACCACCTTCTCCACCGTGGACCTCAAAACCGGGGCGATCCGCGAACTGGCC
The DNA here is from genome assembly GCA_964552815.1 of uncultured Alcaligenaceae bacterium. Taxonomy (GTDB): domain Bacteria; phylum Planctomycetota; class Planctomycetia; order Gemmatales; family Gemmataceae; genus CAYUHJ01. Next base: position 89,488 of record CAZKIQ010000015.1, on the reverse strand, counting down.
CGCGACCAGAAACCGACCAGCGTCCAAATCCTCGCCTCCGATCGGCTTCTCCTCGCAGACGAGGCCGGCCTGACGCTCACCGATTTGCATCGGGAGAAACCGACATACCAGGCGGCGATCCCCGCCAAGCCGACGCGTGTCACCGCTTCCGCCGACGGAACCGTTCTCGCCGTCGCCGAGGGGTCTAATCTCGTCGCCTACCACGGCTATTTCGAGAACCCGCTGACGACCCCCAAAACCGACGGCCGATTCGACGTCGCGTGGGTGCGATCGCCCGCGGATGTCGGCGGTTCCCCGTTCCGGAGTTTTGCCGTCACCCCCCAGGGCCGTATCATCGCATCTGTCGGATCGCGGCTGGTCACCTTCCTCCCCGCCGGTCCGCTCTCCACCGCGAAGCCAACTGCTCCGGTGGAAACGCTCCTGACTGCCCGGGAAGGCGCGATCTTCGCCCTGGAACGGATCCCGGACGGTGACTCGCTCCGGTTCTCATCCCTGGACCTCACAACGGGCCGACCCGCCGCCGAGGGTTTCGAACTCTCGAAAATTCCCGCCGAGGGTGTCGCCTTCTCCCTCTCCTCGGATGGCCGCACCCTCCTCGCCGCGAACGGTTCGCACATCCTCGTCTGGAGCACCAAATCCGGTCGCAAGCTGTGGGATCAAACCTTCGAGGACAAAACGATCTCCGGGGCCGCGTTTCCGGAAGCGGGAAAGGTGCTGATCCTCTCCCGGGCAGGCCAGGGCGAAGAATTCTCTGTGTACGACCTCGATTCCCTCCGGGTCGATCGCACCGTCTCGGTTCCGGACAAAACGATCGGCCCCATCTCCGACGTTGACCCCGCCGCAGGCGTCATGCTGATCCACTACCCGGACAACGAAGAAAACGGGGGTAACGCCGTCGACCTGAAGACGGGCAAGGTGCTCTTCCCGCTGGGCAAGATCACCGGGAAGATCCCGCCCCGCTTCTCGGCAAGCGGTCGTCTGATCGTCGCCGTTTCCGGAGACAAACTGGTCATCCTCAACGGCCGCACCGGTCGCGAACTCTCTCGTGACACCCTCCCCGGGCCGATCGACAGCTTCGCGATGTCCCCCGAGGGGAAGTACGTCGCCGTCCGGTACACGCTGGAAAACGACGCCGCCGAACTGGCACTCTTGAAGCTCAGCGATTCCACGACAATCCCGGAAGAGCCGGTGGTCCGCCGACTCTCGGTGCCGAACGAAGGCACCATCCAGGGTGCCCTCGCCACCATCAAGGAGACGAACAAGGCCAAGTACGCCGTCACCACTGTGACCGGGCGGAAAGCCCTGCTGGATCTCCTCTTGAAGGGGGCGAATTCGGAAAAAACCGAGTCCCCGCTCCGGTACGGAATGTTCCGCGAATCGCTTCGCCTCGCCACGGAACTCCGCGATTTCGTGCAGATCGACACCGTTTGCGGGCAGTTCGCCAAAGTCTTCGAAGTCGACGAGTACGATGCAAAAGCCGACGCCCTGGCTCGACTGGCCGAGAGCCACACCGCCGCCGCCGGGGCCCGAACCTACGCCGACCTCTGCGAGGGACAGGCGGAAAAAGCCCTCGCCAAGGGCAATTTCGATGCGGCGATCAAGCTCCTGCAGAACGCCAGCCGGGCTCTGAAGATCGTGACCCTGGTCAAGGCTCAGGCCGCCGTCGAAGCCTACATCGCCTACCTCCGCCGTGCCAAAACCCGGGCCGGACCCGCCAAGGATGCCCTCGAACCGCTCCGACTCAACCCGGACGATCCCGATGCGAACCTCGCCCTCGGAACCTTCCGCTGCGTCTACCTCGGCAAGTGGGATGACGGCGTAAAACGGCTCGCCAAGTCCTCCGATCCCATCCTGAAATCGGCGGCGATCAAGGAACTCGCCGAATCCGAAGATGGCGGGTTCGCCGTGGGCGAAGCCTGGGCCGTCGCCGCGACCGCCGCCACCTCCCCCGACGACAAGGCCGCCTACCAGTTCCGCGCCCGCTACTGGTTCACCAAGGCCGCCGCCTCCCAGATCCCCGCGATCACCCCCAAAGCCGAGGCCAAACTCGCCTTCAAGTCCAACAATTTCGAGTACAAACCCGGCTTGATCCAGGATGCCTGGGGAACCGACCGGAAAGGGGTGAAGGTGACACCTACCAAAGGCGTGATCGTCCCGCTGCTCGATTTCAACGGCCAAGATGCGGGGATCGATCGCGGTTCCACCCTGAACATTCGCTGGACCGGCTACCTGTACCCACCCCGACCCGGGAAGTACAAGCTGATCCTCAATAGTTCCGACCTCTCCAACCTCACCGTGGACCGTGTCCAGGTGATCGAAATTCCCCGCGATCGGGAGCGAATGACCTCCAAGGATGTGACGTTAATCCTTTCCGAAAAGCCGATCCTGATCCAAATCGACATGATTGGCAATAATCCGCGTCGGCAGCAACTCCGGCTGACGTGGGTGCCGCCGGGCGGGTCGGAAGAACTGATCCCGGCCGAGTGCCTGATCCACGAGAAACGGCAGGAGTCGCTCCTCACGCCCCGGTAACGCCCGGTGATGGGATGACCGACCGCGAAGCCCTCATCGCCGCCATCGCCGCCGCCCCGTGGGACGACCTCCCCCGTCTCGTCTTCGCGGACTGGCTCGACGACAACGGCGACCCCGCCCACGCCGAGTTCATCCGCGCCCACATTCAACTGTCCCGTTTCCGGCCCACAACTGCGGAACATTTCGCAATCTGGTCCCGGTGCGTGGATCTGTTCCGTGAAAACTATGCCAACTGGCTCGGTTCCGTTTGCCGGGCGTTCGGGACATCTCTTCCCGATTTCCACCTGTTTCAAGGTTGGAAGCGAAGCTGGGGACGGATTCGTTCCTTCCGGAAGTCGACGCGAGAATGGACCTCCAACGCCGCATCGGTGGTGGACAATCGCTTCCAGTTGAATCAGGAATGGGGATCCCTGACGTTCTCCCGCGGGTTTGTTGGCCATTTCACGGTCGGAGAAGCACAAGGGAGGATCCACGCAAGTCGCGAAGTATTCGAGACGCATCCCATAACTGGCCTGGAAGTGCGAGGTGCTCCCAACGATTTCGTGGAGATAGAAGGCCCACATCTCGCCCGGGTCAAGCAACTGACGATTACCACATGGGGCCGGTCACAGGAATCGATTTCGGAAACCTACGCTGCCGTTTTCGCGAGCCCGCATTTATCTCAAATCACGTCGTTGCATCTCCCGCCGATGGTGGTCCAAATGAATTTGTGGTTCGGAACCCCGCCGCGGGCGATTCACCTCCTCAATCGATCGTGTCTCCTCAGGAGCTTGAAAATCCTTCGTGTTCACTTTTCTCCACCTGTCATCGAAGCGCTCGGTGAGGCACCCGCGGGAATTCCGCTCGAAGAAGTCGCCAGCGATGGAAGTGACGCGTTGTCTCCTGAAACATGGGCACTTCTGCCGGCGACGCAACTTCGAGAAACACTGCGTCGCCTGTCCCTCAAATCCTGTCACCTCACGGACGAGGACATGCTGGCGATCACGCGGGTGCGGCGGTGGGATCGGCTCACGCACTTGCGACTCGACGACAATGCCATCGCCGATCGCGGGGTCGCTGGGATGTGCCGCACCTGCGTCTTCCCGGAGTTGCGGTTCCTCAACCTTGCGAAGAATCAGATCCACGACGCGGGGGCGGTCGCGATCGCCCGGTCGGGGTTGGCCCAGACGCTGCGGTTTCTGGACATCACGCGGAACCCGATCACGGCGACGGGTGCGATTCCGCTGGCCGCCGCCCTCGCAGAAGGGCCGTTGAAACTGGTTAAAATGTCGGCCCGGCCCCTCGGCCGACGCACCGTTCGTCGGGTCGCGGAGATGCTCGGCAACCGCGTCCGCTTCGAGTGACACCCCCGTGTCAGCGGTGACCGACTCCGTATCATGGGAAAACGGTCAATTCCTTCCGGGATCCGCGATGTCCGCGTTGCGTGTCAAAACAACCGAGTGCCGGGTCGGCGTCGTCGGCCTGTACAACGCCGGCAAGACGGTGCTGCTCACGTCGCTGATCAACCATCTCGAAAACCACGACTCCGACCGCTTCGTGCTCGGCCCGCGGGGGACGACGGTGCGGAAGTTCGAGGTGATTCCTCCGGACCGCGGGTGGTCGAGCTTCAACTTCGCCGGGTTCCGGGACGCGCTCGTCCACAAGGGCCGCTGGCCGGAGAAGACCCGCGACCGCTCGCAGTTTTCCTGCCTGTTCGAGCGGTCGGATTGGACCTTCTCGGACGCGTTGTTGAAGCTCTACGATCTGCCCGGCGAGCGGCTTGCGGATGCGGCGATGCTCGGTCGGTCGTTCGCGGCGTGGTCGGACCACATCCTCACGACGATCTCGAACGACACGCCCTACCGCCGCTGTTGCGAGCCGTACCTGACGACGATCGCGTCGCCGACGGCGGCGGAGGCGGACATCATCCGGGGGTACAAGCTTTCCCTCGCGAACCTGATCCTCGCGTACAAGCCGCTGGTTTCGCCGTCGACGTTCCTGCTCGACACGGCGGGGTCGGCGGCGAAGCCGGACACGGCGGAGAACCTCGCGAATTCCCGCGTTTCCGGGCTCGATTCCGCATCCGAGTTCGCCCCCCTGCCGGCCGCGATACGGGCATCGCATCCGGAACTATTGATGCTTTTCGCCGACCGATTCGAACGCTACCGCGAAACGATCGTCGTCCCGTTCCTGCAGGCGTTGCGGTCGTGCCACTCGCTAATCGTGCTCGTCGACGTGACGATGCTGCTGTCGGCGGGGGTGGGGATGTACGACGACAACCGGCAGATTCTCCGGGATCTGTTCCACGTTCTGGATCCGGGGGAATCGCCGCTGGAACGGGTCGGTCGGCACCTGGCGAAGGTGTTTCTGCCGCACGATCTTCGCCCGGGGGGGATTACCCGAGTGGCGTTCGTCGCCCCGAAGATGGACCTTGTCCATCCCTCGGACCGGGATCGGATGCTGGGGTTGCTCAAGCGGATGGTCGGGAAACTGGCGGAGAATATCGACGGGTTGCGGTATCGCTACTTCAACTGTGCGGCGGTCGTGTCGACACGGGTGCTGCCAGACTCGGAGGGGAAGCGGGTGCTGGTGGGGGTTCCGTATCGCGATGCGAGTGGTCGTCGGATCCCGCCAGGGCCGGAGCAGCGGTTCACGGTGTCGGCGTTGCCCGACGAGTGGCCGGCGGACTGGTCGGCGGGGCAGTTCACATTCCCGGAAGTCTACCCGAGCGTTCCGACGAGAAAGGATTTTCCCCCGGAACAGGTCAATCTCGACTCGGTTCTCGACTTCGTGCAGGACTGAGCCGAGGCGGGGAAGAGCCGCGGCCATGCGGTCGCGGCTCTCGTGGGTCGTCATCACTTCTTCGGACCCGTCACCATCTGGAACTCGTCGGAGCGGAAGGGGACGGCGGGGAGGCCGTCTTTGCTCCAGAGATTGACGACGGGGTAGTTGGCCCAGCCGAAGCGGACGGCGGTCGGTTTCGCGACCTTGTCGCAGGTGACGACGACGGTGTCACCCTTGATCTCGGCGGTGGCGTTGTGGAACTTCTTGTCCTCGCCGGCGATGGCGAAGCCGGTGAGGGTCGAGCCCTTGGCGACGAGCCCGCCGCCGAGGTGATCGAAGGAAACGACGGCTTTTTCACCCTCGAATTTCACCTCCTTGAAGGTCGGGCCGATCGGCTCGACCTTCTGGCCATACGCCAGGGCCCGGGCCGCGATGGCAAGCCGTTCGCCGACGGGTTGCTTCGGCTTCGGGTGGATGTCCTTCTCGTCACCGACATCGGTGATGACGGCGAGGCCGACCTTGGGGAGTTTCTTCGTCGCGAGGAACTGGGCTTCGCGAAGCTCGGCCCAGGCGCTTTCCTGCGGCTCCTTGCTGATCGCGAGGAACGGGGCCAGCTGGACGATCATGAACGGAAGTTCGCGGTTCCACTTGGCCCGCCAGTCGGAGATCATCGTGGTGATGAGGGTGCGGTACTCGTAGGCCCGGCCGGCGTTGGATTCCCCCTGATACCAGATCGCCCCTTCGACCGCGAACGGGAGGAGCGGGGCGATCATCGCGTTGTAGAGGGAGCTCGGCGTGTGCGGGCCGACCGATGGCGGGCCGGGGGGGTTCGGTTTTTGCGGTTGCTTCGGAGCGGGTTTTCCGGCTTCTTTCGCGGCGGCGGCGTCTTGCTTCCACTTCTCCAGTGCGGACTTGTACTTCTCCATCGCTGCCTCGTACGCCTCCTTCGCCTTGGCCGGGTCGTAGTTCTTGATCCCGTCCTCGACGGACTTGAACGTGTCCTGGGCCTTCTTCACGTAGTGCTTGAGTTCCGGGACCTCGTCGAGGGCTTCGAGGCTGGTCCAGGCTTCGGCGGGGGTTCCGCCCCAGGAGGTGTGGATCAGGCCGACCGGGGTGCCTTCGGGGAGGTTCTTTTGGAGGGCGGCGCCGAAGTGGTAGCCGACCGCGGAGAAACCGCCGACGGTTTCGGGGCCGCACTCAACCCACTTCGTGAAGTGGCCGAGGTCGTTTTGGTCGGTGATGGGTGCGGCGGCTGTCCGCTTGCGGACCGTGAAGAGGCGGATGTTCGGGTTCGCCGACTCCTTTTTGATTTTGTCCGGCGTCTCGCCCGCGTTGACGGACCATTCCATGTTGGATTGGCCGGAGCAGACCCAAACTTCGCCGACGGCGACGTTCTTCAATTCGACGGTGTTCTTGCCCTTGGCCGTGAGGGTGTACCCAGCCCCGGCGGCGGGGATGTCGAGGACAACTTTCCAGTTGCCGTCCTTGTCGGCGGTGGCAGTCCCAGAAACGGATTCTTTTCCGTTGAGGGAAACGGTGACCTGCTCACCGGGTTCGGCCTTGCCCCAAACCGGGGCCTTGGTCTTTTGCTGGAGAACGACGTTATCCGTGAAGATCGGGTGGATCTTCACGTCGGCACGGGCGGTCGGGGCGAGGAGGCCGACCAGCCCAGCCAGGACCAAGGAACGGGACAGCATGACGCAGAGTCTCCGACGTGAGGGAAAGAGGAAGGTGAGGATCGGCAGGCATTTCCAAGCCTAGTCGGACGGGCATCCGCGGGCAACGGCCGAGTTTCGGGAATCGACCCGGGGGTACAACCAGATTCTTTGGGTGGTCATCCAAAAGCTAAGGGCTAACCGCTAATCGCTAGACTCGAATTCGAAACCCTTTGATTCTAGCGTTTAGCGGTTAGCCCTTAGCTATTGGCAGTAACCTCCCGTCGAGCGAGCTACCCCGAGAAAATTTAGCTTTACCCGACCCGAGCCCGGGAGGAGATGCAGGAGCGTGGGAGAAAGAGATGGGTTTCGATCGATCGCAAGATTTTTTCGGAATTCCCCCGAGCAAAGTCTTGCCGAGACGCGGTTGACTTTCTACGGAGGATGAGCTTAGATTGTTCAGTGGGCTGCGGGAACCGCCCGCAGTGCACTATTGCGAGGATTTCGGCCATGTGGGACCCGCCCCCCGGCCACCCGCTTCGGCGGATGTTTGCCGGGTTTACAGAACACGCCTTCCTCACCACCCTGGGCGTTGTCGACCCTCCCCTGATCGACTACCTCTCCTCACTCCTCTCCCGATTTATCCACACCGAGTCGGTGTATCGCCTTCGGGATGCGGAAGGGCACCGTCTGGAAGAACTCACGGATATGGTCGTCGAGGCAGAATCGCTGCCGTCCGAGGGCCGAACCAGGCGGGAATACCACCGCCACATCGGGGATTTTGCCCTGTTCTGGACCGGGGTGTTCCCGAACGTCGTCAACCGGATGCAGAATCGGCCGTGCAAGGACCATCTGGTCAACTTCACCGCCCTCGGCAAGCGGTCGTACTACATCGCGAGCACGTTCGAGGATGCTCCGCTCCGCGACGAGGCGGCAGTTCTGCGGCGGCTTTCGGAGCAGTTCGAGCTCTGCGCCTACGGGCTTCGGGAAGTCCGCCGCGAGTGGGAAGACTTTGCGAGCCAGCCGCTCCCGCCGGGGTCGGGGCTGATCCGCTGACATCGATCCCCCTCTCCCTTCCGGGTCGATCACGGCCGGGCCTTCTCGTTGAGCCACAGCGACGGGAACGCGATGTCGGCGACGGACTTTTTCCCCCCCTCTCCCTTGAGCGTCTGGTTCGCGCCCCAGACCGTGACCATGTAGATCCGTGGCTTGGGTGCGGTCCGGGCGGAGATGAGCCGTTCGAAGACGGGGCCCTTGGGCGTCTCGTACTCGATGTCGTCGCCGGGGAAGCCGTCCACCTGCACGGTTCCGCGGAAGATCGCCTTCCCGCCGAGCTGTGTGGCCCGGGCTTCGCGCACAAACGCGAGCAGACTCTCGTCGTCGATTTTCTTCGCGCGATCCGGGTCGATGTCGTGCCAGCCGACGGAGACGTGGACATCCTCGTACCAGCGGTCGACCGTGAAGCGTTTCCCGGCGAGGAGTCCGGGGAAGCGGCTGTCCGCGGGGAGTTCCGATTCTTCCGGCGAGCCGGGAAGTTTGATCCGCAGGTCGCCCCCGGGTGGGGAGACATCGCGCCACGCCCCCTCGGGAATCTTCCCGGAGCCGTACCGCGAGGCAAACCACCCGCCGAACCCGGCGAGGGCCATCGCCACCGCGAGAAAGAAGACCCTCCGCATGAGCTTCGCCGGAGACTGCGGTTTCCCCGGCGGAGAAGACACATCCGGTTTCGCGTCGCTCGGCAACTGCACCGCCTGATCGAGGGAAAGCGGTTGATTCGCGGAGCCTGTGGGGGCGGTGGGCATAGCCATCGGCAACGCGGCGACGCTCGCCTGGCACCACGGACACGTCACGGTGCTTCCCAGCGCCGATTCCTCCACCTGGAACGGCTTCGAGCACTTCCCGCATCCCACGGCAACGAGCATCGGTCTCACCTCGGGTGGTCACTCCGGTAGATCCAGAATATCCGCTGGATCGCGGATTGGCACTTGGACCCGGGTCCGTGTGACATCGGTGGGGGAATTCGACGCAATCGGCGGAGCCCCTTTCCGGGCGTGGGGGGTTTGCGTTGAATGACGACCTCACGCCAACCCGCGAGGAGTCGATGGAAGTCCTCATCACTGCCGAGCAGATTCGCGTTCGCGTCAGCGAGGTGGCCGGCGAGATTCGGGCCACGCTGGCAGACCAGCCGGTGAGCGTGATCGGGGTGCTCACCGGAAGTTTGATCTTCCTCGCGGATCTGGTCCGGCAGCTCGATTTCCCCCTGCAGATCGGCCTCTTGAAGGCGTCGAGTTACCGCGGGAACGCCACCAGCCCCGGGGAACTTCGCATCGAGGGATCGCTGCTGCCGGACATCACCGGCCGGCACCTGCTCGTCCTCGACGACATCCTCGACACGGGGCAGACGCTGAGCAAGCTCGTGACCCACCTGCGGGATCGTGGGGCGGCGTCGGTGCGGACGTGCGTGTTGTTGCGGAAGATCGGTCGGCAGACGATCCCGTTCGAGCCGGACTTCGTGGGATTCTCGATCCCGGACAAGTTCGTGGTCGGGTATGGCCTGGACTTCAACGACGACCACCGGCACCTGCCGTACATCGGGGTGCTGCCGGAGGGAACCCACTGACAAGCGTGATGCACCGGATCCTTCTCCTGTCCCCGGAATCCGTCCAGTTCCTGCCGCGCGATCGGTTCGCGATCGTGGAGGCTCAGCCGCAAGCGAATCCGCAGTCGTGGATGTCGGTCCGCCGGGCTCTTGCGGATCCGCCACCGGCCGTGGTGCACGCGGTCGGTCCGCTCGCGGCACGGTTGGCGTTTGCGGCGCTGGCCGTGCCCGGATTGCGAGCGGCGGTTTCGCCCCGGTTCGTGGTGCAAAATCCCGAGCCCGTCGGCACCGGAACCGTCGGCTGGTTGACCCGGCGAGCGCTGCGGTCAGCGGATCGCGTCGTCGTTCCAACCCATGCTGCCGCGGAGCGAATGCGCCAGCTCGGGATGGAATCGGGGAAACTCGCGGTGATTCCACCCGCGGCCGGGCCGGAAACTCCTCCGTCCTTGGCAACCTCGGTCTCTGCGAAGCTGCCTGCATCGACCCGCGTGATTGTGTGCGCGTGTCGGTTCCAATCCGTCGAGCCGGCACTCGCGGCGGCGTGGGCGTTCGATGTCCTGAAGTACGCCTTGCCCGATGTCCGACTCGTGTTGGTGGGGAACGGGCCCGCACGGGAACGCGTGGAGCGGTTCGCCCGCAGCGTCGCGTTCGACGACATGCGGATCCGGTTCGCCGAGAAGCCGTCAGGATTCCGGGAATCCGCGGATCTGGTTTGGCTTACCGAGCCGGGGGATGCGGAGGAGGCGGTGACGGCGATGCGAGCGGGGAAGCCGATGGTCGCCGTCGATTCCGCGGATCTGATCGAGATTCTGGGAAGTGCGGCCCGTTTCGTGCCGGTGGGGAACAAGATTTCCCTCGCATCGGCGACCCGGGAGCTGCTCGCGGACCCCGAGGCGGCCGCTGCACTCGGGGAAGCCGGCAAGCTTCGGAGTGCCACGTTCGACTCTCGCCGGGTGGCGGAGCACTGGGCCGCACTCTACGATGACCTTTTTCGCGGGTGACCGCAAACTCACCGGGGACGCCTGGATGATTCGGAAGGTCCTCACCGTGATCCTGGCCGGCGGACGCGGCACCCGGCTCGAACCGCTTACCCGCGATCGGGCCAAACCCGCCGTCCCGTTCGGCGGACTTTACCGGATCATCGACTTCACCCTCTCCAACTGCATCAACAGCGGCTTGCGGCGGGTTCTGGTCCTGACGCAGTTCAAGTCTCGCTCGCTGGATCGGCATATCCGCCGGGGGTGGAACTTCCTCAGTTCGGAACTCGGCGAAGGAATCGAGGTTCTACCGCCACAACAACGCATCGACGAGAACTGGTACAAGGGCACCGCCGACGCCCTGTACCAGAACATTTATTCCCTGGAGAAAGACGACGCCGACCTTGTGCTGATCCTCGCGGGGGATCACATCTACAAGATGGACTACGAGCACATGATCGAGTCGCACATCGCCCGGAAGGCGGACCTGACGGTCGGTTGCATCCCGATTCCGGTCGAGGAAAGCGACCAGTTCGGGATTATGGATGTGGACGCCGACGACCGCGTGACCGGCTTCAAGGAGAAGCCCAAGACGACCCCCGGTCTGCCCGACGACCCGGGGCACGCGCTCGGATCCATGGGAATCTACATCTTCAACACCCGGCTCCTCTTCGAACTTCTGTGCGAGGACGCGGCCCGGTCCGAGAGTGGGCACGATTTCGGGCGAGACATCATCCCCGCCATGATTTCCGCGGCCTACAAGGTCTTCGCGTTCCGCTTCCGGGACGAGAACCGCAAATCGACCGCCTACTGGCGTGACGTCGGCACCCTGGACGCGTACTACCAGGCGAACATGGACCTCGTCGCGGTCGACCCCGTGCTCAACCTGTACGACGAGCACTGGCCGATCCGCACGTTCCACCCGGAAGGTCCGCCGCCGAAATTCGTGCACGCCAACGAGGGGGCGATCGGCCAGGCCCGGCGGGGGGTGGCGCTCGACAGTCTGGTTTGCCCCGGCAGTATCGTCTCCGGCGGGCAGGTGCTCCGGAGCATCCTGTCGCAGAACGTGCGGGTCAATAGCTTCGCGGTGGTCGAGGATTCGATCCTGTTCGCGGGGGTGGATGTGGGTCGGTACTGCCGGGTCCGCCGGGCGATCATCGACAAGGACGTGAAGCTGCCGCCGTACACGGTGATCGGTTTCGACCCCGAGTTCGACCGGAAGCGGGGCTTCACGATCAGCGAGGGGGGAATCGTGGTGGTTCCGAAAACGGAGCCGCCGGAGGCATTCCTGGCTCCGAACGCGTTGCCGTTTTGACGGGGAACCGCGGAATCGGGTAAGATGTCGACTCCCACCCTGCGAGATCGCGGCGTTCTGCCGTCGTTCGAGGATCTCCGATGCGATTTGTTGCAATGTTGGTGGCAGTATCTGCCACGGCCTCGGTTTCCCTCGCGGATCTGCCATCACCCCGGCTCGACCGCATCTTCCCAGTCGGGGCGTCGGCGGGAACTTCGGTGGAGATCGAGGTTGCCGGCGCGGAACTCGATGACGCGAAGACGCTCGTCTTCGACCACCCGGGGCTGTCGGCGACGCACATCAAGGATCGGAAATTCCTCGTCAAAGTCGCCGGCGACGTCGCCGCCGGAACCTACGACGTTCGCGTGGTCGGGAAATACGGGGTGAGTTCTCCCCGCCTGTTCCTGGTTTCCCGCGGAGTGTCGGAGATCCTCAAGAAGGGGAAGAATCACGATGTCGCGTCGGCCCAGGTGATCGCGGTCAACACGGCGGTGCACGGCCAAACCGACGGGAACCGCGAGGATTTCTACCGCTTCCCGGCGAAGAAGGGGCAACGGATCGTCGTCGAGTGTCAGGGTCAGCACCTCGATTCGCAACTCGATGGGACGCTGACGGTGACGGAGTCGGACGGGAAGCCGGTGGCGTCGAACGGGGACCATTTTGGCCGGGACCCGCTCGTCGATTTCGTCGCCTCGCACGACGGTGACTACCTGGTGTCACTGTCGGACCTCACGTTCCGCGGCGGGTACCCGTACCGGCTTCTGGTCACGGATCGGCCGCACGTCGAGACGTGTTTTCCCCGGGTTTTGCAGGCGGGGAAGCCGGCGAGGGTCACGGTGTATGGCCGGAACCTCGGAGGTTCGGCGAAGCCATCGGCGTGGAAACTGGGCGATCTTCCGCTCGATTCCTTCGAGGAAACCACGACAGCCCCGGGGGACATCCTGCAGCACGGGGCGTACCGCTTCACGGAGCACCCGAGTACGCACAGTGTGCTGCCGTCGGCGGCGACTTCCCGGCTCGTGGGCTTCCAGTACGTCCCCAAACCCGGGGGCGAGCCGGCAAACCCGCAGCCGATGCTGGTCGTTGACACCCCGGTGTCACTTGAGGTGGAACCCAACGACGAGCCGGGGAAAGCGCAGACGTTGCCGATTCCCGCGGTGGTGGCGGGGCGGTTCGACAGGCCGCGGGATGCGGACTGGTTCACGATCACCCCGGACGCCGACGGGCCGTACGGGGTCGAGGTGTTTTGCGAGCGGATCGCCGGGCGGGCGGATCCGTACGTCGTGATTCTAGACGAGAAAGAGAATCGCGTGGCGGAGTTCGACGACGGCGGGCCGCAGCACAACGCGTTCTACGCCGTCATCCGGGACCCGGTTGGCGTCGCGAATCTGCGGGCGAAACAGAAGTACCGGGTGCTGGTGCAGGATCGGTACGGCCGGGGCGGGGTGCAGTTCCAGTACGTACTCGCGATCCGGAAGGCGACGCCGGACTTCTTCGCCGCCGCTATCCACCGGGCTAGCCAGACCCCCGGGGGAACCACGCTCCGCCGCGGTGGCACGACCTACGTCGACATCGTGCTCCAGCAACAGGACGGCTTCAACGGCCCGGTGACGATCACCGCGGAGAACCTGCCGCGGGGGGTACATGCGGCTCCGAGCGCGATTTTCGCGGAAACCCGGGCCCCATTTGTGCTCTGGGCCGATGCGGACGCCCCGGAGTTTGTGGGGCCGATCAAGCTGTACGCGACGGGGAAGGTCGGGGACCGCGAGATTCGCCGGGAGGTTCGAGCGTACACGCGGGTCCTCCAGCAGTCGAACCAGCAAACGAGCCGACCGACACGCGAGCAGGTGATCTGCGTCCTTCCGGAGCCGGCTCCGTTCTCGGTCCGGTTCGAGCCGCAAAAAGTCGAAGTGGAGGCGGGGAAAACCGTCGATTTGCGGGCGATTCTGACGCGGAACTGGCCCGACTTCAAGGCCCCCGTCACGCTGGCACCGATGGGTTTCCCGGGTGCAATCCAGGCGGGGAATGCGACGATTCCCGAGGCGAAATCGGAGGGGAGCTTCACGCTCCGCACCCAGCCGGGCACGAAACCGGGCGAGTACACTCTGACCGTCTCGTGTCAGGGGCAGGTGCCGTTCTCGAAGGATCCGAAGAACCCGAAGGGGAACACGCTCGTGGATTCGCCGTCGTTCCCGATCACGGTCGTGGTGACGCCGCCGCCCGCGAAGCCGAAGAAGTGATCGACGACGGTTCCTGGTCAGCCGATCTCGACGCCAACTTCCCCATCGCGGATCTCGCCAACGACCCAGGCGGGAACGGATTCTTTCTCGAACTGGCTGACGATGCTGTTGGCAAAGCTCGGGGCACAGACGACGCAGAACCCGATGCCGCCGTTGAAGACGCGGTCCATCTCGGCCTGCGGGACATCGCCGAGCTTCTGCATCCAGGAGAAGACCGGGGGAACCGGCCAGGAGCCACGTCGGAGGACGGCCCGCTTCCCGGGTGGGAGGATCCGGGCGAGGTTGTCGATGACGCCGCCGCCGGTGATGTTGGCGAGCCCGCGGATGACGCGTTTCTTCACGGGGTAGTGCCGCAACACCGCGTGGACCGGGCGGACGTAGAGCCGTGTCGGTGTCAGCAGGATGTCACCCACTGTGCCGCCGAGTTCCGGGACGGGTGTCGAGACGGTGAGCCCGGCGTGGTCGAAGACAAGTTTCCGGACCAGGCTGTAGCCATTGGAGTGGATTCCGCTCGAAGCGAGGCCGATGACGGTATCGCCGGCCTGGATGTGTCGGCCGTCGATGACGCGGTCACGTTCCACGATCCCGGTGCAGAAGCCGGCCATGTCGAAGTCGCCGGGGGCGTAGAAGTCGGGCAGAATCGCGGTTTCCCCGCCCACCAGAGAGCAGTTGGATTCGAGGCAACCATCGCTGATTCCCTGGACGAGTTTCCGCGTCAGGTCCGGATCGTCGGCCGGCATCGCGATGTAATCGAGGAAGACGAGCGGTTCCCCGCCGGTGCAGATGAGGTCGTTGACGGACATCGCCACGAGGTCGATACCGACGGTGTCGAACTTCCCGGCCAGTGCGGCGATTTTGAGTTTCGAGCCGACCCCATCGGTGCAGGTGACGAGGACGGGGTGCTTGTAGCGTCGTCGGAAGAGCCAGGCGTCCGGGTCGAGGTCGAAGAGGCTGGCGAATCCGCCGCTTCCCTTGCCGCCGGAGCGTGGGGGAAACGGTGACGGCACAACGCGGAGCTTGTCCTGCGTCCGTTCCAGGAGCGGCCGGATGCCGGACATCGTCTCGGCGTACTTCTCCAGATCCAACCCGGCACGTTTGTAATCCCACGTCCCCGCCATTCGACCTCCATCACTCCACGTTTAGCCGCGACGCGATGAGCGGAGCGCGGGACTGGGCCGGTCATCGCGCTCCGCTTTCGCGTCGCGGCTACACGGGGACTTCTTATTTCAACCTTTGCACGATCGCGTCGTGGATCAGGCCGTTGCTGGCGATCATGCCCTTGCGTTGGCCGGCACCGGTGCGGCCGTAGCGGATGACGCCGCCGCGAAGTTCCGTCACCTTCCCGCCCGCTTCCTCCACCAACACGTGACCTGCGCACACGTCCCAGTCGTGGAAATTCGCGTACTCGTTGAGGTAGAAGTCCACCTCGCCCCGGGCGACCATCGCCAGTTTGATCCCGGCGGAGAAGGTTTCGACCGTCCTGGCCGGGGCGAGGGCGACGATGCTCGGCTTCGGCGGTTTCCCGGGTTTCGAGTGGGAAATCACCGCCGTCGATGCCGCAAGTTCGGAAATGGCGGTCACCTGGCAGCGTCGCGGTTCCCCCCCGCCGATCCGCACGAAGCATCCGGAACCCGCGACGGCGTAGGTCACCCGGTCGAGGACGGGCTCGATGACCACGCCGAGGACAGGGACCTCGCCGACCGTGAGGCCGACCATGACGGAGAACTCGCCGTTCTTCATGACGAAGCCGCGGGTGCCGTCGATCGGGTCGACGATCCAGGTCCGCGGGGCATCGGCCGGGGCAGTTGCGAGTGTGGGCGTGGCTTCCTCCGCGACCAGCCCGTCGGCCGGGAAAGCGGTGCGGAGATGGCGGAGGATGATCTCCTGGGATTCCCGGTCGACGTGGGTGCTGATGCTCGCGGGGGCATTGTGCATCGGGGTGAAGTTGGCGTACTCCTCAAGGACGTACTTTGCCGCTGCCGAGGCGGCAGCCAGCGCTGCCTCCAGTTCCTTCTCGAAATCCATCGGCCCCTCGCGAAACGACGGGGACCACCGTAATCGGCGGCCATTGCCGTTGTTGTATGACTTGCCGAAGAACCCATCTCCTCTGCTGCATCGCTCGACCGCATCCTTCTTTTGCGGACCTGCAGATTCGAGGACTATCATGACGGAAACCGCGAGGGAAATGCATGTCGAAGTTTGACGAGGCCTACACCGAGCTCATCCGCCGGGCCCGGGAAATCGGCGTCCTCTCGAGTTGCTCGTCCGCACTCGGGTGGGACCAACAGACCTACATGCCCCGCGCCGGGGCCGTCCACCGGGGAGAGCAGCTTGCTCTCCTGGCGACGCTGACGCACCAGAAAGCGACAGATCCGAAGCTCGGCGAACTTCTGCAACTTCTCGAAGACTCCGACTTCGTCGCGAATCCGGAGTCGCTTGAGGCGGCCAACGTCCGGGAGTTGCGCCACAGCTACGCCCGGGCCACCAAGCTTCCACCCCGCCTCGTCGAGGAACTGGCCCGCGTCACGACGGCGGCCCAGGAGGCCTGGCAGGAGGCCCGGGCCCGCAACGATTTCCCGATGTTCCAGCCGCACCTGGAGAAGATCCTCGCTCTGAAGCGCGAAGAAGCGGACGCCGTCGGACACAGCGGGGAACGCTACGACGCCCTGCTCGACGAGTACGAGCCCGGGGCCACGGCGGCGACGATCCGCACCCTCTTCGCGGAACTGACGCGGGAACTCGTTCCCCTGGTGCAATCGATCTCCGAAGCTCACGCACGGCGACCGGCATCGAACGTTCTGACCCGGGATTTCCCGATCGATCGGCAGCGGTGGTTCGCCGAGTCTGCCGCGGTCGCGATCGGCTTCGACTTCTCCGCCGGCCGACTCGACACGACGACGCACCCGTTCTGCTCCACGATCGGCCCCGGGGATTGCCGCCTCACGACGAGATACAACCCGCGATTCTTCAACGAGGCGTTCTTCGGCGTCCTCCACGAGGCCGGGCACGGGATGTACGAGCAAGGGCTGCCGGCGGAGCACTTCGGAACTCCGGTGGGGTCGTACTGCTCGCTCGGGATCCACGAGTCGCAGTCCCGGTTCTGGGAAAACCAGATCGGGCGGAGCCGACCGTTCTGGGACCACTTTTTCCCTCGACTGAGGCAGGCCTTCCCCGGGGTGCTCGACGATGTGCCCCTCGACGACTTTTTCCGGGCGATCAACACCGTCAAGCCCTCGTACATCCGGGTGGAAGCGGACGAGGCGACGTACAACCTCCACATTGCGCTGCGGTTCGAATTGGAGGTCGCACTGTTGCAAGGGGATTTGGCAGTTCGCGATTTGCCCGAGGTTTGGAACGAGCGGTTCGAGAAACTACTGGGAATGCGGCCCAAATCGGACGTGGAGGGGTGTTTGCAGGACATCCACTGGAGTTTCGGTGGGCTGGGGTATTTCCCGACGTACACGCTCGGAAACCTCTACGCAGCCCAGTTTTCCGACGCGATCCGCCGCGAGCTCGGGGAGGACAATCTGACCGGGGCCATCCGGTCGGGCGATTTCACGACGGTTCGAAACTGGCTGCGTGACCGTATCTACACTCACGGACGACGGTTCCGTGCAGGCGAGCTCTGCAAACGCGCGACCGGCACGGAGTTATCCGCGAAACCGTTTCTGAGATACCTCGCCGGAAAATTCCCACCGGTGGAACTCGTGTGCTAGGATTCCCTGTGATGCGGGGTCGGGTACAGTTCCTAACTTCCCCCCTCCCCGCTCATCGAAACGGACACCGCGAAAAAACACTGGAAAATCGGGGGTGGATCATCCGGGCGGGCTGACACGACGAAATCGGTCAGGTCCGCACTCCGGTGATTTTTCCTCCACAAGATCGGGCGATGGGGGAGCCCGAAGTCGACAGCTGGGGCTCGAACAGAATTTTCTCGCGAATGCTCGAGCGGTTGCGGAGAATTTTGTGAGCGGACCGGAGATGGCACCTCCGGCTCGTTCGGCCCACAGTCACCCCGTGCCGGTGCGAGTCGCATAACGGCCATGAACCATTTCGCCCACGATTCACGGCAATCATCTCGGGGGGCTCCTGCCGGCCTCGATCGGGATGACGTTGTCGATACAATCAGCGCCGGAACCAGCGGCGAGACGGAGACCATCGCGCACGCCCAGCGAGGACTCCCGATGGATTCCGACTCCGATGACGATGATCACCGCGACGCGGGCTCCGATTCCCTGGATGGGCTTGCACCCACCGAGGCGATTCTCCCTCAGGTGGGCGATCGAATCGGGCCTTTCGTCCTCACGGAACGGATGGGCAGCGGCGTCTCGTGCTTTGTCTTCCGCGGCGAAGACGAGAACACCAAGCAATCGGTGGCCGCCAAGATCGTCAACTGGGAGAACGTCTACGACCGGACCGCGGCCCTCCGCCAGATGCGGACCGAGGCGGCCGCCCTCGCCCGGGTGAAGCACCCCAAGGTTGTGCGATTCATCGACTTCGGTTTCGACCCCCGCTGGCCATACCTCATTACGGAATTCGTCGATGGCCGGGCCCTCGGCGAACTGCTCCGCACCGGTGGCGCTCTCCCCATCGACTGGGCGATGTATCTGATTTCCCAGGTGGTCGACGGCCTCGGAGCCGTCTGGCGGGCGGGGCTCGTCCACCGGGACATCAAACCCGACAACATCCTCGTCGTGCCGGACGGTGCCGCGAAACTCATCGACTTCGGGCTTGCAAAAGCACCGGTTCTCCAGGCGTCATCCGGGCAAACCGGTCCCGAACTCGCCGGCACCGCGGCCTACCTCTCCCCGGAACAGGCGAGAGACGCGTCCGTCGTGGACCTCCGGGCGGACATCTACTCCCTCGGCGTGACCTTCTACGAAGCTCTCACCGGCCGGTTGCCCTTCGAGGGCCGAAACCGTGTCCAGATGATATTCCAACACATCAACACGCCGCCGGTTCCACCCTCCGAGCGAGTCGCGGACCTGCCGGAGGTGATTTCCGACCTGTGCCTCTGGATGCTCGCGAAGGATCCCAACGATCGCCCGCAGAGCTACGAGGATCTCCGCACGGCCTTCGACACCGTGATGGGGAATTGACACCAAGACCTCAGCGGGCGACAGTTCCGTCGCCCGCTGATTCCTGTGAGAAATCCGGCCTCTTCGCTCACATCACTTCGACAGCTTCTCGATCAGGTACGACGCCGCCGTCGGTAGATCCTTGTTCGGATCCGTGTTCGAGTGGAAGGTCACCTCGATCCCGTTCTCCTTCAACTTCTCTGCGAGCTTCAGCCCGAGAATCGGTGAGTGGGTCGGGTCGGGGTGGCTTTCCCCAACCTTGGCTCCCTTCGTGCCCGTGTAGTAGAGCCCGATCGGCGGGTCGTCCTTGGTGACGTGGCTCATCGGGGAATACTCCTTGATCCACGGTGCGAGTTTTTCCCGGTCTTTCTCCACCTCGTCGAGATTCTTCAAGCCGAACGCGTGGGCACCGTACGTGTAGTTTGGCAGCCATTCGCGAACGAGCTTCGGATCGAGCGTCACCTGGGCACCGTTGACGGCAGCGCAGTAGAGCCGGGTCGATTCGCGGGCGACCGGATCCTCGCTCTTCGGGTTGGCCATGTCGTCGTGGAAGGCGAGCCAGAGGGAGGAGCAACCGCCCGCGGAACCGCCGGTGGCCCCGATCTTCTTCTTGTCGATGTTCCACTCGCCGGCCTTGGATCGCACGAACTGCAGGGCCCGGGCGGCGTCTTCGAGGGGTGCCTTGACCGGTGGCGTGACCATCTGGGCGTTCGACTGCTCCATCAGCCGGTAGTTGATGGTGACAACTGAGATTCCCTTGTCGAGGAAGGTCTTGACCTGTCCGTAGTAGCTGGACTTGTCGCCGCTACGCCAGCCGCCGCCGTGGATGCAGAAAACGAGTGGGGTCGGCTTGTCGGACTTGGCCTGGAAGAAGTCGAGGACCTGGCGTTCGAGGTTGCCGTACTTCATGTTCCCCGCGGTCGGCGGGACCGGTGGAGTCGGCAGTTTCTTCGTCTCTTTTTTCGGCGGGTTCTTGTCGTCCTTCTTTTCCTGAGCCTGGCCATCTCCGAGAACGAGGGCCGTGGCCGTGGCAGAAAACACGAGGGCGAGGAAGAGGAGTCTGCGAGGCATGGTGTCTCCGGTGGGATGGTCGAAGTGCGGATCCGCGAAGAAATGCGGATCGGAGGCGATGTGACCGTACCACAACTTCCCGGGAGCCGCAACCGAGTGGGGAACGCGGCAGAGGGACGCAGTCTGCAAAGTAGCTCACTCGCTCCGCGAGTGACGGGATCATGTCCCGAGAATGCAACTCGCGATTCGAGAGGTGAAATCGCATTCACTCGCGGAGCGAGTGAGCTACTATCTTCGCCGAACTTCAAACCAAGCGATGCACTGGGAAACGCGGAGTCTCGTTCCCGAATGCTTTCTGCACGATCACAGGCACTTGCGGGGGCCGATCACCGGTTCGCGGTGGCGTTCTCGGGGGTGCCGGCGGAACGGGGGCCGCGGATCCAGGCGAGCAAGGTTCCTGCGAGGCCGCGAACCGCTTCCCGTCGGTTACCGCCGTACTGCAACGCTCGGAGGTACCACCTTACCGAGGTTCCCGGTTCCGGGCCGCGCAGGGTGTATCCGAGCGCCCGGAAAGTCGAGGCGTACCCCTCGGCGACCGTCGCGGCCGGGACGTGGTTCGCCGCTCCCCGACGGATCGCCGCCGTCATCATCGCCTCCGCGGTGGCAACCCGGTCGGCCAGTTTCGAGGAGAGGTTCCCGTGCCCGGTCCGGTACAGCACCAGTTCCTCGTCGACGAAATCGAAGCGGTAGTGGGTCGCCACGCGAAGCCAGAGGTCGTAGTCGATGGCGAGATCCCAGCCGGGGTCGAAGCCGCCGAGGTGGTCGAAGACGGTTCTGCGGACGACGGCGGTCGAAAAACACACGAAATTCCGGGCAAAAATCTCCGCCAGGACCCGGCCCCGCGGCGGTGGCAGCGTCGGACGCGGTGGCAGTGCATTCCCGGACTCGTCGATCAGGGAACGCCGGCAGAACACGACGCCGACCGTCGGGTTGTAGAAGAGCGGCAACTGCTTCGCCAGTTTCGTCGGCTGCCAGGCGTCGTCCGCATCCAGAAACGCGATGTATTCCCCACGCGCCAGCCGGGCTCCGAGGTTCTTCGCCCGCGGCTGGCCGAGCCGATCCGACCGGTGGTAGTGGACCCGGCGATCCGCCAGAAACGGCCGCACCGCTGCCGGCGTCGCATCCGTCGAGCCGTCGTCGATCACGAGCAGTTCCCAGTCCGTGAAGCTCTGGGCGATCACCGACTCGACGGCTTGGGGCAGGAACCGGGCGTAGTTCTTCGCCGCCATCACCACGGAAACCGTCGGATTCGTGGCGGAAACTCGGGAAGTTCCGGTCGAGGGAAGTGTCATCGCCCCGTCACCTCGCGATAGAGCCGGTGGTAAGCGGCGACCGTCTGTTCGAGCCGGTACCGTTCCAGAACCCGCTCCCGCCCGTTCCGTCCCATCGCGTTGGCGAGTTCCGGATCGGCGAGGAGTCGGCGGAACGCGGCCGCACAGCCGGTCGCATCGCCGCGTGGAAACAGGAGCCCATCGACTCCGTCTCGGACGATCTCCGGGTTCCCGCCGACCTCGGTGACGACGACGGGCAACCCCGTCGCCATCGCTTCGAGCAGTGTCAGCGACGCGGCCTCGGAAACGGACGTGAGGGCAAACAGATCCGCCGCTCGGAGGATCTCCGCGACATCGGAGCGGATGCCGAGGAAGCGGACGCGGTCGACGATCCCGAGTTCTGCGACGAGCTTCTCCAGGTCCGGCCGCAACGGTCCATCGCCGACGAGAAGCAGGTCGACATCGGGGAATTCACGGGAAATCCCGGCAAATCCCCGGATCAGAGTGGCCTGATCCTTGACCGGGTGGTGCCGGGCGACGTGCACGACGTACCGCCGGGAGGGGTCGAGCCCGAGGTGACGCATCAACGCCGGCCGATCCGTCGCGGGGCCGTACCGGTCGACCTCGATGCCATTCTCGATGATCTCGATGCGGTTCCCGGCGAAGCCGTCGTTCCGGCAGAGGGCCCGGGCGCTAAACTCGCAGCAGGCGTTGACGCGGTCGGCCATCCGGTCGAGGACGAGGCGGTTGACGCTTCGCCGGACCGGGGAAACGATGTCCGGGAAGTGACGGCCGTGCTCGGTGAGGATGAGCTTTGGCCAGGGCCACATCTGCAGCTTCGCCAGGGCCGCGTACAGGAACGGTGTGTACTGGTGGGCGTGAAGCACCTCGATTTTCCGCTCGCTCGCCAGCTTCGCGAGTGTCCGGCTGACGCGGAAATCCCACCCGGGCCGCCGGCCGAGCGCCAGCACCTCCACCCCACGGGCGAGCAGATCCTCCCCGATTTTCCCCACGGAATCCAGGCAAAACACGGTCGGCACAATCGCCGGCCCGAGCCGGGAGATTGTCTCGCGAACGAGCACCTCCGCCCCGGCCACCTGCATCACGTGGACGACAAAACCCACGCGGATCGGACGGGAACTCGTCATCGCACCACCGTCGCCAGGGGACCCCACCGCAAGTGACGGGGCGTTGTCACTCGCCCGGTCACCACGGTTGTCGGCGACGGTTCCACCCGGGAAATCCCCCAGATCTGGGCCGACACGAGGAGCATGATGTACGGGAACTCGAACGTGTCGAGTGACAGGAACGCCGCCCCGATTGCGTAGATCGCCAGGGAACAGTCGGCGGCGGCACACATCGCCCGGATCCGCACTGCCTCGTCGTCTGTCCGCCCCCGCAACTTCCGCCGGGTCCGGTATGTCGACACCCAGCCGCTCCCCAGCAGCGCCACGAACAACCCGCTCCCGACCCACCCCGAGTCGGCGGCCAGTTGCAGGTACATGCTGTGGATCGACCGCCCCTCCATGTCCGCCCCGTAGGATTTCGTGAAGAGGTTGGAGTTCCGCACCCCGAAGCCGAAGATCGGCGATTCCGTCGCCATCTTGATCGCGATCACCCACGTCGTTTTCCGCGAGTTGGCACTCTCGTCCATGTCGTGCTGGGAGATCGAAAGAAAGCGTTCCTGCACCTGCGGCCCAGCCGTCGCCAACACCCCCGCCGCCGCGACGCACAGGAACCCCGCGACCTGCTTCTTCCGCTGACTCAGCAGCAGCAACAGGGGCGCGGTCAGCAACAGCGACAGCATCGCACCCCGGGAAAACGACAGCATCACCGCGTGGCCGAGAAACGCGATCCCGATCAGGTACACCCACCGCACCGGCGATCGGGTTACTTCCCAGAGGAAGTAGCAGACCGGGATTCCCATCGCGAACATCAGGGCGGCCCCGTTGTTGTCGAGCCCCCCGAACCCCTGCTGACTCAGGAAGAGATATCCGGTCGAGAAATAGTGGAAGTTCATCTCATAAGCCACGAACACATCCGCGAGCGCAACCGTGACCAGGAGAATCCACACCTGGGAAACTCGCTGGACCGCAAAGGTGGCGACGGTGAACATCACGAAGAGTTTCGCGCACTCCGTGTAGTACGGCAACGCGTGGGCCTGGTTCCGGGCGAGCAAGAAGCTCAGCGTGATGTGGATCGCGAACGCCCAGAGCAGGAAGTGGGTCGGCCCCAGTTTCGGGGTCGGCTTCCCCTCCGACGGACCGGACGAGGGGAAGCGGAAGAGACCGACCGCGGTCAGGAGCGTCGAGACCATCGCGACAACGGCGAGGTAGAACGACCAGGGGAAATCGTGGGCCCCGTACGGTTGCAGGCTCCATTCCCAGAGGAACTGCGGTCGGAGCACGGCGTAGAGGTAGTAGATCAGGACCCCCACGAACGGCCCGGCCACGACCGATCCGCCGATCCCGAGCGACGTGGTAACCAGCAGCAGGGCGAGTTGCTTCATCGCTCTCCGATCCGAGTTCCAAAAGTTTCAAGAGTTCCAGAAGTTCCAGTTCGAGTTCCAGAAGTTCCAGTCCGAGTTTCGGAAGTTTCGATCAGGCCCGCTTCGGCGATCTCGGCGGCGGCGTCCCAGGTGTGGTTCGCGAGGACCCAGGAACGCGCCTCAGAGCCCAGTTTCTGCCGGAGATTCTGGTTCCGGAACAGATCCACAATCGCCGACGCGAGTCGTCGCGGGTTCCCCTCGCACTCGACCGGCGGGGTGCCGCGACACCCGGTCAGGGCCGTCGGAGTGCACGCGATCGCCCGACCCATCCCGGCCGCTTCCAGGAGCTTGTTCTTGATTCCGCGACCGCTCACGAACGGAAGCACCGTCACCGCCCGCCGGCAGACTTCCCCGCGGAGATCGGGCAGGTCCGCGACCAGTTCCACCCCCGCCGACCGGGCCTGATGACACAGGTCTGTCACTCGCGGGGAAGGGCGGAACCCGAAGATGCTCAGCGTCGCTGACGGAACCTCCGACCGAACGTGGGGCCAGCATCGCCGGAGAAACCACTCCACCGCTTCCTCGTTGGGCGCGAAGTCGAGCCGACCCCAGAAGACACAGCTTTCCGGAATTTCCTCGCGAGTCGTCGGGGGGCAGAAGCAGTCCGCGTCGACCCCGTTGGCGATCACATCCACCGGCCGACGCCAGCCCGTCGCCCACTGCATCGCCCGCCGATCCGCCTCCGATACGACCCAGATCCGATCGACGAGCCTCGCAAATGCCCGCTCGTAGAGTGCGTGGACGGCCGTCTTCTGCACGTTCCCCCACGTCCCCGGCTCGAGCCACCGCACCCGGGACCAGTGGTGCAACCCCGCATCGTCGGCCGCGTACCAGACCCGCACCCCGGCCCGGATCCCGCGGAACAACGGCAACGCATCCGCCCCGAGCACCACGACCGCATCGAAGGATTCCCGCCGGGTCAGCCCCGCAATCGCCGCCTGCTTCTGCGGGTCGGTTCCCCAGTAGCTCTCGAACTTCGCCTGCAACCGGGTCGGCGGGGAAATCTCGAGCGAAGTCGCCGACGATTCCCGGGAAAGATCCCACACCCCGGAAAGGCCGAGCCCGTCGACCGCCTGGCGCGAGGTCGCCTCGAACGTTCCGAGAAACACGCGGTGCCCCCGGTTCGCGAGGGCTCGCATCATCTGGGAGCCGTGGACATCGGTGCCCGACTGCCGGGGCCACTGCAGCCGGTTCGCGACGAACAGAATGCGAAGCGACGTCACGCGGCAACCCTCCGAGGTTCGGGAAGTCGGATTGGCTTCTGCACCGGAACCGCCGAGATTTTCCGCGTCAACGCTGCGGCGATCCCCGCCCCGACTCCCGCCAGGACGATGTCCGTCGTCCCCGGCACCCGACCCGGCACGAGCAACTGCCCCGCCTCGAGAATCGCCGACACCCCGACCGCCACCGGCACGGCCCACCACCCACGACTCGCCGCCACCGCCAGGATTCCGCACGGTGCGAACGCCAGCAGTCGCGTCAGAACCTCGCCGGGAATGTCGAGATCGTTCCGGGAAAAGAGGTCTGCAAACGGGATCCACGCCACTGTTTCCCAGCGCGGGGGAAGCTGGAAAGTCAGGGGAAACCACGCGGCGATCGCGAGCAACCCGGCCCACATGCCGCCGAGCAGAAGCGCCTCGCCATCTCGAATCCGGGCCGGGAACCACCGTCCGATTCCCCAGCCGACCAGAACCGCCATCGACCCGACGAGGACGTCCGTGGCGCTCGGCGATCGTGACACTAGCAACTGGGCTGCTTCCGTCGCCGTGGCGAAGCCGATCGCCCCCACCGTCACCGTCGGGAAGTCCCACCCGGTGACCCGGGCCGCCAGCAACCCCGCAGGCAAGAACACCGCCGCCAGCATGACCCAGGATTTGACCGCATCCGGCGTCGCCGACTCCTGGAACGGAACCCAGACGACCCCGGACCGCAGCTTCCGGTACGCCTGCCCCGGACTCGTCGTGAGATCGAGGGGAAGGACCTGCACGAGCAGAACCACCGCGAGATACGCCGCCAGCCACTGCCCCGCTCGCCCTCCCGCCCGCGGATCGGCCACGGCTCGCCGCGCACCATCCGTGAGCCACTGCCCCGCCGCGACCCACGCCAGCATCCCGGCCACCGACCCCGCCGCCTGCGCGGCCACATCCGCTCCAGAAGAGGTTCGCGTCGGCAGGTAGACCTGCAGAAACTCGACGAGCCCCGCGAGTCCCACGCAAGCCGGCCACACCGCCAGGCCTGTCACCATGGTCCGTCTCAACCCCGCCCGATCAACTCGCAGAGCCCCCAGGACGCAGAACCCGAGCGGGACGCCGAGCAGGAAATTCGCGACCACGTCGGACCGCGACTCGATCCGCAGGCGATTTTGCATCGCCCACGCAAACGACCCCGACGCTTCCGCCCAGCTCCGATTCTGGAACTGGAACGGCACGAGGCTTCCGTACACGGTAAACGCCACGACCCCGGCCGCGAGAACCGCGTACCATCGGGCCGCCGACCAGGAGCCGGTCACCGTCGTACCTCCGCGGGAACCGGAAGCCGGGCCCGATCCTCCACCCCCGCCACGCGATTTCCGGGCACCCGGATCGTCGCCTGGAACAGTTGCCCCGCGTCCGCTTTCTCCACCGGCACCAGCAGCCAGTCGATCACCCGGAACTCAAGCCAGACCATCCCCAGCGCGATCGGCATCATCAGCCAGCCGAAGAAATCGTGCACCACGAGGTTCCCGACCTCCGTCCACCCGGCGTGGTAGACCAGCCCGGTGCAAACGATCCGGCCGATGTTGCAGACCACCGCGATCGGAATCGCCGAGAGGAACACCACGATCCGATCGCCGATCGGTCGGCTCCGCGCCAGCAAGGCCACCGCGGCAGTGACGGCCACGAACGTCAGCAACATGCTCAGGCCGGAGCACGCCTGCTCCACGCCGAGCCGTGTTTCCCCGATGACGATGACGTTCCCCTCGGTGTACGACGGATATCCCAGCGTCTGGAACACCGCGTTTCCGACGGCCGTCGCCAGTTCGCGAAGCTTCAAACTCACCGTCGCCTCGACGCGGTAGGGAAGCTCGAACGCAAGCAGGGGAAACGCCAGGGCCGGCCACGCCCACACCAGTCCGCCCCACCGGCCGCAAAACATCACGACGACGCCGGCCAGTGCGACCACCACGGAGAACGCTTGCAGCCACTCCTTCGCGAAATTCAACCGCCCCGCCGAGAAGTAGATGACCACCGAGGCCAACAGCAGCGGCAACCCCGCGAGGTCCGGCCAGCGGATCGTCGCCGGGAACTGGTCCCGCCGCAGCCAGAGCAGATACCCCGCAAACGGAATCGCGAGCAACCCGTGCGAATAGTCCGCCTTGTGGGTCCACAGCTGGCCGAGTTGCACGATCGCCCCGGAGAACGCGAACAACACGCCAGCGAGCACCACCAGCAGCCCAAGCTGCCAGCCCCGCGAACGCACGACGACCGACGATGGAATTGGAGAACGAGTTGACGGCACGACGGGGGTCCCTCCCACGGTGTCGAATCTGCAGGTGCAATCCGTTCCTAATAGTGTGGTGTTCCGAACGACCACATGCAAGCCCACCCGGGTCGTGACCAAACTCCCGATCTAGGAGCTGACTCGATCGCCGTGGCAAATTGAGCATCACGAACTGGCCACCACGGCTGGCCCCGATACCTCTCCAGAGCCCGTCCTGCCGAAGCCGGTTGCTCGGCCGCGGGTCACCAAGGAGCCGATCGTGATGCGAATGATCTTGCAACTCGCTCTGGTTGGGTTCACCGCAACCTCCGTGGGATGTGGGTCAGGAAAAATCCGCGAAAGCGCAAAGCCAACGAGGGACCAAGCGACCGCTCCCCCAAGTGCCGGCCCGCTCAATACAACGGTCGAATCGGAAAGTCCGCATCAGGCCCTGCTCGTTGCGATGTCCCAGTCGCAATCCCAGCAATCGGGAAAGCCTCAACAGGTGAGCCTGCGAATCGATGGAATCCCGCCTGCTGCGGTGGTCATCGCGGGGCTCCGGAAAACAGCGAACCGATATGAGTTCGTCGGCAACGCAAGTGTCAATCTCGAAATGACCACGGTTCGACAAGAAGACCCGAAATACACGATCCGA
Source organism: uncultured Alcaligenaceae bacterium (assembly GCA_964552815.1). GTDB lineage: Bacteria > Planctomycetota > Planctomycetia > Gemmatales > Gemmataceae > CAYUHJ01. Next base: position 61,346 of record CAZKIQ010000015.1, on the reverse strand, counting down.
CTGAGCCAGACCAGGTTGGATGCGATGGGTTCCGACGCCCCGCCTCGAACATTCAACGTGACCCGAATTCCCGGCGGAAACAACGCAGGAAAGTGGGAAGTGACAGAGATCCGTTGAGGAGGAAATGGCTCCGGTCACGCATAGAGTTCGATCGCCTTGACGATCTCGTCGAGTTCGTTCGGGACCTGCACCGCGCGGTTGGCGAAGGCGACGCGCTTGACGCCGCGTTTTCCGAGCTTCGCTTCGAAGGTTTGCGGGTCGGAGGTGTGGTAGGCGACCGTGGCGTCCGGGTCCTTCAAGACGTGGCCGGTCAGGATGCAGGCGACCCGCTCGTCCGGGGAGACGACGCCTTCCCGGACCAGTTTCAGCAACCCCGCGACGCTGGCGGCACTGGCGGGTTCGCAGCCGAGACCGCCGGCCCCGATGCGGGCCTTGGCGTCAAGAATTTCCTGGTCGGTCACTTCGCGGACGCAGCCGCCGCAACGTTCGAGCGCCCGCAATCCCTTGGGAAGGTTCACGGGTCGGTTGATTTCGATCGCGCTGGCGAGGGTGTCGGCCCGGGCGTCGGCGTCGTCGAGCATCTTGAGGTACGCCCCGATTTTCTTGGGGTCCGAGGCTCCGCCGTTCCAGCGGACGCCGTGCCGTTCGACCAGTTGGAAGAACGTGTTGGCCCCGGCGGCGTTGATGACGGCGAGACGCGGCGTGCGGTCGATCAGTCCGAGTTCCTTCAATTCGAAGAAGGCCTTCCCGAACGCGGAGACATTGCCCAGGTTCCCGCCGGGGACGACGATCCAGTCGGGGACTTCCCAGCGGAGCGCCTCCAGGACGCGGAGCATGATCGATTTCTGGCCTTCGAGCCGGAACGGGTTCACGCTGTTGACGAGGTAGATGCCGAGCTGCCGGGAGACGGCCTGCACTTGCCGGAGGGCGTCGTCGAAGTCGCCGGCGATTTGCAGGGTGAGGGCGGCGTGTTCGAGAGCTTGCGAGAGCTTCCCGTAGCTGATTTTCCCGGAACCGATGAAGATGACGGCCCGCATCAGGTTGGTGGCGGCGCAGTAGATCGCGAGGCTGGCGGAGGTGTTGCCGGTGCTGGCGCAGGCGGCCCGGGTCGCGCCGGTCATGCGGGCGTGCGTGAACGCGGCCGTCATCCCGTTGTCTTTGAAGCTTCCGGACGGATTCATCCCCTCGTACTGGAGGAAAAGCCGGCCCGGCTTCATGCCGACGTACTCGGCCACCGGGTCGGCCCGCTGGCAGAGCGTCTGCCCCTCGCCGATCGACATCACGAGGTCGTCGGGGGCAAAGGGAAAGAGCCGACGGAACCGCCAGACGCCGGAGAAATTCAGCGGGTGCATCCGGTCGGCCCAGGCGGCCTCGAAGTCCCGGAGGGATTTCGGCACCGGCAGACGGTTCCAGTCGTACGCGACATCGAGCAACCCGCCGCATTTCGGGCAACGAAACGACGTATCGGAGAGGTCGACGGTTGCACCGCAGGAGGGGTGGATGCAACGCTGGAAGGCAAGGTCGGTCATTTTCGCTCGGCCCGGAAGAAGTTCGGCATCATGGTTTGTCTTAGCGAAATCCCGCCGGGTTCGGGAGCGGAGAACCACAGAAGGAATTCGTCGGAAGCATCCGTAAGCCGCCACCGGTGGGTCCGGTAAAGCCTGGGGTCAGGATCGAAACCGGAAATTCCAGGAGCAGGCCATGTTCGATTTCACCGGAAAAGTCGTCCTCGTCACGGGTGGAACAAGCGGCATCGGGCGGGTGACGGCGATCGCGTTTGCGAAGGCCGGGGCCAAGGTTGTGCTCTCCGGACGGCGGGAAGCGGAAGGGGCCGCGGTGGTGCAGGAGATCAAGAAGGCCGGCGGAACCGCCCAGTTCGTGCGGGCCGATGTCGCGAAAGAAGAAGATGTCAAGCGGCTTGTCGAGGGAACCGTTGCGGCGTTCGGGCGGCTCGACATCGCCTTCAACAACGCCGGCGTCGAGTGGACGGGGGAACTCGCCAAGGTCACCGAAGCCGATTACCGCAAGGTCTTCGACATCAATGTGTGGGGCGTCCTGACATCCATGAAATACGAGATTCCCGCGATGCTCCGCAACGGCGGCGGAAGCATCATCAACACCTCCAGCGTTGCCGGGCACAACGGCATGGCCGGCGTCAGCGTCTACATCGCCTCCAAGCACGCCGTCGAGGGGTTGACGAAGTCGGCGGCCCTCGAATTCGCCCGGCAGGGGATCCGCGTCAATGCAGTCGCACCGGCCGCCATCGCAACGGAAATGATCGACCGCTTCGTCGGCGGCGCGGATACGGAAGCAGGGCGGGGATTGGCAAACATGCACCCGATCGGCCGACTGGGTCGCTCGGAGGAAATCGCCGCCGCCGTCCTCTATCTCGCCTCGGACGCGGCCTCGTTCGTGACCGGAACCTCGCTGGCCGTCGACGGCGGCTGGCTTGCCCAGTAACAGCGGTGATTGGCCATTCCCGGGAGGGCGAGGCTCCTGCCGAGCCGAGATTGATCCTCGGGAGGGCGAGGCTCCT
>CAZKIQ010000015.1:0-58710 GCA_964552815.1 uncultured Alcaligenaceae bacterium | reverse complement strand
GCCGAGCCGAGATTGATCCCCGGGAGGGCGAGGCTCCTGCCGAGCCGAGATTGATCCCCGGGAGGGCGAGGCTCCTGCCGAGCCGAGATTGATGGGAATCGGGATGAATCCTCACACAGGTCGTGCGGCTCGGCAGGAGCCTTGCCCTCCCGAAGAATCGGGATCCGGTTCGGTGGCTGCCTCCTCACCGCAGTCAGACCCTGGGCTGACGCCTGAGACGGGAATGCTTCGAAAGCTCTTGAAAATCGCTCGCCGCCCGGGGTAACCGTCCCCCGGGCACGCGATTGCGAATAGCATATCCGCGGAACTCTTCTCCCCGCCGCGTTCCCAACTGCTGATGCCGTCCCGAGGCAAACCGTGACCCCGCGAGAAGTGCTGGCGTTCATCCGTGAACGCGAAGTGAAGGCTGTCGATCTCCGATTCATGGATTTCCCGGGGATGTGGAAACACTTCACCATCCCCGCGGAACGGCTCACCGAGGACGCCTTCGACGATGGCCTCGGATTCGACGGCTCGGGGTTGCGCGGCTGGCAGAAGATCAACGAATCCGACATGCTCCTCGTCCCGCAGCCCAGCACTCTCTTCATCGACCCGTTCCGCTCCGACGTCACCCTCGCGATCATCTGCACGATCCAGGACCCGATCACCCGGCAGGAATACGAAAAAGACCCTCGCCACATCGCCAGCAAGGCGGTCACCTACCTGCACCAGACGCTCGGGCAGACGGCAGAAGCGATGTTCGGGCCATCGCTCGAATTTTTCGTCTTCGACGATGTCAAGTACGACCAGACCACCAATTCCGCCTTCTATTTCGTCGATTCGATCGAGGGGGCGTGGAACACCGGCCGGGACGAGAAACCCAACCTTGGCGGCAAGGTGCCGTACCGCCAGGGGTACTTCCCCTGTCCCCCGACCGACCATCTCCACGATCTTCGCTCGGAGATGATGCTGCGGATGATGGAGTGCGGGCTCGCCGTCGAGAGCCACCACCACGAAAAAGCGACCGGCGGGCAGTGCGCCATCGACATCCAGTACGCGGATCTGCTCTCGATGGCGGACAATGTGCTGAAGTACAAGTACGTCGTGAAAAATGTGGCGCGGAAGCACGGGAAGACGGCGACGTTCATGCCCAAGCCGCTCTTCCACGAGCACGGCTGCGGAATGCACATCCACACATCGTTGTGGAAAGACGGCCGCAACCTCTTCGGCGGGGTCGGATCCCCCAATTCCGGCCTCTCCGAGCTCGGCGACTACGCCATCGGTGGGATCCTTCGCCACGCCCCGGCCCTGTGTGCCATCACCAACCCGACCACCAACAGCTACAAGCGACTCGTCCCCGGCTACGAGGCCCCGACCCGCCTGGCGTATTCCCGCCAGAACCGCTCCGCCGCCATCCGCATCCCGACCTACTCCACCCGCGACGAGGCGAAGCGGCTGGAGTACCGCGTCCCGGACACGGCGGCGAATCCGTACCTCGCCTTCGCGGCGATCCTGATGGCGATGCTGGACGGAATCAAGAACAAGATCCGCCCGGGCCCGCCGCTGGACAAGAACATCTACGACATGCCCGCGGAGCAGCTGGAAGACGTTCCCGTGACCCCGCCGCACCTCGACGCAGCGTTGATGGCCCTCGAAGAGGACCAGGAATTTTTGAAACACAACGCCGTCTTCACGGATGACGTTCTGGAGACGTGGATCCAGTTCAAGCGGGACGAGGAAGTGGCGGCAATTCGCGTCCGGCCTCACCCGTACGAGTTTGCGCTCTACTTCGATACCTGACGAAGCCGGGGCTTTCTGACAGGAGGCGCGGCGGTTTCGGAAGCCTCGGACCGGGTTGAGGAAGTGGGCCTGGAGCCGGAGTCGGGCGGCGATTGGCGGGAACTCGCGACCGCTCTGGGTCGTCCAACACTCAACTCGCGAAATAGGTTCGGGGTTTTCGACGGTTTTTTCGCTTGACGGCGGACGCCCGATCCCGTTCCTATAAAGCAGATTACCTTTGTGACCACTGCTTGGTCGGTTGCCGGTTGATGTGGGCACGTTTTGACCACCCGTCCACCCACCAGGCGTAGTCCAATCGGTCCCTCGTTGGGGTTCTCGCTCCCGACGGCCGGCTAACCCCGGTGTGGCCCCGACTGTGGTCAGTATCCGATTGTGGCCAGTGTGGCCAGATTGCGTCTGCGATCCTTTCCCGGCCCCGTCCGATTCCAGGATTTCCTATGAACCGCGTCCTGTCGCTACTGACCCCGACCACCCGGACAATTCTTGGGTTCGTTCTGGTGGCTGTTGTGATGCTGGCTTTCCCGTCGCTTGGCCTGGCACAAGAAGGAGAAGGCGGAGGTGCCGCCGCTCCCAAAGAAAAAGACAACATCTTCATCCACATCATCAAGTCCGTCGGGATCTTCTGGGTCGTGCTGCTGCCGATCTCGATTGCCCTCGTCGCGATCGTCGTCCTCCTCGCCCTCGACCTCCGGCCCTCCTCGGCGATTCCGCCTGGGTTCGTGGATGAGTTCACCGACACCGTCAACAAACGGAAGTTCAAGGAAGCGTACGAAATGGCCCGGAACGACCCGTCCTTCCTCGGCCGGGTGATGACTGCGGGGATGGCCCGCCTGCAATACGGCCTCGAAGATGCCCGCGAGGCGGCCGCCAACACGCTCGAAGGGATCAAGTCCGACAAGGAGCAGAAGAACAACTACACCGCCGTCGTCGCGACGCTGGGGCCACTCCTCGGGCTGGTCGGAACGGTGTTCGGGATGATCGAGGCGTTCCAGGAACTGGCCGTCGGGGGCCAGCCCAACACGGCCCGCTTGGCCGACGGGATTGCTCACGCTCTCGCGGTGACCCTCGTCGGGGTGGCCGTCTCGGTCCCCGCCATCACCTTCAACACCTTCTTCCGGAACCGGATCACGCAAGTGATGCTGGACGTGGGCCACACCGCCGACGACCTGCTGACCCAGATGTACCACAACTCGAAGAAGCCCGGTGCCCCGGCGATGGGTCCGATGGGTGGTCCCCCACCAAGTGCTCCGGGAGCCGCTGCACCCGTGGCCCAGGCCGCCCCGGTCGCTCGCTGATCGAGAAAATCCGTCCGTGGTGCGAAGTTCGCGGAACTCCGCACCACGGTTCAACGTCCAAGATTCACTCGCACACGTCTGCCTGACACTGGCTGTTGACACGACGGTTGTCGCCCGGCGACCTCCAAAACCCGGTCGAATCCCCGGCAACCGCACCACCAGTTCCACTCGCTCTCGATCGGAGGTCTGCAATGAGCGGTTCCGCACCAGGCATGGAGAACAAGTGTGAGCCAAACCTCACACCGCTTCTGGACATGGTTCTTCAGCTCGTCATGTTCTTCATGCTCTGCGCCAACTTCATCATGGAGTCGGTCAACGAGTCGATCAAGCTCCCGACCGCCCTCGAAGCCAAGGCGATCGACAAGAACACAACCGGATTCGTGATGCTCAACCTCCGGGAAATCGACGGGGTGGGCAAAGTACTCCTCGGTTCCGGGGACAAAGCGGAAGTGCTGAGCCTGCCGATGGTGAAGAAATACATGGCGGACCAGATGGCGTTCGACAAACAGAAGGCCAGTCCGGTCGTGTGGGAAAAGGGCGGGGGGCGGTCGGTCGTAATCCTGCGGGCGGACAAGAGTTGCGGCTTCAAGTATGTTCACGAGGTGATGGTGGCCTGCCGGCAGGCGGGCTACCACGATGTCCAACTGCGGGCCATCCACGGCGTACCGATGACCGGGCCAGGGGGTTGATTCCCACCCTCAAACCGGAGGATCGCCGATGTTCCGCTTCCTGGGTCGATCAAAACGGGCACCGCACACGGAACCCGATCTGCCGATCACGCCGATGCTGGACATGTCGTTCCAGCTGATGGCCTTCTTCATCCTGACGTTTCGGGCAGCACCGCAGGAAGGGAACATCCAGCTCGCCCTGCCGCACCAGACCGGCGACGCCCTGGCGGCGGACATGCCGATCGAACTGAAAATGCCCGATGAGGCGGAGTTCACGATTCGAGTCTACGCCGCGGAGAATGGTTCGATTTCTCGTCTGATCGTCGCCGCCGCCGTCGGGGATCGTGAACTCAAGGATTCCAGCGAGCTCTTCACGTTTCTCCGGTCCAAAACCGGTGGCCGCAAGGACAATAAGACCAACGTGCGGTTCGAGTTCGGCGAAAAACTGCGACACGAGATCGTGGTCAAGCTTCTCGACGAGGCGAAACGGGCTGGCTTCCAGAAGATCAGCCCGACTTTGCTGCAAGGCCGGTAACTGTCGGAATTTCCAAGAATTTGATCTCCCCCGAGGAGGAGTTGGCAAATGTTCGGCAAGAAGAAAAAAGCCGGTGCACCCCCGACGGAACCGGACCTTCCGATCACGCCGATGCTGGACATGTCGTTTCAGCTCATGTCGTTCTTCATCCTGACCTTCCGGCCGGCCCCGACGGAAGCCCAGATTCCGCTGGCACTTCCGAAGGAAGAAGGGGGCGAGAGCAGTGCCCCGCCGTCGATCGACATCCTCGACGAAACCAAGGAACTCGTGGTCCAGGTCTATGCCGACAAGGGCCGGCCGACGCGGATCCTGGCCGCCCTCGACACCGGGGACGTCGAACTCAAGGATTCCTCCGACCTGATGAAGTTCCTGAAGGAACGTTCGCAAGGGGTGAAGGATCCGAAACTCAAGTTTGAGTTCGGCGAAAAGCTCAACTACGAGTACGCGATCAAGCTCATCGACGAGGCCAAGCGGTCCGGCTACCCCAAGGTCAGCCCGACACTCCTTGGCGGTGGGAAGCGGTAAGCCTAATCCAATCGGGGAGGTCTGAGCGGAATTCGGAACTCCGCGACTGGGTTTTGCGTCCAAGCAACGTGAGAGGCCTGGCATGTCGACGCCGGTGGAACCAGAGCCAGTTCAGCTCCCGAAATCCGGGCGTCGCCACGCCTTCGCTCGAATCGGAATCCTGATTCTGATCCTCAGCCTGGTGTCGAGCTCGGGTTCTGCGGTGGTTCTGGCTGATGATGTTGAGGTGCCGCCCCGAACTCGCACGGAGCCGACACCTCTGCCTCCGGTCGAACCGAAACCGAAGTCGGGCAAGAAATGCGATGCCTTCGTTTTGCCCAAGGACACGCTCGATTTCCAGGCCCTCGACGATGACGCGCCGGTTCGAGGGGAAGATTACCGAGATGGTGTCGAGTTCCGGCTTTACAACGACATCATCGGGCGACTCAAGATCGCGAAGGATGCCGATCTCCGGGCGTGTGCCCGGGATGATCTGACGTTCCGGGATCTGGTCAAGCCGGTCAGGCAGGATTACCGGTTCGACCTGGTTTTCTTCAAAGGTCGGCTCAAACGGCTGCGAGAATTCAAACCGAACAAACCGCTCGAGAAGGCGGGGATCGAAAAGCTGTACGAGTGCTGGGTTTTCCCGGAAAATGCCGCCGACCCGATGTGCATCGTCTGCCTCGACCTCCCGGAAGGGCTGACACCATCCAAGGACTACACTCCCGGGAAGTTTGTGACCTTTGCCGGATATTCGTTCAAGCTGATGCAGTACGAGTCCTCGCAGGTGGACGCCAAGGATGCGTCCAAATACGTCCGCCGGCGAGCTCCGTTGATTCTCGCCAAGACGTTGACCTTGGTTCCTGTGGATGATGATGCCGGTAAAGACTGGCGGGAAGGATTTATTCCGGGTATCCTGGCTCTTCTAGGAGTGATTCTGGCAGCGATCGTGGGTCTGACCTGGTGGTTCCGGCGTGGCTCCCGCCACCTCCAACGCGAACTCGGGTCCCGATACGACACCCAGAACCCCTTCACCGGTTCCGGATCGCTGCCGGAGCCGGCCGCAACCTCGGAAAATACGGGAAATTCAGGCACAACCGGAAACGCGCGAACCTCTCCGGAGCCGACAGCCGGCTCCAATGACTGGACAGCTTGAGCTGGCGAATGGATGGGATTGTTTGATTCGGTGATTTTGGGTGGAACTCGCACCACCCGGAAAAGCGTCTGACTCGTAATCGCCGACTGCGGTCGGCGGTAAATTTCGAACGCCCAACGAACGCCCGAAAGGGCCGGCCGCCAACCCGTCTCGGGCGCGTCCGCTAAGGAGGACGACCGTGAGTAACCCGGTTCCAAAACCAACCCCGACTCCGTCTGCAAACGGAAACCCGGAAAAGGAAAAGGACGATCGCAAGCCGGCCGCGGCAGCGGTGATCCGCCGAATTCAGGGTGCCGAAGAAACCGCAAACCAGCGGTTACTCCGCAAGCACATCCCGGCATGGGTCATCAGCGGGGCCGTGCACGTCGCCCTCATCGCGACCTTGATCCTCCTCGACAAGCTCTTCCCCTCCCCGAAGGTTCAAGCTGCGCCGCAGGACCAACTGACGGTCGTCACCGACGACAAGCAGGAAGAAGAAAAGCAACCGGACCTCACCAACCCGGACATCGGTCTCGACCCCGAACTGCCGAGCGTCGTCAACGTCGACAACCTCTCGGAAGTCAACGTCGAGACCAAGGTCAACCCGAACGAGGCGATCGGTCTCCCCGACTCGGCGAATACCAAGCCCGTCGACGTCATTCCCCCGCCGGGCGTGAGCGCGTCGGAAGGGACCGGCGGTCTGGAAGGGACTCTCGGCAACGTGATGTCCGGTGCCGGGGCCGGCGGTGAAGGCTCGGTGATGGGTGAGGGTTTCCGCGGTCGAAACGCGGCCACCAAGAGCCTGCTCCTCGCCACCGGCGGCGGGAACAGCGCCTCCGAAGCGGCCGTCGCTCGGGGCCTGATCTGGCTCGCGAAGCAGCAAAAAGCCAACGGATCCTGGGTCTTCGACGGCTCCCACAGCAACGACACCATCGCCGCCACCGGCTTGTCTCTGCTGCCGTTCCTCGCCGCCGGGCAAACCCACAAGCCCTCCCGGGACAACAAGTACCAGAAGAACGTGACCGCTGGGATCGACTACCTCCTGCTCAATCAAAAGCCGGACGGCAGCTTCAAGAACTCCAGCGGCATGTACTCGCACGGTATCGTAACCGTCGCCTTGTGCGAACTTTACGGCATGACCAACGACCGGGCGAAGTTGCACGCCGCCGCCTCCAAGGCGATCTCCTTCATCGTCAATGTTCAAGGAAACGATGGAAGCTGGGGCTACCCCCTCTCCAAGGCCGAAGGCGATACCTCGATCGTCGGCTGGCAGATCCAGGCCCTCCACTCGGGCCACATGTGCAAGGACATTCTCATCCCGGCTCAGACCTTCAAGAACGCCAGCAAGTTCCTGGACTCCGTCTCGGATTCCTCGAAGAAGTCGACCTACGGCTACCGCGACCGGAACAGCATCCGCCCCTCGCTGACCGCGGTCGGTCTGCTCTGCCGCTACTACAACGACAAGTGGGGACCGAACAACCCCGGGATGGCTGGCGGCGTCGGCTACCTCATGAAGAACTGGATGCCCGACCGCAACAAGTTCAACATGTACTACTACTACTACGCCACCCAGGTCGCTCACTTCTACGACGGCCCGGAATGGCAAGAGTGGAACATCGGCAAGAACGGCAAGAAGGGGATGCGGGATATCCTCATCGACCTTCAGGTTCCGGAAGGCCGCGGGGCTAACAGCGGAAGCTGGGATGCCGACACCGGCATGATCGGCAGCCACTGCGGCCGGCTCGGCACCACCTGCCTCGCCCTGCTGACCCTCGAAGTCTACTACCGCCACCTCCCGCTCTACAAGCGAGACACCGGCGGCCTCCGCGAACTCGAGCGGAACCGCTAACCAAAGGCCGATTCCGAAATCTGTCGCACCGTGGGCCAGGATCGTTCCTGGCCCACGGTTTTTTTATCTCCTTGCGGTCCCAAACCCGGTTGAAATATTCGAACTTGAGCGGTGGGAGGAGGCAGACGAGGGAAATCCCACAGAAGGATTCGGGATCCCTGTGGTCCGACGAGACAACGAAGAAGGTGGAAGACCCTGTCGCGTTCCGTGTTCGCGGAGGGTTTTGGGGGAAAGCGAGTGCGGGAGGGGAACCAGGCGAGAAGTGAGAGGAGCAGTTGTGGATGGGGCCGGTGAGAGTGAGCGGTTCCCCATCCACGCGAGGAGCGGATTACCAGGCGAAGTGGCTGAAGGCCTTGTTGGCTTCGGCCATCTTGATCGTTTGTTCGCGTTTCGCCATGGCTTCACCCTGTTTGTTGAAGGCGGCCATCAGTTCTTCGGCGAGGCGGAGGTAGGTGGGTCGGCCGGACTTGGAGCGGATCGCGGCGATGATCCACCGCATGGCGAGGCTTTCCTGCCGTTTCGCTTTCACCTGCATCGGGACCTGGTAGTTGGCACCACCGACCCGGCGGGACCGCACTTCCAGCGACGGTTTCACGTTGTTGACCGCCACTGTGAAGACTTCGACCGGGTCGATGTCCGGCATCCGCTTCTTGATCTGGTCGAGGGCGTCGTAGAAGACGCGGGTGGCGGTCGCCTTTTTGCCGTCCTTCATGATGCAATTGATGAACTTGCTGGCGAGCAGCGAGTTGTACCGGATGTCCGGAACGAGCGTGTCTGCGGAGGCGGTTCGCTTCTTGGTGGCCATCGTTTTCGGTGGTGAGGTTGTGTGGTCGCGAGGTGGTGCCAGGCGGCGGGAAACGACCCCGCCACCGCACTACCTCACCAGGGTTACTTGCCTTCGACCTTCTGGCCGTACTTGGAGCGGGCTTGTTTGCGTCGGCTGTCGCCGGTGTTGACGCTGCTGGGCGGCTGGGAGTCGAGGACGCCGCGAACGATGTGGTAGCGGACACCGGGAAGGTCCCGGACCCGACCGCCACGGACCAGCACGATCGAGTGTTCTTGCAGGTTGTGGCCTTCGCCGCCGATGTACGCGGTGACTTCGGTTCCGGTCGAGAGGCGAACCCGGGCGACCTTCCGCAGAGCCGAGTTCGGCTTCTTCGGGGTCATCGTTTTGACGACCGTGCACACGCCCCGTTTTTGCGGGCAACCCTCGACCGCGGGGTGCTTCGGCTTCGACTTTTGCGGGATCCGCGGCGAGCGGATCAACTGATTGATCGTCGGCATTCCAAAACCTCGAGACCGCCGGCACACCGAGACGGAAGTCAGCATTTAAGCGGAAACCCCCCGGGTCTTCCAGGGGGAGTTTGCGATTTTTTCTGGCAGCAACCCGGGGCGTTACCGCGGGTCCTCACTTGAGAAGTGGAGACCCGCAGCGGCGTCACGCGTTTTCGCCGACGGTGATCGGTTCTTCGATCCCGTTGTCCTGGAGGTATTCGCCGTCCATCTCGCCCATCGGGGCGTTGATGCGGACCTCGGCCTCCTGGTGGATCTTGAAGCCGGTCCCGGCCGGGATCAGGTGCCCGAGAATCACGTTCTCTTTCAGGCCGACCAGGTGGTCGACCTTGCTGGCGAGGGCGGCTTCCGTCAGCACCTTGGTCGTTTCCTGGAAGGACGCGGCCGAGATGAAACTGTCGGATTGCACCGCCGCCTTTGTGATCCCCAGAAGCTGCGTTTCGCTCGTTGCCGGGGTGGGGGCAACGAAGGTGGGCAGCTTCTTCTTCCCGGACGCCTGCAGGGTCGCCCGTTCTTCCTCGAACGCTTCCTTGGTGACGATCTGCCCTTCCCGGAAACCGGTGGACGGGTCGCCGGGGTCGACGATCTTGACGCATTCGTTGACGAGGCGATCGTTGACTTCCTGGAACGCGAACTTGTCCATCACCAGGCCCGGGAGGAGGCCGGTGTCGCCGGTTTGCTCCACCTTCACCTTGCGGAGCATCTGCGAGACGATGATCTCGATGTGCTTGTCATCGATATCGACGCGCTGGATGCGGTAGACGCCCTGGACCTCGCGGACGAGGTACTCCTGGACGGCTTCTTGGCCGGAGACGCGGAGGATGTCGTGGGGGACGAGCGGGCCGGCCACGAGAGGGTCGCCGGCCTTGACGTACTCCTCGGCGTGAACCTGAAGCTGGGCACCCGCGGGCACCTGGTGCTCGCGTTCCTCGCCCGTCGGTCGGCCCGAATCGGGGTCTTCCGGCAGGACCTTGATGATCCGCTTGCCGCGTTTCTTGTCGCCGAGCTTGACCCGACCGGCGACTTCGGCCATGACGGCTGGGTTCCGGGGCCGCCGGGCTTCGAAGAGCTCCGTCACCCGCGGCAGACCACCGGTGATGTCCTGGGTCTTGGAGGCTTCCCGCGGCGTCTTGGCGAGCAACGCCCCGGACGCGACCTTCTGCCCTTCCGTCACCTGCAGGTTCGCCCGTTCCGGGATGAAGTAGGGCTTGATGACGTTCCCCTTGTCGTCCTCGAGGAGGATCGTCGGGTGGAGGTCCCCCTTGTGCTCCATGATGGTGAGCCGCTCGATGCCGGACATCGCATCGCGTTCCTTGCGGAGGGTTTCCCCTTCCTTGATGTCCTGGAAGCGAACCTTGCCCCCTTCTTCGGCCATGATGGGGATGGCGTGGGGGTCCCACTTACAGAGGACGGTGCCGGCGGCGACTTCCAGGCCATCGGTGACGGACATTTCCGCACCGTACGGGACGGAGAACTTCTCGATGACCTGGCCGCCCTTGGTCCGGAGGATAAAGAGTTCCCCGGTTCGAGACAGGACCACGTTTTGGCCCTGCTCGTTGGTGACGAGGTTGATCCGCTCGAAGAGAACGACGCCGGCCTTGCGGGCCTTGTACTCGCTCTCGGCAATCTGTTTCCCGGCCGCCCCACCGATGTGGAAGGTCCGCATGGTCAGTTGCGTGCCGGGTTCGCCGATCGACTGGGCGGCGATGATGCCGACCGCCATCCCTTCCTCGACGAGGGCCCCGGTGGCGAGGTCCATCCCGTAGCAGAGCCGGCAGACGCCGAGCGGTGCCTGGCAGGTCATCGGGCTGCGGACGGTGATTTTGTCCAGCCCGAGCCGCTCGATCAGACGGGCCTTGTCCGGGGAGAACATCTCGTTCTCCTCGACGATCGCTTCGCCGCTGGTCGGGTGGTAGATGGCGTTACGGCTAATGCGACCGCGGATCGCATCGTAGAGCGGACGGTCGACCTCGTCCCCCTTGTACATGATCCCCTTGGTGACGCCCTGCGTGGAGCCGCAGTCGTACATCGTGATGACGACGTTCTGGGCGACGTCCGCGAGTTTCCGGGTCAGGTAACCGGAGTCGGCGGTCTTGAGGGCGGTGTCGGCGAGACCCTTCCGGGCACCGTGGGTACTGGAGAAGTACTCCAGCACGGTGAGCCCTTCGCGGAAGTTGGACTTGATCGGGGTCTCGATGATCTCGCCGGACGGCTTGGCCATGAGTCCGCGGAGGCCGGCCAGCTGTCGGATCTGCTCCTGGCCCCCCCGTGCCCCGGAGATTGCCATCAGGTAGACGGGGTTGAGGTAGGGGACGACCTTGCCGTGCTCGTCGGCCCGGCGGTCGTGGGCCAGGTCGGACATGAGCTGCTTGGTGATCTTTTCCCGGGCCTTGGTCCAGAGGTCGATCGTTTCGTTGTACCGCTCTTTTTCCGTCCGGATGCCGCGCTCGTATTGCTTGCGGAGCTTTTCGACTTCCTTGTCGGTATCCCTGAGGATCTGGTCCTTGGTCTCGGGCGTCCGCAGGTCGCTGGCGGCGAAGCTCAGGCCGGACTTGGTCGATTCGCGGAACCCGACTTCCTTCATGCGGTCGAGCAGGGCGATCGTTTCCCGCCGGCCGAGAATCTGGTAGCAGTCGGCGATGATGCGAGAGAGGTACTTCGACCCGAGCGCGAGGTCGTAGAACGCCATCCGCGGGTGGAGGATGTCGTTGAAGATGACCCGGCCTACGGTGGTGCGGACGAGGCCGTTGGGCTTACGCGGGATATCCTCCGCGACGGTCGCCCCCCGCTCGTTCTTGACCTCGGAAATCACTTTCTTCTCGATCGGCAGCCGGACCTGGATCCGGGCGTGCAGGCCGAGCTTTCCTTCCGCGTGAGCCCGGAACACTTCTGCCGGGGAGTGGAAGATCATGCCGTCACCGGCCTCGATCTTCTCCCCTTCCTCGCCCCGGGCGGCGGTCACCCAGTAGCACCCCATCACGATGTCTTGCGACGGCGAAATGATCGGGTTCCCGTTCGCGGGGCTAAAGATGTTGTTGGTCGACATCATCAGCACGTACGCCTCGACCTGGGCCTCGATCGAGAGCGGCAGGTGGACGGCCATCTGGTCGCCGTCGAAGTCGGCGTTGAAGCCCTTGCAAACCAGCGGGTGCAGCCGGATCGCGTTCCCTTCGATCAGGACCGGCTCGAACGCCTGGATCCCGACGCGGTGCAGCGTCGGGGCCCGGTTGAGCAGCACCGGGTGGCTGCGGGTCACTTCTTCGAGGATGTCCCAGACCACCTCGTCCTTCCGCTCGAGCATCTTCTTCGCGGACTTGATTGTGTCGGCGTGGTTGAGTTCCTTCAACCGCCGAATGATGAACGGCTGGTAAAGTTCGAGCGCGATTTTCTTCGGCAGCCCGCACTGGTGGAGCTTCAGTTCCGGGCCGACGACGATGACCGACCGGGCGGAGTAGTCGACCCGCTTGCCGAGGAGGTTTTCGCGGAACCGGCCCTGCTTCCCCTTGATCATGTCCGTCAGGGACTTGAGCGGTCGGTTCGAGGAGCCGAGAACGGGCCGTTTGCAGCGGTTGTTATCGAAGAGCGCATCCACGGATTGTTGCAGCATCCGCTTTTCGTTGCGGATGATGACTTCCGGGGCGTTGAGATCGACGAGCTTCTTGAGCCGGTTGTTCCGGTTGATGATCCGGCGGTACAGGTCGTTGAGGTCGGAGGTCGCGAAGTTCCCGGAATCCAGCAGCACGAGCGGCCGAAGGTCGGGCGGAATCACGGGGATGCACTCGAGAACCATCCACTCGCACTTGTTCGACGAGTCGCGGAGGGCCTCGATGGTTTTGAGCCGCTTGACCAGTTCCTTGGTCCGCTGCTTGGAGGCTTTTTCGCCCCGTTGCAGTTCCTTGTCGAGCCGTTCGCGGAGGTCGTTGGAAACCTTGACGAGGTCGAGCTTGTCGCTGCCGAGGAGTTTCTTGATCGCCTCGGCCCCCATGTCGACTTCGAAGGTTTCGCCGTACTCGGCCCGGCAGGCGCGGAACTCGTCCTCGGTGAGGAGTTCGCGTTCTTTGAGGGTTTTCGTGGTGCCCGGCACCTTGGCCCCGACCGTGCCTTCCTGCACGTCGATGACGACGTAGTCCTGGAAGTAGATGACCTTTTCCAGGCTGGTGGTCTTCATGTCGAGGAGCGTGCCGAGGCGGGACGGCATCGCCTTGAAGAACCAGATGTGGACGACGGGTGCGGCGAGTTCGATGTGCCCCATCCGTTTGCGGCGGACGCGGCTGTGCGTGACCTTGACGCCGCACCGGTCGCAGATCATGCCCTTGTACTTCATCCCGCGGTATTTTCCGCAGGTGCATTCCCAGTCTTTTTCCGGCCCGAAGATGCGTTCGCAGAACAGGCCGTCTTTTTCCGGCCGGTAGGTGCGGTAGTTGATGGTTTCCGGTTTCTTGACTTCGCCGAAGCTCCACGAGCGGATGTCGTGTGGGCTGGCGAGGCTGATCCGGACGGCCCCGTAGTCGTTGATGCGGTCGTAGGTGCCAGTCTCGGAAGCGGCAGCAGCGGCAGCGGTGGACATATGGAAACCCCTCGGCTTGGTGTTTTCGATCAACGGTTCCGCATCAGCCTGTTTCGTCCGACTCCACCAGAACGAGCGTGAAGTCGTCCTGGAATCGGCCACTGCCGGGAAGGCGAGCGGCCTGCGTCAACTTCTCGATCACCTCGGCCCCGCGATGACATTGGGCGGTCTCGATGACCTTTTCCCACCCGACGTACTTCCAGACGCCGTCGGTCATCGCGAGCAATCGCCAGGGCGGGGTCAGGTTCGCCTCATAGGGAATCCCGATCGCTGACCCCGAACCGATCGGCGGATTCTTTCTTTGCGAAGCTGTCAAATCGACGGCCCGACTTTCCGTGACAGCGAGGACTGCACTGTCTCCACTCGAAGCTCCGACCACTCGGTTCCCGATGTTGCAGACTCCCAGAAACGTCGTGACACCTGCCTCGGCATCCGCTTCAACCGCCTGGTCGACCAATCGGAGAATCCCGGACCAGGTTTGCGGTTCCAGGATTCGATCGCGAGCCAGGCGGCCGACCGTCTCTGCTGCGACTCGACAGGCGAGGTTTGCTGCGGGGCCACCGCCGGGTTGACCTCCCTGCCCGTCGGCAACGAAGCAAACCACGCCATCGGGAACTTCGAGGACCCGGTAGGCATCCTCGTTTTGCTTCCGACCCCCCACTTCGGAGATGGATAACACGGTCGGCATCATCCATCTCCGGAGGAGCAGGCCGCATCACACCCGTTTCTTCTCCAGTTGCATGTTCAGCCCCAGCCCGCGGATTTCGTGGGTGAGGACGTCGAAGCTTGCCGGGGTGCCGGCCTCGAGGGTGTTCTCCCCCTTGACCATGCTCTCGTAAATCTTCGTCCGACCTTCCACGTCGTCCGATTTCACGGTGAGCAGTTCCTGCAGGATGTAGGCGGCCCCGTATGCTTCGAGAGCCCACACTTCCATCTCGCCGAACCGCTGACCGCCGAACCGGGCCTTCCCGCCGAGCGGTTGCTGGGTGATGAGGCTGTACGGCCCCGTCGCCCGGGCGTGGACCTTGTCGTCGACAAGGTGGTGCAGCTTGAGCATGTAGATGTAGCCGACCGTGACCGGTTGCTCGAACCGCTCGCCGGTGCGGCCATCGTAGAGGACCGACTTCCCGGTGTCGGACAGCCCAGCCTCCCGGAGCGAGGCCTTGATTTCTTCTTCGGTGGCACCGTCGAAGACGGGGGTGACGGCCTTGAAGCCGAGCTTCGAGGCGGCGTAACCCAGGTGCGTTTCGAGAATCTGACCCACGTTCATCCGGCTCGGCACGCCGAGCGGGTTGAGCAGGATGTCGACCGGCGTTCCGTCCTTGAGGAAGGGCATGTCCTCTTCGGGGAGGATCTTCGAGATGACCCCCTTGTTCCCGTGCCGGCCGGCCATCTTGTCGCCGACGGAAATCACCCGCTTGGTCGCGACGTACACCTTGACCATCTGCTGGACGCCGCTCGGGAGCTCGTCGCCGCGGGTGAGAGAGTGGAGCTTCCGTTCCTGCTCGTCGATGAAGAACTGCAGCCGTTCCCAGTGCCGGCCGTAAATCTTGTGGGCCTGCTTGGCCTTGTCCGGCGTGCGGATATCGAGGTTGTCGAGCTTGAACGCCTTCGCCTGCTCCGCGACGACCGTGTCGTCTTTCTCCGAAGCGAGCGGCTTGCCCGTGTTCGGATCCTTGAGGTCCTTCTTGTCGAGAACTTCTTCGAGGGCCTTGACCAGTTCCCGGAACTGCTCGGCGATCTTGCCGGAATACTGGGTCGTGATCTCCTTCTTCCGCTTGGCGAGTTCCTTCTTCTCGTCGTCGGTCATGCTCGCCTGCCGGGAGAACCGGTGGGTGGCGATCACGACGCCTTCGACGCCGGACGGAACTTCGAGGGAGTCGTTTTTGACGTCCTCCCCGGCCCGGCCGAAGATTGCGTGGAGGAGCTTTTCTTCCGGGGTGAGTTCCGACCGGCTCTTGGGCGACACCTTCCCGACGAGAATGTCGCCTGGTTTCACGAACGTCCCGACGCGGACGATCCCGTAATCGTCGAGGTTATTGAGCGCCTTCGGCGAAACGTTGGGGATGTCCCGGGTAAACTCTTCTTTTCCGAGCTTGGTTTCCCGAATCTCGATCTCGAACTCCTCAATGTGGATCGAGGTGTAGGTGTCGTTCTTGACGAGCCGCTCCGAGATGATGATCGCGTCCTCGAAGTTGTACCCCTCCCAGGACATGAACGCGACGAGGACGTTACGGCCGAGGGCGAGCTCGCCGTGCAGGGTGGCGGCTCCGTCGCAGATGATCTGGCCTTTCTTGAGCTTCTGCCCGACCTTCACGATCGGTTTCTGGTTCAGGCAGGTCCGCTCGTTCAGGCCGTGGTACTTGCGAAGCGGGTACTCGCGGACGATCTTGTCCTTTTCTTCGATCTTCACACGTTCGGAGTCGACGTAGACCACGGTGCCATCGTCGATCACGCGCTGGAGCATCCCCGAGTGCTTGGCGACTTCCTTCTCCAGACCGGTGGCGACGATCGCGGGTTCGGGGACGAGCAGCGGCACCGCCTGCCGTTGCATGTTGGACCCCATCAACGCCCGGTTCGCGTCGTCGTGTTCCAGGAACGGAATCAGGCCCGCGGAGACGCCGACCATCTGCTTCGGGGAGACGTCGATGTAGTCGACCTTGTTCGTGACCAGCGAGGTAAAATCGCCGGCGTGGCGACCGTCGACGCGGTCGACGGCGATCTTATCGCCGTCCGTTTTGACGTCCGCCGGGGCGAGGCGAAGCTGCCCTTCCTCGTCGGCCCGGAGCTTGTGGACTTCGTCGGTGAGCTTGCCCTGATCGGTCTTGCGATACGGGGTGATCAGGAAGCCGTACTCGTCGATTTCCGCGAAGATGCTGAGGCTCGAGATCAAACCGATGTTCGTCCCTTCCGGGGTTTCGATCGGGCAGATCCGGCCGTAGTGGGAAATGTGGACGTCCCGTACTTCGAAGCCGGCCCGTTTCCGGTTGAGACCGCCGGGCCCGAGGGCGGACAGCCGGCGTTCGTGCGTCAGCTGGGCGAGCGGGTTGGTCTGGTCGACCACCTGCGACAGTTCCGATCGACCGAAGAAATACTCGATCGCGGCGCTGACCGACTTGGGATTGATCAGCGTCCGCGGCGTCATCTCCTCGGCGTCCTTGATCGCCATCCGCTCCTGGACGGTCCGGCGAAGCTTGAGGAAACCCTTCCGGAGCTCGTCCGCTGCGAGTTCATCAATCGTCCGCAGCCGGCGGTTTCCGAGGTGGTCGATGTCGTCGACGCCCCCCTTCCCGGCCCGGAGATCGAGCAGGTACTTGATCGCGTTGACGAAGTCGACGCTGCGGAGGGTCATCTCCGTTTCCGGAACCGTCTGGTCGAACTTCCGGTTGATCCGGAACCGGCCGACCCGGCCAAGCCGATAGCGGTTCGGGTCGAGGAACTTTTCCTTGAAGAGGTCCCGGGCTTTTTCCAGCTGGGCCGGGTTTCCGGGCCGGAGCCGCTGGTAGATCCGCAGCAACGCCGCTTCGTGGGACGCGTTGTCGCTCGGCAGATCCTCGGCCAGCGAGTTGATGATGATCGGATCCTTCTGCGGCGGCAGGGCCACCACTTCCGAAATCATCGAACGCATCGCGTTGTCCACCGCGGTGGCCGTGAACGGCTTGCCGCTGTCGACAAAAACTTCACCGGTTTCCGGGTCGATGACGTCGTCGACAGCGATCATCGGCAGGATGCCCGTGTCCGGGTCGCCGATCAGCTTCGCCCGGGCCTTGTCGTTGAGTTTGACCGTTTCGACTTCGTAGAACTCGCGGAGCAAGCTCGAGGTGCTGCTGTACATCGGGTCCATCGCCCGGAGCAGCGTCAGGGCGGAGAACTTGCCGGACTGGTCGATCCGGACGCCGAGAGTGTCCTTTTTCGTGACGTTGATTTCGATCCAGGACCCGCGTTCCGGGATGATCCGGCAGGAGTGCATGTCCTTGTCGGCTTCGCGTTCGACGACGAAATCGACGCCCGGGGAGCGGTGGAGCTGGCTGACGACGCAGCGTTCGGCCCCGTTGATGATGAACTCGCCCCCGCCGATCATGATGGGCATGTCGCCGAGATAAACTTCTTCCTCGACGGCAGTTCCGTCCGCCTTGCGGAGCCGAAGCCAGACGCGGAACGGTCGACCGTACGTGAGACGAAGCTGGCGGCACTCGTCGGCGTCGTACCGGGGTTTGCCGAGCTCGTACTTCACGTACTCTAGGGAAATCTTCTTGTCGTAGCTCTCGATGGGGAAGATTTCGCGGAGCACCCCTTCCAGGCCGGTGGGGGTGCGGCGGTCGTAAGCGACGTCGAGCTGGATGAAGCGGTCGTAGGATCGCGTCTGGATGTCGGTCAGCGGCGGAACGGGTGCGGCATCGCCGAACCGGCCGAAGTTGTAGTCTTTCGTGGGGACAATAATTCGCTGGGCCGGGATGGCCATCGGGAATGTCTCCTACCCGAAAACGGGAAGACGACGCGGGCAACCGGGCCCGAAAGTGGGCGACGGGGGTTGCACGACGCGTCGGGATGCGTTATTGATTCGGGAACAGCAGGCGGACACACAACCAGCCTGACCAGAACTCGACCCTCACCCGAGGTCCCGGATCGGGAGCCGTTGGGAAGGGGGGTTGGTCCGGACTGGGAGGACGGAACGTGGCGGTCGGGAGCAAGTGGATTGCGCGCATTGTCACCACTGGCTTCGCGAAGCGGCCGGAAGGTCAACTCCACTCAGGGTCAACTCCCCTCGCGGAATGTCGACGGCACGGCCGAAGCAAGCGGTCTTCATGACCGCACAAGAACATGATACCCGTGAAGAATGGCGGTGGCCATCCCCCACGGGCATTTTTTTTGCTAGACCGGCTTAGACGCCCTTGATCGACACCTTCGCGCCGGCTTCTTCCAGCTTCTTCTTGATGTCCTCGGCCGTCTTCTTGTCGACGCCTTCCTTCATCGGCTTCGGAGCGCCTTCGACGGCTCCCTTCGCCTCGGCCAGGCCGAGACCGGTGATTTCGCGAACCACCTTGATGATGCCGATCTTCTTCGCCGCGTCGAAACCCGGCTCGAGAATGACGTTGAACTCGGTCGGTTCGGCAGCCGGGGCCGCGGGGGCTGCACCACCGCCGCCCGCTGCAGGACCAGTCATCATGACCGCGCCGCCGGCGGCGGGTTCGATGCCGTACTTTTCTTTGAGCAGATTCTTGAGTTCGACCGCTTGGGCCAGGGTGAGGCCGGCAATCTTTTCGCCCAGTTCAGCAATGGCGCTCATGGTTTCAGTTCCTTTCACAAAAACTGGGCCGGCCGAAGCGGGCCGGCGACACGCGTAATAGTGGTTCGTTCAGTGGGAACGTCACTCTAACGAGTGACGCTCGCCGGAAAAGGTTCACCCCGCAGCGGCCGGTGCCGCCTCGCCGGGAGCTTTTTCTTCGATCGCTTTCAGAATCCCGGCCAGGTTCGACGCCGGGGAGGTCAGCAGGTTCGCCAGGGTTCCGCCCGGCGAGAGGATCGCGTTGAGCAGATCCGCGATCGCCTCTTCCCGGGTGGGAAGCGTCTCCATGACGTCGATGGGAACAAGTTGCCCATCCGCAACCCCGGTCTTGATCTTGAGCTTCTCAGGCGCCTTGGGGTCCTTCCGCGACGCCGCCACCTGCTCCCTGACGGTCTTGCTCAGCTCCTTGACGTTCGCCCCGCCCCAGCAGAGGAGGGTGGTCCGTTCCCAGTGGCCATCGACGTTGACGCCATTCTCGGCGAGAACCTTCTTGGCCAGGGAATTCTTGACCATCTGGCAGCGAATCTTCTTCGCTCGCAGATTCTTGCGGAACTCGTAATCGGCGGCGGAATCGACCTTCAGCGGCTCGACGAGGACATAGTCCTTGACGCCGGCGAACGCCTTCCGCAGGGTGTCGAGTTCGAACGCCTTGACTTTCTTGCTCATCGTGTTCGTCCTTCGTCCTTCGTCCTTTGTCTGTCGCCCCTTGGCTCAAGCCAAAGGACAAAGGACAGAGGGCCAATGACAAATTACATGGAGAGTCGCACGGCCGGCGACATGGTCGCGGACAGCACGATTCCGTTGATGAAGTTGCCTCGAACGCCCGAGGGTTTCGCCGCCCGGACCGCCTCGACGAAAGTCGTGATGTTGGCGGCGAGCTTGTCGTCGTCGAAGCTCATCTTGCCGACGCCGGCGTGGATCTGGCCGGTCTTGTCGGAGCGATACTCGACTTTCCCGGCCTTGAATTCTCGTACGGCCGCAGCCACGTCGCCGCCGACCGGGATCACCGTGCCCGCCTTCGGGGTCGGCATCAGGCCCCGGGGGCCGAGCACCTTACCGAGCCGGGAAACCTGACCCATCATGTCCTGGGTCGCGATTGCCACGTCGAAATCGAGGAAGCCTTCGCCCTGGACCTTCTGCACGAGGTCCGCGGCGCCGGCAAACTCGGCCCCGGCGTCCTTCGCCTTCTGGATGTTGTCGCCCTGGCAGAAGACAACCACCCGCACCGACTTGCCGATCCCGTGCGGAAGCGGAATCGCCCCGCGGACCATCTGGTCGGACTGCGTCGAGTCGATGCCGAGGTTGATGTGCACCTCGATGGTCTCGTCGAACTTGGCCCGCTTCATGCCCTTGAGAGTGGCGACTGCCTGCTTCACCGGGAGGGCCGGCGTCGCACGCACCTTCGATTTCACGTTCTTCAGGTGGTTCCGCAGTTTCTTGCCGCGGCGCGGGGGAACACCTGGTTTTTTCTTCTTTTTGATGTCTGGAACTGCCGCGACCGCCTCGGGCCTACCTTCCGGGGCCGGCGTTGGAGCGGGGGCCGCAGCACCAGCGGGGGCCGCAGCAGCTTCGGGTTCCTTTGTTTCGGTCGGCGTCTCGTTCGCCATGTCAGGTCGCCTTCCATCGGGCCCACGTCATAGCGACGCGGACGAAAAAACCCGCCCGTTGCATCGTGGGGAAGATGGCAACGAGAGGGGAGACTAGTTTGATTATTCGGCGTGGGGTTTCCACACAAGGGGAACCCGCCGAAAATCGTGGAAATCGCCCCGGTTTTTGCTCAGTCGACCACTGCGAGGCCCATGCTGCGGGCGGTGCCGGCGATGATCCGGGCGGCGTGGTCGACATCCCGGGCGTTGAGATCCTGCAGTTTCTTCTGGGCGATTTCCTGGACCTGCTTCTTCGTGACGGAGAAGCCCTTGTATTTGCCAGCTTTTTTCGCGTCGGCAGGGATGACGTCGCCGCCAGCCTTCTTGGTGTGCGGAATTTTCGCCGCCAGTTTCAGCAGCACTGCCGCCGGTGGCGACTTGATTTTGAACTCGAAACTGCGATCCGAGTAGACGGTGATGACAACGGGGAGCATCATCCCCTTGGTGTCGGGCCCGCCGGTTTTGTCGTTGAACTGTTTAACGAACTGCCCGATGTTGACGCCGTGAGCACCAAGGGCCGGTCCGACCGGCGGTGCCGGGGTCGCGGTTCCTCCGGGGCATTGCAGTTTGACCTGGGCGGTGACTTGCTTCGCCATGATAAAACACCTGAACGCCCCGCCGCGCACGCCGGACCGGGGTCGTTAGTTCGCGAATTTCGCTGAGAACCCACCTCATGCGGAGGTAGGGAAAGAGACATCGTAGCAGATTTTCCCCGGAGTCAAGTGGGTTTCGAGCGCGGGATTTGGAGCCCGTTCCCCACACCGGTGGAAATTTGCCCAGTTCTTGCCTCGCATCGTGCTGCTGACCTTCTCCCGGTTAGGTGCGAATGGGTAAACTTTCCCCATCACCCGCGATTTCCCAGCACTCACCTGACGAGGAACAGCCATGGCGGAAGCCAAAGAAAGTCGCGAACTTCGGACCGCACTCGCCGCGATCCAGAAAGAGTTCGGCGAAGGTGCGATCATGTCGCTGGGCGAGAAAGCGACCCAGGACATCGAGGGGATTCCCACCGGTTCGCTGAGCCTCGATCTAGCTCTGGGTGGGAAAGGTGTCCCTCGGGGGCGGATCGTCGAAATCTATGGGGCCGAATCGAGCGGCAAAACGACGATCGCCCTCCACGTCATCGCAAACGTGCAAAAACAGGGGGGAGTCGCCGCCTTCATCGATGCCGAACACGCGCTCGACCCCACCTGGGCCAAGCGGATCGGGGTGGATCTAGACTCCTTGCTGGTGAGCCAACCGAGCTATGGGGAAGAAGCCCTGCGAATTGCGGAAATGCTCGTCAAATCGTCGGCAGTGGATGTGATCGTGATCGACTCGGTGGCCGCGCTGGTGCCGAAGAACGAGCTCAACAACGACATCGGCGAGCCGACGATGGGTCTGCAGGCCCGACTGATGAGCCAGGCGTTGCGGGTGCTGACGCCGGCGATCAGCAAGAGCCGGACCTGCGTCATCTTCATCAATCAGATTCGTCAGAAAATCGGGGTTTTCTACGGGAACCCGGAAACGACCACCGGCGGGATTGCGCTCAAATTCTACGCCAGCGTCCGTCTGGAGGTCCGACCGACCAACAACGCTCACAAGAACGACGATGGCGACGTGATCGGGAAAGAGGTCAAGGTCAAGGTGGTCAAGAACAAGATCGCCCCGCCGTTCCGCGTTGCCGAGTTCTCGCTGATGTACGCCCGGGGGATTGACTATGAAGCCGATGTGCTCAAAATTGCCGTCGAGCACGAGGTGGTGAGCAAGTCCGGGTCGTTCTACAGCTACAAGGATACCCGGCTGGGCCAGGGGGAAGACAAGTCCCGGCAGTTCCTTCGCGACAACACGGCGATCCGCGATGCGATCGTCGCCGAGATGCTCTCGAACCACGCGATCGCGGCGGCGGCCACGATGCCCGGTGCCGTCGCCGAGGTGCCCGATTCCGACGAGCCGCCGCCGGAAACCAACGGCACGCCGAAGAAACGCGGCAAAGCCGCCGCCGAGTAAGCCTGCAAATCTCCGTTCCACCGGGATGACCCGATCCAGTGTCATCCCGGTGTCACTGCTCCAGACTCGAACAAGGACGTTCGGTCGATGCGATCCTCTCTTCTTCTCGGTGCGGCGACGAACTGGTTCGCGTTCGCGGCCACGCTCGGCGTCAGCTTCTTCCTCACCCCCTATCTCATCGGTTCGCTCGGCACCGCTCGCTACGACGTCTGGTGCGTCGCGGAGTCGGTGCTGGCGTACTTTTCCCTCCTGGACATGGGCGTGGCCGCGTGTCTGGTGCGATACGTGGCGAGGCACCACGCATCGGCGGATCGCGATGGGTTGAACCGCATCGCATCCGCGTGCCTGGCCGTCTTCCTGGCCGCAGGGGCGGTGTCGCTGGTCGTCGGGTTCCCGGTGATGGCAGCGTTTTCCCCCACGCTCGAATCCAAGGCGGGGAACCCGGGGGATGTGGCCGAGTTCCTGCTGGTGATGCTCGCCAATCTGGCGGCGACGCTGCCGCTGAGCGTGTTTCCGGCGATTCTCGATGGCCTGGAGCGGTTCGCGGCGAAGAGTGCGGTTCGTGTAGTCTTTCTGGCGGTTCGCACGGTGGGAATCGCCTGGGCGGTCCGATCCGGGCCTGGCTTGCTGCCGCTGGCGCTGGTCTACACGGTGACGAATCTGGCCGAGCACGCGGTGATGGCGATGCTCTGTTTCCGATTCCTTCCCGGCCTGCGGTTCCACTGGCGATCGGTCGACCGGGCCACGCTGCGGGAGGTCAAGGGGTACAGTGGCGACGCGTTCCTGGCGATGCTCGCGGGGCGGGTGACGGCCCAGTCGGGGGCGATCGTCGTCGGCATCTTCCTCCCCGCCGGGCAGGTGACGTTTTTCGCCACGGCGATGCGGCTCGTCGAGTATGCGAAGACGCTGCTGCGGACGGTGACGGCGACGCTCTCCCCGGGCGTGAGTGCGATGGAGGCGAGGGGGGAACATGCCGGGATCGGGCGGTTGTTTGTGACGGTGACGCGGTGGGTGCTGTACGCGGTGCTGCCGGTCAATCTCGGGTTGTGGTTCTTCGGGAAGCCGTTTCTGAGCCGGTGGGTCGGATCGGAATTCGTCGATGGAAGTTTCCCGGCGGTCGCGATTCTCGCAGCGACCCTGTCGATCGGCGTGGCCCAGTCGGCGGCTTCGCGGATTCTCTACGGGCTCGGAAAATTGCGGTTCTTCGCCCGGCTCACTCTGGCAGAGGCGGCCGCGAATCTGGTGCTGACCCTCGCCCTGGTGCGACCGCTTGGCGTCGAGGGGGTCGCGATCGCGGTGGCGATTCCGAACCTGATCTTTTGCGGAATCGTGATCGCCTACACGCGTCGACTTCTCGAGGTTTCGTGGGCCGAGTACCTGCGGAACGGGTGGTCCCGGCCGGTTCTTGCAGCGGCGATTCCGATGGGAATCTGGACTTCGATCGGCTCCCCCGATGCGACCTGGCCCTCGATCGCTTCCGCCATCGCGGCGGGGTTGGTGCCGTACGTGGGGGTTGCGGTGGGGTTGGAGATTCCCGGCGGGGTGATCCGGGGAGTAGTCAGGAAGTTCCGAGCTTCTCCGCAAGCCGCGTCGTGAGTTGGTCCGCGGTCAGCTCGCGGATCAGGAAGACTTTGTTGCGGTTCGACGCGCCGGAGAGGAGTTCCACCTGCGATCGCTTCACGCCGAGCCAGTCGCGGATCACTTCGAGGAGTGCGGCGTTGGCCCGGCCATCCTCGGGCGGCGCGGTGACGGCGACCTTCAATGCCCCAGCCTGCTCGCCGAGCACCGCGTTTTTCTTCGCCCCCGGCTGGGCCCGCACCGCGAGGGTTGCCCCGTCCGCGTGCGGATGCACCGACACTGCCATGTCACTCACTTCCGCTTCTCGGGGAGGATTCCCGTCGCCGAGTCGACGATCCGTCGGCGGCGGGTCCGCGTTTGAGGCTCGACGGCGTCGGCCTGGACACGTTCGAGATCCTCGAGATTGGCCTGGCAGAAGGCACACCCGATGGTCTTGATGTGGAACCCGATGTAGTCGATCAGTTCCGGGTCGCCGGCCCCGAGGAGGTAGCCGCCAAGCTGGTCCCGGCTCGGGCAGCTCAGGCGATCCCGACGCCACACCGCGCCCACGGAATGCTCGCCGCGATCCGATTCCTGGCGGACGGAATCGAAGAGTTTCCGGACGTCCGGGTTCTCGCGCAGCGATTTCTCGACGGCCGCGAGCTCGGCGTCGGGCAGGGCGTCGTTGAGGTAGTCGCGGAGCGTTTCCCGGGTGATTTCCGGCATGGCCATCTCGCCTGAGGAATCGCCGACATTGTAGCGTTCCGCGGGGAAGGTCGCTTGCCTGCCCCGGTGGAAACCGGAGAATGCCGGGATTCCCTCCCGAAAATCCCGCGAGTTCCGTCATGCCGGTCGGATTTGCCGCCGCCCTCGCCGTGATGCTGGCCTCCCCTGCGTTGCCGCTGCGGCACGCGGTGGCGGTGCCCAACGTCGGCTGGGTCCACGCCCGGCCGGACGGAATCGGGACGGGTTGGATTGTCGATGGGAAGCGGAAACTCCTCGTGACCTGCCGGCACGTCGTGGGGGAACAAAAGAAAGTCGAGGTCTTCTTCCCCGCATCCCGCGATGGCACGCTCGTCTCGGAGAAGTCGGCGTACCTGGGGAACCGCGAGGAGTTGCGGAAGGTGGGGCGACTGATCGACGGAACGGTCGTGCAGAAATCGGACGCCGCCGACCTTGCCCTGGTGCGACTCGTTGCCCTCCCGCCCCACGCCCACGGATTGCCGCTCGCGGAAGGTCCACCGCCACCCGGGGAACCGCTCTTTTCCATCGGAAACCGGGGATCCCTCGACACGCTGTGGAATCTCACCGTCGGTCCGGTCCGGCAGACGGGGAAGCTCGCCGACGGGTACCCGTGGCGGGGCGCGAAACTGGCCCGCGGAGCGGATTCCCTCCTCCTCCAGCTTCCCATCGAGGAGGGGGACAGCGGCGGGCCGATCCTCGACCGCAGCGGGCGGGTCGTCGCCGTCGTGTCCGCGATCCGCACCCGGGCACCGCTGGCAACCGTCGGCGTGGATGTCGCGGAGGTGCGGAAACTGCTCGATTCCCTGGGGAAAATCGATTCCCCACCATCACCGCAACCCGCCGGGAAGCCGCCAGAACCGCGGAAGAATCCGGAGACGATCTACAACACCCTGGCCCCGTCCACGGTGTGGATCCACCCGACCAGCACCGAGTCGCGGGTGGCCGGGGTCCTCGTCGATCGCCGGCACGTCGTCAGCAGCCACGCCGGGGTTGGCCCCGTTTCCCGGGTCGCGGTTCTGTTTCCGATTGCCAGAGATGGCCGCATCCTCGGAGAACGGGACGCCTACGCGGACCCCGTCGGGATGCGGCTCCGCGGCGTCTGGCGGATCGGAACCGTCGTCGGCCGGGATCCCATCCGCGACCTCGCCATCCTCCGACTCGACGACGTCCCGGCGGACGCGAAACCGGTCCCGCTCGCAGGAACAGAGCCATCCGTCGGCGATTCCGTCCACGCCATCTCGCACCCGACCGGGCTCGAATTCGCGTGGTGCTACTCCCGCGGGGTCGTCCGCCAGCGGGGGAAAATGCACGTCGGGCCCGCCCGGGAAGACGATCCGACCCCGCTGGCGAATCTGTTCCAGCTTCCGACACAGGGAACTTCCCCCGGGGGGCCGATCGTCAACGACCGGGGGGAACTCGTCGGCGTGCTGGCGGTCCGGGAAGGGGTGCAGCAACAGGCCGCCTACGCCGCCACACTCGCGGAACTGCGGGAATTCCTTGCCGGGCAACCGTGGCGGGATGTCGAGCGGACCGTCCGCGGGCTGCGGGAATCGCTGCGGATTCCGCACATCGCGGCACTGCTGTGGGCGATGGAAGCGGAGCGGTTGCGGAAAGCAGGCAAGCTCGCGGCCGCGGAGAAGGCGTGTGACACCGCGTTGTCACTGGATCCGGCGTGCGTGCCGGCCCTGGTTTCCCGCGGGGAAGTCTGGCTGACCGCCGGCCAGACCGACGACGCCGCCGCGGATTTCGATCGCGCACTCGCCGCCGACCCCGCATCCCGACCCGCCGCATGGGGGCGATCGGCGATCGCAATGCGTCGGAACCAGCCCCGGAAAGCGGTCGCGGAACTCGCGAAACTCCTCGACCCCGACCCCGCCGACGCCGACACCCAGCGGCTCCTCGCGAGCGCACTCGTCGCCGCCGGCGAGGACGAGAAGGCGGATCGCGCTTTCTCGAACGCGGTCCGGCTCGATCCCAGGCAGTTCCCGAAAATCGCCGCCGACCTGCTGACCGCCGTCGAGGAATCGCTGCAGAAAGCCCCCGACGCCACCGGTCGGGTCGCAGACGCACTTTCTCGCGGACTCACTGCCGCCAGTGCCGCCCTGCCGACCGGAGCCGCGCGAACCCGGCTGGTCGAATCGCTGCACCGTGCCAACAGGGCCGTCGATGAGAAAGCCCGCCTCGCCGCCCTCCGCGAAATCGCCCGCAACCCTCCAAAGTGAGCCTCTTCCCCACCCTGTCCGGGAATTCCCCGACGAATCCGAACCCCCAGCCACCCCCGGCACAGCGATTGCCTGTCGGATGGTACCGATTGCGCGATCGGCCCGGCCCGATTCCGCACGCGGAACATGTGGGTCGAAAGCATCCGCCCTAAATCGCGATGGTAAACTGAGGTGCGTCATGGCGAGTCCCACTTCCCGGCCCGACACGGAACAGGCGCCGGAAGAGAACCCGAAACGCCTAACCCCACAAGAAGAGTGGGGCGAACGCATCGAAAACGGCCGGCAAATCGCCCGCGGAGGCCGGGAGCAAGGAAATGTCCCCGGAGCCACCGGCGACGATCCCGGCGACCCCCGCTCCGGTCAGAACCCGGAAAACGACTGATCTTTCCTGAGTTCCCGATCACAACCCGGTGAGGATCGCCGGGCGGAGGTTCGCCATGCGAGTGCGACGTTTCCTGATCATCGGCTTGCTCGTGATCGTCGGCGTGGTGCTGGCCGCGGGAATCGGGTTGAAGCTCTACCTCCGCTCCTCCGGGGCTCGTGACCTCGCGTCTCGAAAACTCACCGAACTGGTCGGAATGCCGATCGTTGTGGATTCCCTCGACGTGGGCATGGCCGATTCTTCCCTCTCCTTCCGCGTTCTGGAAGCCACCGACTCCCCCTCGGCGAAACCGGCGGAGATCCTCAACGTCCACTCCGCAACCGCCGACGTTTCCCTGCGTCAACTCATTTCGGGAACCGCCGAGCCCTCGGAAATCGTCGTCGACGGTGCGACCCTGAACCTCGCCGTCGGACCGGACGGCAAACTTCTCACGAAGTTCCCAACCGCTCCCGGCGGCACATCCCCGACGACCGGCTCCCTTCCGAAGGTCACCATCCGCAACGCCGAGGTGAAGATCACCCAGCCGGGTTCCGAGTTCTCCCTTTCCGGCATCGAACTGCACGCCGTCCCGAAGGAGGGGAAAGTCGAGCTCGACGGCCAGGCCAGTGACCCGAAATGGGGGGCGTGGAAGCTCAACGGCCAGGCCGATCTCGCAAGCAAAACCGGACGCGTCGCCCTCACCACCCCGGATACTCACCTCACCCCCGAACTCCTCCGCTCGATTCCCTTCGTGCCCGAGAGCGTCTGGAAGGCCGTCACCGCAACCGGGAACACCGCCGCCAACATCACCTTCGAAATCGGCACCAACGAACCGTTCCGGTATGACGTGGTCCTAACTCCGAAGAACGCGGAGATCCAGGTCGCCGCCATCGACGCCACCTTCTCCAACGTCACCGGCACCGTGAAGGTCCACGATGCCAAGGTGATTCTCGAAAATGCAAAAGGCACGCTCGGCAACGGTAAGGTGCAGGTCGAATCGTCGATGGATTTCGCTCCGGAGCCGTCCGTCCTGAAGTACGACATCGCCGCCCAGGACGTCGACGTCACCAAGCTCCCGCCCGAGTGGGGGCTCCCGAAGCAAATCACCGGCAAACTTCGCGGCAAGGCGAAGCTCGAACTGCGCGTGCACGAAACCGGCAAACTCGACACCCACGGTGGTGGCGTCGCCACGGTGGAAGGTGCCGAAATCGTCGGCATACCCGCGGAGATCAAGCTCAATCTCCGAAGTGAAGGAAACCGTTTCCGCTTCCACTCGGAGCAGAAGAGCGAGAATTCCCGTCGCGGCTCCCGCTTCCGCACCACCCGCCGGGCCGTCGCCCACTTCGCGAACCAGCCCAAGCAATCGCCACCGGCACCGAAAGAGAAAGCAGAAAAAGCCGCCGACCCCGACGACGAGCCGACCACATTTGAAGCCAACATCGCCCTCCGCGATGTCGACCTCGGCCAACTCCTGACCCGGCTCAAGTTCGACATCCCCTACAAGTTCGCCGGCAAGGTCACCGTCAAGGCCTCCCTCGCCGTCCCGGTAGCCAAGGCCGGAGACACCAAAAACTACCGCTTGAAGGGGACCATCACCTCTCCTTCCTTCACCTTCCAGGGGCTGACCGTCACCGACCTCTCCGCCGCCATCGAGTACGACAAGGGAATCCTCAAGCTCACCACCCTCCGCGGGACCTTCCCGAGGGGGAAAGAACCGGCCGGCTCCTTCTCCGGCACCGCCACCGCGGGCATCGAGCCCCGGGGCGATCTCACCGCGAAGCTCGACCTCGAGCGCATCCCGCTCGGTGAACTCCGCAATGCGATGCCCGGCGACATCCCGGACGTTCTCGGCACCGTCTCCGGGAAGGCCACCTTCTCCGCCCCGTTCGAGAAGCTCGCCGATCCCGCCACCTGGACCGCCAGCGGATCCCTGCACTCCGACGACCTCGTCCTCTTCGGGCGGACCATCCGCGACGCCAACATCGGGGTCAAAATCGCGAAAGGAAACGCGACGCTCGAAAACACCAAATTCACCGCCGAGGGCATCCCCGCTACCGTGGACGGCACCCTCGCCCTCACCGACGCCTACGCCTTCTCCGCCACCGTCCGCACGGCGGGCACGCAGGTCGGGGAAGTCGCGAAACTCCTCCCTGCCGAGTCCGCACCGCCGTTCCCGCTGGAGGGGAAGTTCGACACCGAATCGCGCCTCAAAGGGAAGCTCTCCCCGTTCTCCTTCGAGGCGTCCGGCAAGGCCACCGCTACGGAACTCAAGATCGGCAACAGCGAGGCGAACCGCCTTTCCCTGGCGTGGGAACTCACCGAGGATCGCGTCAAAATCACCGACCTCTCCGCGGACCTGTTCCGGGGGAAGGTGACGGGCTCCGCGAATATCCCGTTCTCGGAGGATAAATCCGGCGAGTTCCTGGTCAAATTCACGGATTTCGATTCGAGCACGGCCACCAAGCTCGTCAAGGACTTCCCGGTCCGCCTCACGGGGCTGGTTTCCGGGAGCGTGACGGGAACCCTGCCGCCGGCGAAGAAGGGAGAAGCTCGGCAGATGACGGCGGCCGTCGACATTTCCGCCCCCAAGCTGACGGTGCAAGGGATCCCCGCCGAGCGGCTGGCCGGCTCCGTGAAGCTCGACAAGGGCGCGATCGCCTACTCCCTCGAGGGTCGAACGCTCGGCGGCACCTTCGATGTCAACGGCCGATACCCCAAAAAGACGAAGCAACCCGTGGATCCCCAGGGGGAAAAAGGATCTTTCCGCGGCCGCAACCTCGATCTTGGTCGACTGGCCAACGCGTCCGGAATCGCCGCCCTGGCATCCCTCCGCGGCACCGTCGACATCACCCTCACATACGCCAACGACCTCTCCGATGGCGACGGCGAAATCGCGATCCGAGGCCTGGCCTGGGGAAATGCCCGCCTCGCCTCGGATCTGACGCTGCGGCTCCGGTTGCAGGATGGGCTCTTGACCGTCAACGATTTCGGAGGACGATTCGCCGGCGGGGACCTCCGCGGACGCGCCCGCTACGACCTCACCCGACCGGGCCGCAATTTCTTCACCCTCACGATCGATCGGGCCCAGCCGGAGTTGCTGCTGGCCCCCGTCCCGGAAGCCGCCGAGTTCGTCACCGGGCCTGTATCCATCGTCATTCGGGGACAAATGGCACCCGCACCTCAAGGCTCCGGAACCGTCCATCTCACCCGTGGGACCATCGCGGGGCTGCCGGCCAACGACTTGCGGATTCCCTTCACCTGGTCGAGCGGCAATGGCACCGGGCGCATCGCCATTCGCGACATCGCCGGCACCTTCGGCGGCGGACGCATCACCGGGAAAGCCGAGTACTCCTGGGGATACACCGGCCACCTCAACGGGCAGTTCCAGTTCAACGAGGTCCGACTGCAGCGGGTTCTGAAAAATGTCGGCGGAGGCAGCTACTTCGGCAGCGGTCGGGCCACCGGCCGGCTCGATCTCGGCGGCGATTCCATCCGCACCGTCAACGACGTCAAGGCGAGCCTCGTCGCCACCCTCAACCAGGCTTCCGTCGACGAACTTCCCGTGGTTCGCGTCATCTCCCCGTACCTGTCGACCACCGGCGGACTGCTGAGTCCGTTCCAGTCCGGGGATGTCCGTGCCCGGTTGACCAACGGGATCGTGCGGGTCGAGCGGTTGGCTCTGGCGAATCAGACGGCAAAACTTTACGCGGAAGGAACTGTGAGTCTTGCAGGTCGACTCGACTTGGACGTGGTGGCGCAGACCGGTCAACTCGGGCTCGACAACCGCGGACTCGGGTTGCTCGGTTTGCGAATCCCCGCGTTCGGGCCGCTTCCACTGACGCTGATCCGAGACATCAGCGAATTCCTGTCAAACCGGACGATTCGCGTCCACGTCGGCGGAACAACTCGCGCACCGTCCGTCCAGGTCAATGCGGCGGCGTTGCTCACCGAGGAGGCAATCCGCTTCCTGGTGCGAAAATACACGCCCCTCAACCTCAACGACATTCCGGTTCGCCCGTAAAGACCGTCCGGATGGGCTGGGAGGATTGCGCGGTTGGGAATCGATGAAGTGGAATGGGGGAACCTGCCGATACGCCCTTTCGAAACGATTGCTCCGAAGGGGACCGAAATGCAGACCTTACTCCGCCAGGGACCGGCGTGGGCCTTCCTCGCCATCGGAATCCTCTTTTCTTCCGGTTGCTCGAGCTCGCTCGGGCAATCGTTCGGGCTTTCCGCCCCGCAACACAAACTCATCCCGGATGCGAAGGATTTCCGCAACGCGGCCGCACCGCCCGCCGGTGCACCCCGGGAACTCGCGAAGACGCTGCATCCGAACTTCGTTGTCGAACCCGGCGACATTCTGCTGGTGCAACCGGTGGAACTCGACGCCGCCATCCGCCTGCCCGCGGACCAGACCGTCCTTCCCGACGGCACCATCGACCTGAGCCCGTATGGCCGACCGATCGTCGCCGGGAAAACCGTCGCCGTGATCGAGTCCGAGGTCCAGCAACTGATCCGGAAACAGGTCAAAGATCCGATCACGATCACGGTCCGCCTCATCGGGCGGAACAGCAAGGTTTACTACGTCCTCGGTGAGGTCAACGCCCCGGGTGTGTTTCCGATCACGGGCCGGGAAACAGTGCTCGACGGGCTCATCGCGGCGGGCGGGCTGACGCGGAAGGCGTCGGAGAAGAGCATTCTGGTGTCGCGCCCCACGCTGCCGGAAGGGTGCCGGATCGTGCTGCCCGTCTGCTATCCGCAGATCGTGCAACTCGGCGACACGACCACCAACTACCAGCTCATGCCCGGGGACCGGATCTTCGTTCCGAGCCAGACGCTGCTGGAAGGCCTGTTCCCCAAGAAGGTGACGCCGCCGTGCTGCGGCCCGCAAACCCCTTGCCTGACGGGCGGTTGTGCAACCGGCGGGTGCGGGGCCGGTGGCGGGGAAGGAATCGTCTCGCCGATTTCGACGGAACCCGGGACCGCTCCGGCAACGACCCCGGCTTCCAAGCCGATGCCGAGCACTCCCGCTCCGAGCGTCACCTTGAAGTCCCCCGCGTCCCCGGCGGTCACCCGGTTCCCAACCTCGACATCCACCACGCCGGCACCGCTGGGAATTCCCCTCGCCCCGGAGGTCACGGATCTTCCCAAGATTCGTGCTGAGTGACAGCCTGATGTCACTCAGCAACGAGAAGTGCGAGCGGGAGGTCGGAAAAGAGCTGAGCCACGGCAAGGCTGCCATCCGGGGCCGGGAGTTTCTCCCCAGTCAGGACGTTTTTCCAGGCCCGCCCTGTCTGGTTGCCTTCGAGCGTGACCGCCGTGTCGCCCCACACTTCGGGGCCGACCGGCGGTCCACTTCCGTTTCCGAGCAACTTCGCAACGAGCCGGGGAACCGCGACCAGCACGGTTTTCCCGCCACCCTCCCGAAGAAACGCGAAGAGATGCTCCGCTTTTTCTCCCGATGTCCCCGCAGGTGTGTAGCTTCCCACAAAAACCTTGGGAAGTTCCTGCCGCAACCGCAGTGCCCGCGACGTGACGAGCATCTTGACCCGACCGTCGTACTTTGAGGCGAGCACTTCGCGGGCAAGTTGCCGACCGTCCTGCTTCGCCCTCTCGTCGAGCTCCGCGAGAATCTGGGCTCGGACGAAATAGTCGACCGGCCGCCGGTTGTCCGGGTCGACCAGGGAGAAGTCCCACAACTCGGTTCCCTGGTAGGTGTCCGGCACCCCCGGTGCCGTGCAACGAAGCAGCGTCTGCGCCAGTGAGTTGACCATCCCGAGGTGCGTGATGGTGCCCACGAATTCCCGCAGATCGGCGAGGAACTCGGGGGATTTCTCCGGATCCAGAATCCGGGCCACAAACTCGGCGACGGCGGCGTCGTACTCCGGATTCGGGTTGATCCAGCTCGTGTTGACCTTGGCCTCGTGCGTGGCCTTGTTCATGTACGCCTGAATCCGGGCGACGAATGCAGGCATATCGTCGTCCGCGGAACCGGGGACTGGCCAGGACCCGACGAGGGTCTGGTAGAGGAGATACTCCTCGTTGATTTCCGGGGCGGAAACGTCCTCCGTTTCGAGCTTGTGCGGGCGATTGCACGCCGCCCACCGCGTCACCCGGCGACCCCACTCTTCCGGGATTTCCGCGAGGAGATTGATTCTCGCTCGCACATCCTCGCCGCGTTTCGTGTCGTGCGTGGAAAGCGGCGATAGCCCGCCGGGCCACTTTTCCGCGCGATCGCGGAAGTAGGCGTGAACCTCGGCCGGGGGAATTCCAAACCGAGCGGGTTCGCCGCCGACCTCGTTGAGCGACGTGAGCCGGTTGAAGACATAGAAGGCCGTGTCTTCCAGCCCCTTCGCAGTCACGGGTGCAGTGACCTGCTGGAACTTCCCTGCGAATCGCTTCTGGGCCGCCCGGTACGCCTCCGAAGCCGGCCCGCTCGGGGGATCCTTGAGCAGGAGCGTGTCGCGGATAAAGTCGAAGATCTGCCGGCCGAGCACCGGGTTCCGCCGGCGGGCTCGCGCGATCGCACGCAGAATCACCGGCCGATCCGCCTCGCGAATCCCGCCATTGGTGTAGGTGCGGTACACCGGGAAACACGCGATCACTTCCCGCAACGCGTGCCGCAACCCGTTGAGCGTGAAGTCCCGCGACCACCGCTCCCGCTGGGCCAGCCGGTCGAGTTCGTGCGCAAGAACGTGCAACTCGCTGGCCAGCGATGTCTGCAAAATCAGGAACTTGTTGCGGTACACCAGTTCCTCGAACGGCGTATCTCGCCCCGCGAACGAGCGGTACACCCGCGTCATCGCCTCCTCGTTTTCCCGCGGCACGAAGAGACCGTTGACCTCGTTGAGGAACTCGTACCCCGTCGTCCCCGCCGTCGCCCACTCCGGCGGCAGCGGCTCGTTGGGCCCGAGAATCTTCTCCACCACGACGTAAAGCGACTGA
The DNA here is from genome assembly GCA_964552815.1 of uncultured Alcaligenaceae bacterium. Classification (GTDB taxonomy): domain Bacteria; phylum Planctomycetota; class Planctomycetia; order Gemmatales; family Gemmataceae; genus CAYUHJ01. Next base: position 24,334 of record CAZKIQ010000015.1, on the reverse strand, counting down.
TCCGTACGGGCCGCAAACCGCTCGCGAATCATCGGCTCTGCCTGTTCCCACGTCAGGCCCGGGTACGACTCCTGTTTCGAGACGAGCAGATGGCGAGCGTATGCCAGCCGGGCCGAGGATTGCAACCGATCGAGATACTGCCTGGGGTCGAACAGCCCATCCGGGTGGTCGATGCGGAGCCCGTCCGCCTGCCCCGCACCAATCCATTCGAACAGCTTCCGGTGGACCGCCGCGAAAACCTCTTCGCGTTCGGTGCTGAGGGCCCCAAGATCGTTGATGTCGAAGAATCGGCGATAGTTGATCTCGTCGGAAGCGACCCGCCAGAAGCACGGCCGATACGCTTGCGCTTCGAGAAGGCAGTCGAGATCCGCGAAGCTCGGAGGGTCGCCGGGAACTCCTCCGATTCGTTCGACCGTCGCGGCGATGACCGCTGCGATTCCCTCATGTTTGGCCGTCAACTCGAGGAGTCGCCGCTTCATCACAACGATCTCGGCCCGTCCCTCCGCCTGCCGGCCGGTGTCCGGTTCCTCGCGGGATGGAAGGTGCCGAATCGCCGTCAAAATGCTCTGAAGTTCGAGCACCTCCGGCGTTTCCGAACCGAACTTTTCGCGAGCCGACTCCAGCGCGGGAGTGAGGATCACCCCATAAGTTCGCGGGTCGATCGGAAATGTCGACCCCGAGAATGCCAGCACAAACCCGCCATTCTCGAAGGCGGGCCGAAACTGCCCCGACTCCAATGCCCGGCCGTAAGGTTCCCCCAGAATCGGCAATAACACCTTTCCATGCAACCGCTCCCGCGGGTGGCCCTTCCATGCAATATCGAAATATTCTGCATAAGGAGACGCGGGGCCATTCTCCAGCACATCCACCCACCAGGTGTTATCCGTCCCAACCCCCATATGGTTTGGAACAGTATCGAGGAGCAGCCCCATTCCCCGTTCGCGCAATGCGGATGAGAATGCGACGAAGTCGGCATCAGTCCCGACCTCCGGATTGACCAGGTCGTGTTTGATAACATCGTACCCGTGTGTGCTCCCCGGCCGGGCCGCGAGAATCGGCGAGGTGTAAGCCCACCCCACCCCGAGCGAGTGCAGGTAGGCCAGGGCATCCGTCCCTTTCACAAGTGGAAATTCCGCACGAAACTGGAACCGATACGTGGACGTGGGAACGCGGTTGTGAGTCGCAGCCACACGATCCGCGTCCGCAGCCAGTTGATCAATGGAGCCCAGCTCCGAGGTCCGCATCACATCCATGGCCATCCCCCTTACAGTGTTTTGCCGACCTGAAGTGGGGAGCCAGCACGTTGCGCCTCCTTACGGAGCGCCTCGATTTGCAACTGCGTCGGGGGGATTGCTTCAACAATAGCACGGGTTCGAAACACAGCCAGGGACCGATCTCGGAGCTGATGGGTCGCCTTCTCATTGAGAATAGTGGCGGCCGGATCTTCTACAGCCGTATCGAATAGAAGTTCCCAATTCTGCCCATCCTTCGTGGGCGGAAGGGTAAACGGAATCGACTCATGGTGTGCATTCATAAGCACAAGCAAAGTGTCACCAACAATCGGTTCGCCACGCTCGTCCGTCTCGCCAATGAGATCGCCGGCAAGGCGCATCCCCAGGCAACGAACGAAGCCTGTCCAGTCCTTGTCGGACATGTCTTTCCCGGTGGGGGAAAACCACGAAACGTCGCGAATTCCTTCGCCGCGAATGGACCGACCCTGGAAAAACTTCCGCCGTTTGAGGACGGGTTGCTCCCGCCAGATCTGGGTGACCTGTTTCGTGAATTGCAGAAGTTTGCGCTGATCCTCATTGAGATCCCAGTGGAGCCAACTCAGTTCATTGTCCTGGCAGTAGGTGTTATTATTCCCCATCTGCGTGTGGCCCATTTCATCTCCGGCGAGGAGCATGGGCACACCCTGGGAGAGCATCAGGGTTGCAATGAAGTTTCGTTTCTGCCGCTCGCGGAGGCCCTTGATCGCGGGGTCATCCGTCGGCCCTTCGGCGCCGCAGTTCCAGGAATCGTTGTTATCCGAACCGTCGCGATTTCCCTCGTTGTTCGCCTCATTGTGCTTCTGGTTATAACTCACAAGGTCATGCAAGGAGAAGCCATCATGGCAGGTGACGAAGTTGATGGAAGCGTAGGGCTTTCGACCGCTCCATTCATAAAGGTCGCTCGAACCGCATAGCCGGGTTGCAAATTCGTTCGCGGTTCCGCCGTCGCCTTTCCAGAATTTGCGGACATTGTCGCGATATTTCCCATTCCACTCGGTCCAGCCCGGCGGGAAATTCCCTACCTGATATCCGCCAGGCCCCACGTCCCAGGGTTCCGCAATAAGCTTGACACGATTGAGTATGGGATCCTGATGGATGATATCGAAAAATGCTCCGAGCTTGTTGACCTCGAACAGTTCCCGGGCGAGCGTGGATGCCAGGTCGAACCGGAACCCGTCGACATGCATTTCCGTGACCCAATATCGCAGCGAATCCATGATCAATTGCAACACCTTGGGGTGCTGCATGTTCAATGTGTTCCCGCACCCGGTGAAATCCATGTAGTACCGGACATCTTCCGGCGACAGCCGATAGTAGGCCGCGTTATCGATCCCCTTCCACGAGAGCGTCGGCCCCATCTGATTTCCCTCGGCGGTGTGGTTGTACACCACATCGAGGATCACCTCAATGCCTGCCGCATGCATGGCCCGAACCATCATTTTGAATTCATGAACCGGACTCAGGCTGTTGTTCGGAGCATCGAAGCCGGCCTGCGGGGCGAAGTAAGAAAGCGTGTTGTAACCCCAGTAATTGCCCAGTCCGTTTTCGATAAGGTGTCGATCATTCAGGTGGTGATGCACCGGCAGCAATTCGATAGCGGTCACATTGAGATCGAGCAAGTGCTTGATCACCGCGTCCGTGGCAAGCGCCGCATAACTGCCTCGAATTGGCTCGGGAATTTCCGGATGGAGCTTGGTGAAACCCTTGACATGCATTTCGTAGATCAGGGTTTTATGCCACGGTGTACGCGGCGGTCGATCGTCGCCCCAGGTGAAAGCCGTGTCAACGACGGCCGCAAGCGGGGCGTATGGGGCACTGTCTCGAGCATCAAATGTGGTGTCATCTGTGCCAATGGTGTATCCGAATAAGCTGTCGTCCCATCTGACATCGCGGCCGATCAGCTTGGCATAGGGATCCAGTAGTACCTTGTTGGGATTGAAGCGATGCCCGTTCTGGGGCTCATACGGCCCGTGAACGCGATATCCATACAATTGACCGGGCAGGCAATCGGGAAGATAACAGTGCCAGACCTGATCGGTTTGCTCGTGAAGTTCGATTTTCTGAGATTCCTTTTGTGAATCCTCCGAATCGAACAAACAGAGTTCGACCTTGGTTGCGTGCTCGGAAAACAAGGCAAAATTGACGCCTGCACCATCCCAGGTGGCCCCCAGTGGATAGGGTCGGCCCGGCCAGATTCGCATGGAACCCTCACAAGTAAAAACGCCCGACCGCAATGTGCCGGGCGACTCGGTTACAAGACTCGTGCGGTTCCATCCGCGCAGTTATCGCACATTTGGGTTGTCGGTGTCTCGCAATCGCCTTTCCAGGCGGACGAGCAATGTTTTGCGTCTCCTGTGCGATTTTTCCCAGTCTCGCACCTTGCGAACATCCGGTTCGGGCATGGTTGCAAGTTTCTCGAGGATCTGGGGAATCGTCAGGGATTGATATCCATCGATCGGGGGCCGATCGGCGGGATAGTCTCGGTTCGCTCGCGAATCATTAAGAATTTGACCGGTCATGTTTGGCCTCGCACGACTGAAAATGGATCAGCCAATTTTTGTGCGGGCAAAACGTGTACCAAGCCCAAATCCGGGGACTGCTTTCGAATCAAGTCTATGCCGCAGAAGCTTGCCGATAACTCGGCGAAGTTTTGCTGCTGGAAATTCCGCGCCAAAGTTTGGGCATTCCCGCAAAACTTCCTCTCTGAAGTGTATGAAGAAACTCGATTTGCCTGTCAAATCGATTTCAATTTTTGGAGCGAGGCTATCCTCTCGAATTCGAAACTCGCAAAACGGGAGGCAAGCACCTTCCCAGTTTCGGATAATTGGGCATCTTCTTTGCTTCCTAACCGGGTTGTCTTGCAAGATGCGGGGAAACGAGGAGTCCATGAGCGTGAAGCGGCGTTACCCGATCGGGGTGGAAGTCCAGTCTAATGGTGAAGCTCACGCACGGGTGTGGGCACCGGCTCGCCAAAAAGTGGTGTTCGCGATCGCTCACAACGGAGCGCAAACCCCGCTCGAGTCCGAGGGAAACGGATACTTCTCGGCGACCGTCCGGGGCGTTTCCGACGGGACCTTGTATGGGTATCGCCTGGATGAGGATGAGAAGCTGTATCCGGACCCGATGAGTCGGTTCCAGCCGGAGGGTCCGCATGGCCCCTCGCAGATTGTGGATCCGCGTCGGTTTTCCTGGTCCGCTTCTGATTGGTCGGGCATCTCCATGTCTGGCCAGGTGTTATATGAGATGCATATTGGGACCTTTACCAGGGAAGGGACCTATGCGGCGGCGGAGAAGGAACTCGCGGAACTGGCGGCGTGCGGGATTACATGCCTGGAGGTGATGCCGGTCGCCGAATTCCCAGGGCGTTTTGGGTGGGGATATGATGGTGTCAATCTGTTTGCCCCGACTCGGCTGTATGGTTCGCCGGACGATTTTCGCAAGTTCGTGGATACCGCCCACCGCCTTGGCATGGGTGTGATTCTGGATGTGGTTTACAACCATCTCGGGCCCGATGGTAACTATCTGAAACAGTTCGCACCCGCGTATTTCTCAGTCAAACACAAGACCGAGTGGGGCGAAGCGATCAACTTCGACGACACGGATTGCGGCCCGGTACGGGAGTATTTCTGCGCCAATGCCGCATACTGGATCGATGAATATCATCTCGATGGATTGCGGCTCGATGCGACGCAGAACATCTATGATGATGCTTCACCGGGTGAGCACATCCTGACGGACATCGGGCGTGCTTGCCGACAGGCCGCCAATGGCCGATCGGTGATTGTCGTCAATGAGAACGAGGTCCAACACCCGGAACTTTGCCGACCCATCGAGAAGGGTGGTTATGGGCTTGATGGGCTGTGGAACGACGATTTCCATCACACGGCGATGGTGGCACTGACGGGGCGGAACGAGGCCTACTATACGGACTATCGGGGAGCACCGCAGGAATTCGTATCGAGCGCGAAGTACGGCTACCTGTTCCAGGGTCAATGGTTTTCCTGGCAGGAGAAACGGCGTGGTCGGCCGGCGTTTGATGTGCCACCGATGGCCTACATCAATTTCATCCAGAACCATGATCAAATCGCGAACTCTGCCCGGGGGTTGCGGGCGCACCTTCTGACGAGCCCGGCGCGATATCGAGCGGTCACCGCGGTCATGCTGCTGGGTCCGGGCACGCCGATGTTCTTCCAGGGGCAAGATTTCGCCGCGTCCGCTCCGTTCTTTTACTTCGCTGACCACAACCCGGATCTGGCAAAACTGGTGCGGAAGGGGCGGGTGGAGTTTCTCGCGCAGTTCCGGAGCATCACGGATCCGGTGATGCAGAGACTTCTGCCGGACCCGGAGAGCCTGGAGACTTTTGAGGCGTGCCGACTCGATTTCTCGGAGCGAGATCGGAATGCCCCGCTGTACCAACTCACGAAGGATTTGCTGCGGCTACGGCGGGAAGATCCTGTTTTCCGGGCACCGAAACTCCGCGGGCTGGATGGTGCTGTCCTGGGTTCGCACTCCTTCGTTCTGCGATTTTTCGCGGACGATGGTTTGGATCGGCTTCTGGTCGTCAACCTTGGTACGGATCAGCACCTTCTTTCCGTTCCGGAACCGTTGCTGGCGCCGCCCGCGGGTGGGCGCTGGGTGGTGCGGCTTTCCACGGAGGAGCCGAAATACGGGGGGATGGGAGTTGGCCCCGTCAACACACCAGACGAGGGATGGCGTATTCCCGGGGAGTCGGCGACCGTGTTGATCGCCGAGCCCGGGGAGCCGATTCGCCCGATCCCGAAAGAATTGGCAGTTCGACGGATTGTGTATTGACGGTGTATTCTCGACGGAGATTGTCATGGCATCAACCGCCACCGATCGGTCCATGCGGGCAGCCCCGGACGTGGTCCTTCCCGTCCGTCGCGTGACGGGTGGGAAACTTCCCCAGATTTTGAACCGGGAATGGCTCGTTACCAACGGGCTGGGCGGTTATGCCTCTGGCACTCTTTCCGGGGCGGCAACGCGGCGGTATCACGGCTTGCTCGTGGCGGCGCATCCCGCACCGCTTGGCAGGGTCATGCTCTTCAACCACCTCACGGAGAACTTCCGCTTCCCGGACTTTTCCACCGCGTTTGTGGGGGGAATCGAGCGTCGCGGCGGGGAACTCGACATCCACGGTGCCGAGGCTCTGACCGAGTTTCGGCTCGAAGGCGGGCTCCCGGTCTGGCGGTATGAGGCCCGCGGGCACATCTTCGAGAAGAGAATCTACATGCCCCACCAGCGGAACACCGTCCACATCGCATATCGGATGTTGGAGGGGAACGGGACGGTGCGGCTCAAATTGCGGCCGTCCGTCCACTTCCGCGGACACGACGATCACGTCAGCACGAAAACCCCAGAACCCTACACCCTCATCGCGACCGAGCAGCGGTACGAGCTTCAATCGTCCGCGGGAAACGGCTTTCCCCCATTGCGGCTCCGCTTGCGCGGAACCGACGCGGCCCTCACGCTCGATGGTCAGAAATCCCCGGAGATCCTGTATCGGGTCGAAGAACGTCGAGGCTACGAGGGCGTCGGCGTGCTGTGGAGTCCTGGGTTCTTCCGCGTCAACCTTTCCTCCGACCACCCGGTGATTCTGTCCGCTTCCACGGAATCCTGGGATACGTTTCTCGCCGCCGATCCGGACGAGGCTCTGGAACGCGAACTCGACCGTCGAAAGCGGTTGATCGTGGCGGCGGTTCCGTCGGCTCGCGAGGGGATCGGTGCCGAGCTGGTGCTGGCCGCGGATCAGTTTGTGATCAAACCGGGCACGCGGACGGCCGACACTGCCCGGGCTCACGCGGCCGGGGAAGATGCCCGCACCGTGGTGGCCGGCTACCACTGGTTCACCGACTGGGGCCGGGACACGATGATCTCCCTCGACGGGTTGACCGTCGTGACGGGCCGCATCCAGGAGGCCGCCTACATCCTCCACACCTTCGCCTCCCACGTGCGGGACGGACTGATTCCAAACTTCTTCCCGGACAAGGAAAACGAGGGGGTCTACCACACCGCCGACGCGACCCTGTGGTTCTTCCATGCCATCGCCCGATTCACCGAGGCCAGCGGGAACCGGGAAACGCTCCGTCTGTTGCTTCCCACGCTACGCGACATTGTTGACCACCACATCCGCGGAACCCGGTTCGGAATCCACGTCGACCCGGACGACGGGCTCCTGTGCCAGGGGGCCGAGGGTTACCAACTGACCTGGATGGACGCGAAGTGCGGCGACTGGGTCGTCACGCCCCGGCGGGGGAAGGCGGTCGAAATCAACGCGCTGTGGTACAACGCCCTCCGGTTGATGGAACAGTGGCTCGGCGAGGAGCAGGATCCGGCCGCGTCAGCGGAGATGCGCTCCGCCGCAGACCGCGCGTATGCATCCTTCAACCGGCGATTCTGGTGCGAGGAGCAGAATGGGCTCTTCGATGTCGTCGATGGGCCGCAGGGGGACGACCCGTCCTGTCGGCCCAACCAGCTCTTCGCGATCTCGCTTCCGCACCCGGTTCTGGAACCGTCGCGGTGGCAAGCGGTGGTCGAGACCTGTCGGAGCCGGTTGCTGACGCCGGTCGGGTTGCGTTCGCTCGCGCCGGGAAATCCGGAGTACAAGTCCCGCTATTTCGGCGACCTCCGCTCCCGCGATGCCGCCTACCACCAGGGAACCGTGTGGGCCTGGCTCATCGGCCCCTTCATCGATGCCTGGCGGAAGACCTATCCGGATCGCCTCAGCATCCGGGAATTGTTTCTCTCCGGCTTCAACACCCACCTCAGCGAGGCGTGCATCGGCTCCATCAGCGAGGTCTTCGACGCGGAAGAACCCTTTACCCCACGCGGCTGCATCGCCCAGGCGTGGAGCGTCGCGGAAGTGCTCCGCTGCTGGGCCGAGAGCGAGTGAGTCCGACCAATCAGGATCGCGAGCCGGTCGTCGTATCGAGTGTTTCTCGAACCCGTCGGGCGAGGGTTCGCGGGGCAAACGGTTTTTGGATAAACGGGGCCTGGGCCTCCCCGACTCCCTTCAGGAGTACGAGGTCGTCGGTGTAGCCGCTCATGAACAAGACGCGAATTCCCGGCCGATGACGCCGGGCGAGATCGGCCAGTTCCCGACCCCCAACGTCTGGCATGACCACGTCCGTGAGAAGCAGATCGACTCGACAGGTCAGGTCCGACAACATTCGGACGGCCTCGTCCTGGGTTCTGGCAATGTGGACGGTGTATCCGAGTCGGCCGAGAATCTGGCGAACCACTTCGCGAACTCCGTCCTCGTCCTCGGCGACCAGAACCGTCTCGGTTCCGCCGGGCATTGCACCTGGTGAGGAAGTTGGTGTCGTTTTCGGGTCGCCGACAACGGCCGGGAAGAGGATCTCGAAAGTGGTTCCCGCCCCGGGTTCGGTCTCGACGGAAATCGCGCCCCCTGCCTGCCGGACGATGCCATAGACGGTCGCCAGACCCAATCCGGTTCCTCGCCCTGGGCCCTTGGTTGTGAAAAAGGGCTCGAATAGTCTTGCCCGGACCTCCGGTGTCATCCCGATCCCCGTGTCACTCACCCGGATTCGCACGAATAGGCCGGGTCCGAGTTCGCCAGTCTCCGCGGGGGAAACCGCCGTCTTCGCGACAACTTCGGTGGAAATCGTCAAACGTCCGCCGCGTGGCATCGCATCCCGGGCGTTGACGGCCAGGTTCATAAACACCTGATCGAGCTGCCCGGGGTCGATCCGGACGGGCGGGATGTCGGAGAGCTTCGTTTCCAGCCGGACCTGCTCGCCAATGATCCGCCGGAGCATGCGGACGGACGCCTCCACGACCCGATTGACGTCCAGAACCCGGGGCTCGACGATCGCCTTGCGAGCGAACGCCAGCAGTTGCGAGGTCAGGTCGGCGGCCCGCTTTCCCGCGGTCAGCACCTCGGTCAGCGGTTCGTGAAGCGAGTCGGTGGATGGCATCCCGGCGAGCAGGAGGTCGGTGTAACCGTTGATGATCGTGAGCAGGTTGTTGAAGTCGTGTGCGACTCCGCTGGCCAGTTGTCCGACGGCCTCCATTTTCTGGGCCTGCCGGAACTGCTCCGCGAGCCGTTTCTCCTCGGTGACATCCCGGGTGATCCCGTAGATCAGCTTGTTTTCGAGAACGGGAATGGCGTTCCAGGAGAACCACCGGTACGACCCGTCGCGGCACCGGTAGCGGTTCTCATAACCGCGGATCGTCTCACCCTTCAGAAGACGTTGTTCCACCTTGGTCATCCCGGCCAGGTCGTCGGTGTGGACCCAGTGGGAATAGGGCGTGCGAAGCAGTTCCTCGTCCGTCCAGCCCAGTAGCCGGGACCAGACGGGGTTCACTTGCTTGAAGTAGCCGTCGAACCCGGCGACGCAGAGCGGGTCGGGGGCGTGCATCCAGAGCCGTTCGAATTCCCGCTGGGCGGCCACCAGGTCGCTCATGTCCCGGAGCGTTCCGCAGACGGCGTACGGCTCAAAATCGGCCCGGTACAGCAGGAAGTGGGTCGCCAGGATGGTCGCCTCCCGGCCGGTTGGCAGTTGACAAACGTGGTGCTCGGTAACAGATTCGCGGATTTGACGGGCGTGTTGATCGCAGCGGTCGCAAACGGCTGCGAGTTCCGGCGGCATCACATCCTTCGACGTTTTCCCGACCCATCGTTCCAGGGGGACGCCGAACAGTTCCGCCATGGCCCGGTTGACAAAGAGAAACCGGCCGTCCAGGTCCTTGACGTAGACCGCTGACGGGGCGGAATCCAGGATCGCCCGGAACCGTTCCTCGCTCTCGCGAACCGCGTGCACCGCCTGATCCCGTTCAATCGCGACGCCGGCGAGGTGGGTGGCCTCGATGACCCGGGCTGGTTCCTGTTCTTGATCCGGACCCGACTCCGTCGGCCGCTCCGACTGGATGGCTCGCCGAACCAGTTGCTCGGCCCCGGACAGGATGGCGTAGGTGATTCGGTCGAAATCCCCGGCAACCCGGTTGTAAAGGGCAAACGTGCCGATCACCGCGCCCTTTTCGAGGCCCGGGACGTTTCCGCTGGAAAGGATGGGAACCGAGACACAGGACTTCAGGCCGTGATGCAACGCCAGTTCCCGGTAATCCTCCCAGAGCGGGTCGGTGGAGATATCGGTGACGGTGACCGTGGCTTTCCGGTGGACCGCCGTGCCGCACGACCCGACCTTCGGCCCGATGGGAACGCCATCGATGGCCCGGTTGTACTCCTCCGGAAGCGACCCTCCGGCGCCAAATCGGAGACGCTTCGTCGTCGGGTCCACAATCAACACCGAGCAAAGCGAGCCAGGAAGTTGCTCCTCGACAAGTCGCACGACCTCTTCGAGAATCTGGTGCAGATTCGTGCCTGCGGCGATTCTCTCGAGGATGCGGTTGTAAGCGGTGAGGGCCCATTCCGAGCGTTTCTGTGCCGAAACATCTTGCACCGTTCCGACGACCGCCAGGACCTCGCCGGAAGGATCGCACTCGACTTGACCGACGTTGGCAAGCCAGCGGATTTCTCCGGATGGTCGGACGATGCGGAAATCTCCCGTAAAGGGCATCCGCCTGGCGATCGCTTCCTGGAACCGGGCCTGCATCGGGGGCAGGTCAGCCGGGTGAATCATCCGTTCCCAGCTTTCCAGGGTGCCGTCGAATCCGTCCACTCCGACGACCTTGTACACCTCGGCGGACCATTCGATGCGTTTGGTTGCCAGATCGAACCGCCAGACTCCCATCTGGGCGGCGTTCAGTGCGAGTTCCATCCGCCGGTTTTGCGACGCAACTTGCAGTTCGGCGAGTTTGCGGGCCGTGATGTCGTAGTGTGCCACGACCGCCCCGCCGTCCGGGTTCGAAAGCGGTGTGACTTGCATCGCGAACCACCGGGATTCGGTGGGGGAATCGCAGGGATACTCCAGGACGAAATAGGACCGTTTGCCGTGCAAAACCTCGTCGATTCCCTCCGCCGCCGGTAACGCCTCGGACGAGAACGCGCCGACGCACTGCCGGCAGAGTGCGACGTAATTGACCCCGATTCCTGTCGAAGGCGGTTCGGTTCCGCCCGGGGTGTTCGAACAGGCGAATTCCTTCCAGGCGCGGTTCACATCGCGAATCAGGCCGTCCTGATCGAGCACCGCCACATGGGCAGACATGGCGTCGAGAATGTCGACGGCGAAGCGGCGGTGGCGATCACGTTCAATCTCCGCGGCGCGGACGGCCGTGATCGATCGCGAAATTCCGAGGATGCCTGTGACCACCCCGCGGTGGTCGTGAACCGGGCGGACGTGGGCCTCGACCCAGACCCGACTTCCGTCCCTGTGGTAGTCCTCGAACTCGCCGTCCCAGATCCCCCCCGAGGCCAGCGTTTCGAGGTGCTTCCGGACTTGTTCCCGGGCATGGAGGGGAAACCGCTCGATGAGCGGGCGGCCGACCATTTCCTCCTCGGTCCACCCGAAGAGTTCGGTCGCTGCCTGGTTCCACGCCGTCACAACACCCTGGGGGGATGTCAGAATGGCGGCATCGGAAAGGGAACGGACAATGTGTTTGTCGGGCATGGCAGGAGAGAGATCACCGGGGTTCGACCGTTCGAAGCATCACGACCCAACTTCTGGCCGCCCCGCAGCGTGCAGTTCGATACTCAAGCTCACATCCGTTATCAGCTTGCATTTCCAATCATTTTACTGACGATCCTGTCCTCGGCAACCATTTGCCCTTCCACCAGGAGAGGCGATGCCGATTCTGCGTTGCCCCGATTTTTTCCCTTCCGATGTTGGCACGAGAGGTGCCGAGGTTGCCCCTGTTCCTCGTGGTTTCTCCGGAGTGCGGAATGAATTCGGATACCTCTTCCCTGTGGACTGTCGAGGACCAGGCTCGCTCGACGCCCGCTATCTCGTCCGATCTGACGTGTGATGTGTGCGTGATCGGATCCGGAATCGCCGGGCTGACCAGTGCCTATCTTCTCTCCAAGGCCGGGATGCGGGTGGTCGTTCTCGACGCGAAACCACAACTCTTCTATGGGGAAACGGAGTACACCACCGCCCACCTCGCGTGCTACATCGACGACACCTTCTCACACCTCGCATCGGTCCGGGGCGACAGCGTCGCCGTCGCGGCGGCTCACAGCCATCGGGATGCGATTCTTCGCATCGGCCAGATCGTCCAAACCGAGAAAATCGACTGCGATTTCCAGCCCGTCGAGGGTCTGCTTTTCGCAGCCGACGCGGAGGGGATCAAGAAACTCGACGAGGAGGTGGCGGTTCTGCAACGGCTGGGTTTGCCCTTCGAGCGGACCACGCATCAGTTCCCGGGCGGGCAGTCTTCCCAGGCGTTGCGTTTCCCGGATCATGGCCAGTTCCACCCGATCCGCTACCTGATCGGGTTGCTGGGGGTGATGCGGAACAACGGCGTGTTGCTCTACACCGACACCGTGGTGGAATCGGTCCGGGGCGGCGAACCCTGTGTGGTGACGACCGCCCACGGGTTCCACCTCAAGGCGAAGCACGTGGTCGTCGCTACCAACAACCCCTTCGCCTGCAGCACCACGATGCACGCCAAGGTGGCGGCCTACACCACCTACGCCTTCGCGGCTGAGATACCCCGCGGGGCCGTCGAATCACGGCTCTACTGGGATACCGAAGATCCCTACCACTACGTTCGGATCCAGCCGGGAAAGGGAGAAACCGACTTCCTCATCGTTGGCGGCGAGGATCACAAAACCGGGCAGGCCGAAGACCAGCCGGCAAGATGGGACCGCCTCAAAGCCTGGGCTCAGGTCCGCTTCCCGAACCTGAGCCCGGTGCGACATCACTGGTCAGGGCAGGTCTTCGAAACGCCCGATGGGCTGGGGCTAATCGGGCCGGCACCCGGGAACGGGCCCAACGTCTACCTCATCACCGGCGACTCGGGGATGGGGATGACCCACGGCACACTCGGGGCTCATCTGGTGGCGGACCTCATTACCGGAAAGCCGAACGACCTGGCGGAAGTCTACTCGCCGTCTCGCATCATGCCCGTCGCGATTCGCACGCTGGTGGGGGAGAACCTCAACGTTGCCGCCCAGTACACCGACTGGGTCTCGGGCGGGGATGTCTCCAGCCCCGACGAGATTCCGTGCGGCCAAGGTGCCGTGGTGCGTCGCGGGCTGACGAAAATCGCGGTGTACAAGGATCCGGACGGCAAGCTCACGGAACGCTCCGCCGTCTGCCCGCACCTTGGCGGAATCGTCCACTGGAACCCCGGCGAATCGACCTGGGATTGCCCCTGCCACGGTTCACGGTTCGCCGCCGACGGAACCTGCCTCCACGGCCCGTCCAGTTCGGACCTGGCCGAGGTCGATTGACGGGAAATTTTCTGGGCTTGGGACTGGCACTATCTGTGTTCCCAAACGGGAAGCGGTGATAGTGCCAGTGTTTGTGCCAGTGAAGAGAGAAGCCCCAGATCCAGCGTTGGAACCACTTGAAACTCTGAACTTGAAACCTTCCGCAATTACAGATCCCAGGTGCCCGGTTCGGATTTCTTCTTCCGCGGTTTGCGGGAGGTCGCCGACTTGGGAATGGGCCGGGTGGTCGCTTCGCTTTCGAGCGGAATCTCTTCCTGAGGCGGTGGTGAAGGAAGCCCGGGATCGTCGAGGACGACGGGGTTGTGCTCGTCGATCGGCGGTTCCGAGGCGAGGGCGGGGATCTCTTCCGTCGCCTCGTCCGAGGTTCGCGAAGTCGGCGGGGGCGGTGCTGATTCGTCGTCGACGTACTCGCCCTTCCCCAAACCGCCGGCTTCCCCCTTCGTTTTGAGCAGGAGCTTGATCGCAACTTCCCCGAACTTGAAGTTGTCGCGGATGACCTTGGTCAGGTAGCGGACGTAGGTTTGGTCGAAGAGATCGGGGCCGTTGGTGACCATCACGATGGTCGGCGGGTGGGTTGCGATCTGAGTCGCGTAGTAGACCTTGGCCGGGCGGTTGTAGCGGACGGGTGGGCTGTTGGCCTCCATGGCGGCGTGGATGACGCGGTTGAGTTCGCCGGTTTTCGCCCGTCGGCCGGCCTGCTTGTGCAACTGCTGCGACAGGTTCAGGAGCCGGAACACATTCTTGCCGCTTTTTGCGGTCGTGAACGCGATCGGAACGTAGTCGAGCATCGGCAGCATCTGGCGGAGGTAGTCCGCCCACTTCTCGGTGGGGATGCTCTCCTTGACGAGGTCCCACTTGTTGACCACGAAAATCGCGGGTTTGTGGTGCTCCATGATGTAGCCGGCCAGTTGCTTGTCGACTCGGCTCAGCCGCAAACGGGGGTCGAAGAGGTGGAGGACAACGTCCGCCCGCCGGATCGAGCGCTCCGCCCGGTGGAGGCTGTAGAACTCGATGTCGCCAGCCAGGCTCTTGCGCTTCCGCACGCCGGCGGTGTCGATCGCGACGAAGGTTTTGCCGTCCCGCTCGAAGCGGACATCGACGCTGTCGCGGGTGGTGCCGGGAACCTCGGAGACGATGACGCGCTCGGATTTCGCGAGGCTGTTGATGAAGGTGCTCTTCCCGACGTTCCGCCGGCCGACGATCGCAATTTTGAGGGCCGGATCGGCCGGCGGGGTCTCCTCCCCTTCCGGGGGAAGGAGGGCGAGGAATGCTTCGACGAGCTCTTCCTTGCCGCGAAGCTGGCTGGTGCTAACGAGGATCGGTTCGCCATACCCGAGGGAGTAGAAGTCGGCGGCGGCGGGTTCGAGCTTGGGGTCGTCGACCTTGTTGGCGACCAGAACCACCGGCTTCTCGATTTTCCGGAGGCGGGCGGCCACCTCCTGGTCGAGCGGGGCCACGCCGTCGCGGACATCGACGACGAAAAGAATGACGGAGGCGGCTTCGAGGGCGTGCCGAATCTGGCGTTCGACGTCGTCGGTGAGGTTGTCGGAATCCTGGATTCCCATCCCGCCGGTGTCGACGAGCTCGAAGAATCGGCCGCCAAACTGGAGGATGGTGGTGATGCGGTCGCGTGTGACGCCGGCGGTGGGGTCGACGATGCTGATCCTCCGGCCCGCGAGCCAGTTGAGCAACGACGACTTTCCAACGTTCGGCCGACCAACAATCGCAACCACAGGCAGGGACACGGAAAAATCCTCAGGCGAATCACCACAGAGTCAAACCACCGTCGACCACGATCGTGGCCCCGGTGACGAAGGAACTCGCATCCGATGCAAGAAATACCGCAACGGGTCCAATTTCTGTCGGCTCGCCGAGCCGGCCCATCGGGGTATGCTCCAGAAACAGCCGCTGGAAGTCCGGTTTCTCGCCGAACCACCGCTGGTTGGGGGCGGTGGCAAACACCCCCGGGGCGATCGCGTTGACCCGGACACCGCGGTCGGCCCAGTCGGCGGCCAGCGAGCGGGTCAGGGCCGAGAGGGCGGATTTCGCCGCCTCGTAATGCCGACCGCGAATCCCCTTGATTGCGATCGGCCCGGCGATCGACGTCACGTTGACAATCACCCCCCGCCGCCGGGCGAGCATTTCCTTCCCTAACTCTTGACAACACACCAGGGCACTGGTCAAGTTCAGGTCGAACATCCTCTTCCAATCTTCAACTTCGACACTTTCGATTGGGACGTCGATCCGGCGTCCGCCGACGTTATTGATCAGGATGTCGATCGGTCGGCCGAGGTTCAGTGCGGCCCGGCAGGCCTCGCGAGCTCCGTCCGGTGTGGAGACATCGCCGGCCACGAGCTCGACCTGCCGGCTTGTGGAAGCGGTAATCGCATCTCGTGTTTCCGCCAGGGTTTCCGCGTCTCGCCCGACCAGAATCAGGTCGGCCCCGGCTTCCGCAAGGGCCGTCGCCATCGCTCGGCCCAACCCTCGACTTCCGCCGGTCACAAATGCACGTCGGCCATCGAGTTGAAACCGGTCGAGAACTCCCATTCTGCTCCCACAGGAATGTTCAGGCTTCCGTGAGTGGAATTCAGTATAGCGACTTCCCGCGGAAATCCGACCGCAGTTTTCGAGAGTATTTCCGGAATCGATCAGCGATATCCGAGGGCGAGCCCCGAACCGGGTGACGCAACAGGAAACCATTTCGCGTGGGATTTCCGAGCCAGCAACTATCCCCGTGAGACCGCAACCGCTCTCGCGCCGAGACTGGCAATGTCACACCGCCTAATCGCCGGACTGATCACTTTCGCCGTCGTTTCCAGCCCCCTTGATGCGAACGAGCCGGACTTCGATCGCGACGTGCTGCCGACCCTCAAGAAGCACTGTTATGGATGCCACGGGAACGGGGCCAAACCGAAGGGGGGTGTGAACCTGGCGAAGTTCACGACTTCCGCGGAAGCGGCAAAAGGGGCCGCGGTGTGGGTCGAGGTGCTGGCGACCGTCCGTGCGGGGGAGATGCCGCCGGAAGGCAAGCCGAAGTTGACCGAATCCGAGCGGAAAACCCTGGTGTTGTGGCTCGAAAAATCGGTGGCCGCCCCGGGGCTCGGTGGCGTCCGCGACCCCGGCAAGCCGACGCTTCGCAGGCTCACCCGGACCGAATACAACAACACCGTCCGCGATTTGCTCGGGTTATCCACCGACGTTTTCATGTTCCCGGAACGGCTACCGTTCCAGAAACCGTACTTCGACCCGGCGTCCGGCAAAATGCCCGCGAAGCTCACGGTCGGCGCGATCGAGTACGGCGGGAAGGTTCCGTCGCTTCTGAAGCAGGCCGGCATCCCCGGCGATGCTCGGGCCGAGCACGGGTTCTCGAATCGGGGGGATGTGCAGAACTTCGGCCCCCTGCAGTTCGAGAAGTACGTCGAGGTCGCGGATCAGATCCTGTCGACGCCGAAACTGTCAGCGTCCGCCCCGAAGTTGGCCCCGCTTCTGGGTGCGACCGGCCGGCCCGCGGTGAAGACGGCCCTCGTCCCGTTTCTAACCCGTGCCTTCCGCCGACCTCCAACCGACGCCGCGGTCGAGGCGTACCTGAAGCCCTACGACATTGCCCGGAAGCAGGGGGCGGACCACGGGACTTCCGTCCGCGAGACGTTGCGGGCGGTGCTCTCCTCCCCCGAGTTCCTGTTCCTCGCCGAGGCGGGCGAATCCCGGAGCGGCCCCGTTGCGAAGCTCGACGGGTACGAGGTGGCAGCCCGGTTGTCGTACTTCTTGTGGGCGAGCGGCCCGGACGACGAATTGCTCGCTGCCGCGAAGGCGGGTCAACTGGCTGACCCCGCGGGGATCGAGAAGCAAACCCGGCGGATGCTCCGGGACCCGCGGGTTCGCGAACTCTCCGAGACGTTCGCGGTCCAGTGGCTGCGGCTCAACGAACTCTGGGCCGCCCAGCCGGACAGGTCGTTCAAGTCCTTCTATGGCGGTCCCCAGGGGAAAGGGACGCTCCACGCCGATCTGATGGCCGAGGCCCTGCTCCTGTTCGAGACGGTGATGATCGAGGACCGGAGCGTGCTGGACTTCGTGGCCGCCGATTATGGGTATGTCAACGCCCGGCTTGCGGCCCACTACGAACTTGCCAAGGAGTTCGAGCCGGCGTTCACGGCCGCCGGGGTCAGGGTGAAACCAGGGCTGACAGGGGCCGAGTTGCAGAAGGCCAAGGCCGCCCTCAACCGGACGTGGATCCGCGTCAAGTGGCCGGACCAATCCCGGGGCGGGTTCCTGACCTGCGGCGCGGTGCTCACCGTGACGTCTCTTCCGCAGCGGACCAGCCCCGTGAAACGCGGAGCATGGGTGCTGGGAACCATCTTCAACCGCCCGCCGCAAGAACCCGCGGTCGCGGTCGCACCCCTGGATTCCAGGTCAACCTCGGAATCCGGGAAAACGGTTCGCCAAAAGTTGGAAATCCACCGCAAGGACCCTTCCTGCAGTGCTTGCCACGCGAAGATCGACCCGCCGGGGTTCGCCCTGGAGTCGTTTGACCCGGTTGGGCGCTTCCGCACCTCGGACCACAAACTCCCGATCGACGCGCGAGGCACCCTCCCGGATGGCCGCAGCTTCGACGGCCCCGCCGAGTTCAAGGCCACGCTCCTTGCAGACAAGCCTGCCTTCGCAAAAGCGTTCGCCGGGCACCTGCTCTCCTATGCTCTTGGGCGGAAGCTGGAGCACTTCGACGAACCGGCACTCGAAGAGATCGCCGCCGCGGCCGGGAAGGACGGGTACCGGTTCTCCCGGTTCATCGTCGCCGTGGTGACCAGCTACCCATTCCGGCACACACGCCTCACACCTCTGGAGTCCGCGAAATGACGTTCCGCCCCATTTCCCGCCGTGCTGCGCTGCGTGGGCTTGGCGTGTCCGTCGGGCTGCCCTGGCTCGAAGCGATGACCCCGCGGGCGACCGCAGCCGTCGCTCCCGCCGCCCCGAAACGCGCCGTCTTCCTGTACATCCCCAACGGTGTCCGGCTCGACACCTGGTTCCCGAAGAAGGAAGGGAAGGACTTTGACCTGCCGCCCACCCTGGAGCCGCTCGCCAAGGTCAAGGGGGACATCACGGTTCTCGGCGGTCTCGACCGGACGTTCGTGCCGGGGACCGGGGTCCACGCGCAGTGCGGATCGTGCTGGCTGTCGAGTTCGCCACCCAGTGAGCCAAAGGATGGCGGGTTCCCCACGAACACATCGCTCGACCAGGTTCTCGCGAAACATCTCGGGGCGGACACCCAGCTGCCGTCGCTGGAACTGTCCTGCAACGACCACCCGGACACGAAGGAAACGAAGTATTTCGAGTCGATTTCCTGGTATGGGCCGGGTTACGCGGCGGGGGTGGAGAAGAATCCGCGGGCCGTATTCCAGCGGCTCTTCGGGAAGCCCCGGGGGAACCCGGCGAGCGTGCTCGACACTGTGACCAGCGGGGCGACCCGGCTCCGCGGCAATCTCGGGGCCGGCGACCGGGCGAAACTCGACGAGTACCTTGATGCGGTCCGGGCGACCGAGCGGCGCGTCCAGTTGGCGGAGAAGGCAGCCGCCGCCGGCAAGCCGCCCATCCCCGAACCGGCCGGGGTACCCACCGACCGCGGCGAGTATCTGCGGCTGATGCTCGACATGATCGTTCTCGCCTTCCGGCAAGACCGGACCCGCGTTGCCACGCTCCTCATCGACCCCGAGCGATGGGACACCCCGCGGGTCTATCACGGTGTTTTCGACACCCCGCAAAACCACCACGCGCTGACCCACACCAAAGACCCCGGGGCCAAGGACAAGATTGCCAGGATCGACCGGTTCCACGTTGCCCAGTACGCCTACCTCGTCGAGCAGTTGAAGGCCGTGCGGGAAGGAAACGGGACGCTGCTGGACCAGTGCGCGGCGGTGATCGGGTCCGGCATTTCCGAGGGGAACTCACACAACTACAAGGACCTGCCGGTCGTCGTGGCCGGGAAGGCCGGCGGCACGCTCGCAAACGGGTTCTACAAAAAATACCCCGGCGAGGTCCCTCTCGCGAACCTCTGGCTCGCCCTGCTGCACGCTTTCGGCGTCAACGTTCCCCGATTCGCCGACAGCACCGCGCCCGCCAAGGACATCCTCACCACGTCCGCCCGATGACCCGGAGTTCGACCGATGCGGCTCTTCTCTGCCTGCTTCGTGAGTGTCTGCACCGCCTGGACCCTGGCCGCGGCTGACCCCGCCCTGGTCGAACGAATCCCGAAAGGGACGACACCCGATGCCGGCGACCACGCCATTCTGGAGAAGCTCGCGCCCAAGGTGTACGAACTGGAGGTCGAATACGACGCGGCCGGGCGGGTCGTGAAGATGTTCGCGACGAACCACCTCGTCAACCAGAAAGCCCGCAAAATCACCGAGCAGCGCCCCGGACTTCAAGACGAAGACGCGGCATCCCTCGCGAAACTTTCCAGGCTCACCGGAATCTGCTTCGAGAAGCAGGCGATCACCGAGAAGGGACTCGCCACCTTGAAGGATCTGCCCCTGACCGACGTGCGCTTGCACTACATGCCGCGGGGGATCGACCCGAAATATCCCGCGTTTCTCAACGGCAAACCGCTCGACGTGCTGCACCTGAAACACAACTTCTCGTCGAAGGTGGATGTCACGGTGCTGAAGGATTTTCCGGACGTGCGGTACCTCGTGCTTGACACGACCGCCGCCGGGCCGGGGTGTGTCACGTTCGTGAAGGGTTGTCCGAAGGTCGAGGTTTTCGAGTTGCACCGGCCCAGGCTGAGCGGAGCCCAGTTCGAGGAGTTGTGCGACCACCTCCCGAACTGCCGGTGGTTGGAGATCAAGCCGGACATCGGCGGGGCCACGTCGCTGAAGCACCTCGCGAAACTGCCGAAACTGGAGGCCCTGATGCTCAGCCAGTGGAAGGCCGGCACGCTGCCCTACGCGGACGGCCTGGAACACCTCGTCGCGATCAAGGGGTTGAAGGTCGTGTCGTTGAGCGGGGCGAAACCCGAGGACATTGCGAAGCTGACGGCGGCCGCACCCCACCTCAAGGTCGCAGGTTCAGGCACACCATTCCCGGAACACAAGACGACGGACGGAACTCAGTACAACCGCATTTCCCCCATCAGGTGGAAGTAACCCGAACTCTGCCGGGGTCGGGCCGGATTCTGCTTGAAGCACCTGGCGGACCCAGACCTCCGGACGGTTTGCACCACATCCTCCTCGGGCAGCCTCGTGGGATCCCTCGAGGAACGGCTATAACCGCTTGAGAAGCAATCTCTTCGTTTTTCCAGGCTATCCCATGAATCGGTTCGCATCGGCGGCATTCGTATTGTTCGGAAGCGCGTTCGCAGTCGCGGCCGACCCGCAAGAGATCGCGACGAAGGCGGGGGGATCGTTTGCTCCGGGCAGCGGGGCGGCCGTGTTCAAGAAGGTTCGCCCCCTCAACGCCACTGCGTTGAACGAACTCGCTGCCTCGGGCAAGGTGACCGCACTCACCCTCGACGGCTGCGGGCTCGGTGCGGATGGTTTGAAGGCTGTCACCAGTTTCACCGGATTGCGGAGTTTGGATCTGACCCACACGATGGTCAACAAACCGGCCGACCTCAAGACCCTGGCCAGCTCGTTGACCAAATTGGAAGTCCTGAATCTGGGCGGGTCCGACTTTGGAGACGAAGGGCTCGCCATCGTCTGCAGCATTCCGACGCTGCGCGAGCTGCACCTCGGCCACGTCGGCCGGTCGGCCAAAACCGCGTTCACGGCCAATGGGTTGAAGGCTCTCTCGGGGCTCGAGAAACTCGAATCGCTCACCCTTCACCTGGAGAAGCCGGACGATCAGATGATCGCGGTGCTCGGGGAGTTGAAGGGCCTCAAAACGCTCGCCGTCGGCGGGGTGAGCAAGGACTTCGCGGGGAAATTGCAAGCGGCATTGCCCAACGCCAAGGTGCGGATTCGCGGGGCGGCCAAGAACTGACGGTTCGTGGGATTTCCCGACCAGCGGTATATCCTTGTTGCGAACCCGTTCGCGCGAGGATATTCCTTGGCTTCTCCTACCCGAACCTCAGCCCCCGCCCCGCCCGGCCTCGCCGACTCGGCCGCCTTCGTTCGCGAGGTCACGGCCAATCAGCGACGGCTTTACGCGTTCATCCTGTCCCTCGTCCGTCGGCCATCCGATGCCGACGACGTGTTGCAGGAAACCAACCTCGTTCTCTGGCAGAAGTCGGCAGAGTTCACGCCCGGCACTAACTTCGTCGCCTGGGCATTTCAAATCGCACGGTTCCAGGTGATGGCCCTCAGAAAGCGACAGAAGCGAACGCACGAGTCGTTCAACGATGAACTGATCGACCTGCTCGCACGGGACGCGGAATCCCGGGTCGACGACGACGAGGTTCGGCGGTCGGCGCTGCG
Source organism: uncultured Alcaligenaceae bacterium (assembly GCA_964552815.1). GTDB lineage: Bacteria > Planctomycetota > Planctomycetia > Gemmatales > Gemmataceae > CAYUHJ01. Next base: position 2,327 of record CAZKIQ010000015.1, on the reverse strand, counting down.
GAACTGCATCCAGAAACTGCGACCCGAGCACGCCACCCTCATCGCCGAGCGGTACGAGCCGGGTGCCTGTGTGAACGACATGGCGGAGCGGGCCGGGAAATCTCCCAAGGCCCTGTCGGAGCAACTGGCCCGCGTCCGGGCGACGCTCTTGAAGTGTGTGTCCCGCACGCTGGCCGCGGAGGACCGGTCATGACTTCCCCTGAACCGTCTCGAGAACTCGCGGAGCTGGTAGCCGCGGTGGCTGACGGGATCGCCACGCCCGAGGAGGAGAGCCGGCTTGCGGAACTCCTCAAGGCGGACCCGTCGGCACGGGCCTACTACCTCTCGCATACGGAACTGGTCGCGGACTTGCACTGGGAATACGCCTACGCCGCGACAACGCCGGTTGCTCCGGTCATGCCGCGATCGCGTCGGCCTTCGCTGCGGCGGATCATGCTGTATGCCGCCAGTTTGTGCGCGGCCTTGCTGGTCGGTGTTTCGCTGTCGGTTGTGCTTCGACCGGCCAAGGTTCTCGCCGCGACCCCGCCCCCGCCCGCCGTTCTGGTTCAGACCGAGCAGGCGGACTGGGCGGAGCTGGCGGATGGCTCTGCACTGTCTGTCGGGTCGGCGTTGCCTACGGAAGCCGTTCGATTGCGCTCCGGCGTGGCGACTGTGCGGTTCGAGTGTGGTGCCGTGCTGACGGCGACCGGCCCGGCTGAGTTTCACGTCCTATCCGGACGCTCCGTCTCGATTCGGGCCGGCCGGGTGTCGCTCCGGTGCGATGACGGCTCCATCGGGTTCCAGGTGCGGACGCCTGCCTCCGACTTCGTGGATCTGGGAACCGAGTTCGCGGTGATCGTTGCGGAGGACGGTTCGACCGACGTCCGCGTCGCGGAGGGGACCGTGATCGCACGGCCGCAGGCGAGTGAGTTGATCGTCCCGCTGCACCAGGGGGAAGCGGCGCGGGTCGATTTCCGCCGTGGCGAGGTTCTGTCGATCGATGCCGACCCGGTCCGATTCCAGATCGGCCAGGCAGGCCCTGTGGTCGCTCCGCCGCCACGCCGGGCCGACGACTATCCGCCGCTGCCGGCCGGGGCGAGAGTGGTGTTCCTCGGGGACCACCTGACGGACCGGGAAACGCACATTCTTCTCGTGAACCAGGCAATGGCCGGGGTGCCGGGCCGACCGCTGTTCTTCAACGCCGGCGAGACGTTCCCGCTCCATTTCACCGAGGCCGACTTCGACCGGGTGATTCGGCCACTTCGCCCCACGCATGCCGTCGTCGAGTTCGGCTCCGATTCCGCGTCGGCGAAAAACCCGTCCTCGCCCAGCGAGTTTCACCAGGCCCTGACGCGTTTACTGGACCGACTCCGGAACGCGAAAATCGAGCCGATCTTGGAACTGGGGCACCCGCTCGGTGTGGGGCGCAAAGCCGATCAGGAACGGCTCGACGAATTCAACCGTCACATCCGGGAACTGGCCGCTCAACGGCGATTGCGGGTGATCGACCCTCGGCCACGCTTCAAGGCAGCAGATGAGGCCGGGGTCGGCGTGCTGACTCCGAACGGCCGATCGCCCACATTCGCGGGGTACCGTCTCCTTGCCGAGGCGGTCCTGGACGGTCTGGGTTTCCCGAACCGTGCTCTGCCCGAGGCGGTCCCCACGGCGCGTCTCCCGGGGGTGATCTCTGACTGGCGTCGGAAGTTGCAGCCAGCGGGAGGATTCCCCCTCACCGCTGAAGAGGCCGCCGCCATCCGACCCGACGACACCTGGCGAAGTGTGACGTTGCCGCTCCCGCCCGACCCCTTCCAGATGCGGCTCGCCGACCGAAATCACTCGATCGCCTACCGCGACCGATTGCGGGGTTACTTCAGTGGCGTCCGCCCGCCGGCGGGGGGAAGTGTTCTCGCGGTCGCCGAGGTCCATTCCGACGCGGAACGCAACGCCTGGCTCAACACCGGCGGCGGGGCTGTGGTCGTCTGGCTCAATGGCGAGAAGATTCACGAGACGTCCCGATGGACCGGCTGGCATGCCGGGAAGGAACGCTACCCCGTTCGCCTCAAGGCGGGCAAGAACACCCTCCTCGTCGAGGCGAAGTACGACTTCTTCGTGGGCATAACCGACACTGGCGATTGGCCGATCCCCACCTCGGACTGAAACAGGTGAGGCGAAACGAAGAACGGTGGCGTGGTTGGAATTCCGACCACGCCACCGTTTCGGCTTCGCAACTGATTCAACTGGGTCGAGCTCTTTCACCCGGTAGCGAACCTTGAGGGTGCATCCAGATTTTCTGAGTCGATGCGATGGCTCATGGCGAATCGCTGGAATCATCGCCTCTTGTAGGGTGG
>CAZKIQ010000014.1:115628-118595 GCA_964552815.1 uncultured Alcaligenaceae bacterium | reverse complement strand
CGGGCCGGCCGATCTCGTTCAAGATGGACCTGTACAACCCGCTGTACGTCCCGCGGCCGACGGTCGAGCCCGAGCTCTTCGCCTCGCTGCGGCCACCGACTTACCGGGGCGGGTTTGGGCCCAGAGATGTGAACGATGCTCTGGCCATGGAAGAACGGGAAATATTCGACCGGAAAGCCGATAAAGGGCGGCTCGCCCCGACAGGTGCCATGCCCCCGATGGCGCCCGGACGAGGCCAGGGTGCAGAAAAAGCCCGCAAAGATTTTGCCAACGGCGTGGCCCGCGAACTCCAACAGAAGATGGATCTCGGTGCCGGCGTCGCCTCCTCCGCGACCGCCTCGCAACTCGGCGACTTCTTCCAGTACGCCATCGACCACCCGGTTTCGCTCGCTCGCCAAAAGTCCGCTCTGCTGCCGATCATCGGCAAAGAAGTTCAGTCGGATCGCGTCAGCATCTACAACCCCGGCGTCCAGGCGAAGCATCCGCTGCTCGGCGTCCGCTTCAAAAACACGACCGGAAGCCACCTCGCCCAGGGTCCGATCACCGTATTCGAAGGCAGCACCTACGCCGGCGACGCCCGCATCCTGGATGTCCAGCCGAAGGAAGAACGGCTGATCGCCTATGCCATCGACCTCGGCACCGAAGTCACCCCGCAGAACGGCGATGGCACCACCGCCATCACCAAGGTGAAGGCCGTCAACGGCATCATCACCACCACTCGCCGATTCGTGGAGCAGAAGGTCTACAAGGCGGTCAATCGGTCCGGCACGGATCGGCAACTGGTGATCGAGCACCCGAACCGGACCAACCAGCAGTTCAAGCTCGTCGACACGGCCAAACCGGTTGAAGAAACCCCGGAACTGTGGCGGTTCCAGATCCCCGTCAAGGCCGGCGAATCCACCGAATTCAAGGTCACGGAGGAACGCTTCGGCAGCGAAACCCTCACCCTCACCAACGCACCGGAAGGGCAAATCCGCTTCTTCCTGAACCTGAAGGAAGCGACCCCGAAACTGCGTGAGCAACTTGGCGTCGCCCTGGGCATGAAGGCGAAGTGGGACAACTCCCGCCGGGAACTGGGGCACGTCCTCGATGACCTGGGCCGTATCACCCGCGACCAGGACCGCATCCGCCGCAACCTCCGCGAAACGCCGAAAGAAGCCCCGGTCTACCAGGATTACCTCGAAACCCTCGGCACCCAGGAGAAGGAAATTAAGTCCCTCACCCAGCGGCAGAAGGAACTGATGGCCGAGGAATTCGCGAAGAAGAAGGCCTACGAGGACTACCTCGCCAACATCTCCGACTGACCCGTGACCCGCGTCAGACTCGCAGCCGGCCCCGTTCCTGGAACGGGGCCGGCTTCTTTTTTCCCGCCTATCTTTTTCCCGACTTGTGGGGAAGGTGCGGTATCATGGGCGCGATCCCACCGGAGGAAACCCGTGCGATACCTGCTTCTCACCGCCCTTCCCCTGCTCGCGGCTGGTTGTTCTTCCGTCTCGACGTCCTCCGCGGCGGATGAGGCTGCCAAGCCCGGAGCGGCAGAACGAGCCATCCCCACCCGCCCCGGCTCGGACTGGCCGCGGATTCTCGGCCCGCAGGCGGATGGCAGTTCCACCGAAAAGGGAATCCTCACTGCCTGGCCGAAGGAAGGCCTGAAGAAAGTCTGGGAGTGCGACCTCGGCGAAGGCTACGCCCCGCCGGTGACCGCGGGCGGCAAACTCTTCCACTTCGACCGCTTCGCCGACAACTGCCGGGTCACCTGCCGGAACGCGGAGACCGGCGAATTCCTCTGGAAATACGAGTACCCCACCGAGTACCGCGACCAGTACGGCTACGAGCCCGGCCCCCGCGCCTGCCCCGTCGCCGACGGCGATCGCGTCTACGCCTACGGCCCAGATGGCATCCTGGTCTGCCTCGACGCGGAGAAGGGAAAGGAACTTTGGAAAGTCGACACGAAAGAAAAGTTCCACTTCCACCAGAACTTCTTCGGCGTCGGCTCGGCACCGCTTGTCCACGGGGACTTGCTGATCGTCGCGGTTGGAGGCAGCCCGAAAGGTCCGAAGCCGTTTGACCTCCGCGACGCCAAGGGGAACGGCTCCGCCATCGTCGCCTTCGACAAGAAAACCGGGGAGCAGAAGTACGCCTTCGGGGACGAGCTGGCGAGCTACTCGTGCCCGACCCTGGCGAAACTCGGCGACAAGACGGTCGGCCTCTACTTCGCCCGCGGTGGGCTCGTCGGGTTCGATCCGGTCGCGGGCAAGCAACTCTTCCACCACAAATGGCGGGCGAAAATTCTGGAATCCGTCAACGCCGCCAACCCCGTCATGGTCGGGGACAAGATCTTCCTGACGGAGTGCTACGGCCCCGGCGGGGTGTGTCTGCAGGTGAAGGAAAACAAGCTCGACGAGGTGTGGTCGGACTCGGACAAGGATCGGGACGAGCGGTCGCTGGCGTGCCACTGGTGCACCCCGATCCACGACAAGGGCGTGCTCTACGGCAGCAGCGGCCGGCATGCGGACGAGGCCCAGCTCCGGTGCGTCGACCTTGCCACCGGCGACGTGAAGTGGAAGGAGAAACGCCTCACCCGGTGCACGCTCACGAAGATCGACGGCCACCTGCTGTGTCTGGGTGAGAACGGGGAACTTCGCCTGGTGAAGTTGAACCCGGAGAAATTCGAGGTGATCTCGAAGTGGGAGGTGCCGGACCTCGAGTACCCGGCGTGGGCCCCCCCGGTGGTGAGCCGCGGGTTGCTGTACCTCCGCGGGAAGGGGAAGCTGGTGTGCTACGAGTTGATTCCGAAGAAGTGAGCCGGCCCCACCCAAAAGGAAAACGCGCTTCTTCGGGAGGGCGAGCGCTTCTTTGGAAGGGCGAGCGCTTCTTCGGGAGGGCGAGGCTCCTGCCGAGCCGTGAATCCGGGGATGGCGAGCGATTCTTCGGGAGGGCGAGGCTCCTGCCGAGCCGTGGATCCGG
>CAZKIQ010000014.1:0-115528 GCA_964552815.1 uncultured Alcaligenaceae bacterium | reverse complement strand
GGATGGCGAGCGCTTCTTCGGGAGGGCGAGGCTCCTGCCGAGCCGTGGATCCGGGGATGGCGAGCGCTTCTTCGGGAGGGCGAGGCTCCTGCCGAGCCGTGGATCCGGGAAATCGGCGGGGTTGTACCAAGGAAACGCGGCTCGGCGGGAGCCTCGCCCTCCCGGAACAAAGGAACGCGGTTCGGCGGGAGACTCGCGCTCCTGGAAATTCCCTCAGTGTCAACGCGGTGTCACCCGAACGCCTTTGCGATTAGGGCGTCCTTCACTGGGTCGGGGAGGAACTTGGTCAGGTCGCCGCCGAGCTTCGCGATTTGCCGCAATAGCGAACTGCTGACGTGGGAAAACTCTTCCTTCGCCATCAGGAAGACGGTCTCGATCTCCGCATCGAGGTGGAGATTCATCAGAGACATGGTGAATTCGTACTCCATGTCTGAGAGGGTTCGCAGGCCGCGGATCATGATGCGGGCCCCGACCTCGCGGACGAACCGGACGGCGAGCCCCTCGAATTTGCGGACCTCGACGTTCCCGAACTCGCTGGTGACGCGTTCGAGGAGGCTGACGCGCTCGTCGATGTCGAAGAGAGTGGCCTTGTCCGGGTTGATTCCGACGCCCACGATGAGGCGGTCGTAGAGCTGGCTGCCGCGGCGGATGATGTTGAGGTGCCCGCGGTGGACGGGGTCAAAGGTCCCCGTGTAGACGGCGATCCGTGGGCTGAGCGATGACGGGGGCATGTCACGATCCTTCCATGCGGAGAGTTTCCACGAACCGATCGAGTTCCGTCTCTGTGTTGTAGGCGTGCGGGCTGACGCGGACCCGTCCGGCCCGGGCGTTGACGATCACCCCCGCATCCCGGCACCGTTTCACGACCGCCTTGGGGTCCGCTCCCGGGACCGTCAGCGACACGATTCCCGACGCCTCTCCCGGTCGGCGACTGCTGTAGATTTCGAGCCCTGCCGCCGTGGCCCGGTTGCAGAGATGGTCGGTGAGTTCCAGCACCCGCCCGGCAATCGCGTCGATTCCAGTTTCGAGGAGGAGCTCGATGCTGGCCCCGAGTGCGGAGATTCCGGGGACATTGAGGGAGCCGCCTTCCCACCGGCCGGCGTGCGGCTTGAGGCGAAAGTCGATGGTGCTGTACTCGAACGGATTCACGACGCTGTGGGCTCCGACACCGATCGCGTGCAGGCGGTCGACCCATTCCCGGCGGATGTAGCCGATGGCGGCTCCTTCCGGTGCGAGCATCCACTTGTGCCCATCCGCGGCGAGGGCGTCGATTCCAGACCGCTGCACGTCGAGCGGGAAGACGCCGAGCCCCTGGATGGCGTCGACGAAGAAGAAGAGACCGCGGGATCGGCAGAGTTCGCCGAGGTCGTCGAGGTTGGCGCGGAATCCGCTCCCGAACTGGACGAAACTCGCGGAAAGGACGCGGGTGCGGTCGTCGATCGCGGCCCGGATGTCGTCGATTTCAACGCGGTTTCCCCGACTCGGGACGGTTCGCACCTCGACGCCACGGTCTCGGAGATTCATCCACGGATACTGATTCGACGGGTACTCCTCTGCGGCGAGGACGACGTTCTCCCCCGATTTCCACGGGAAGCCCTCCGCGATGACCGCGATTCCCTGCGTCGTGTTTCCGGGGAAATAGATGTCCTCCGCCGCGGGCGCGTTGACCAGTCGGGCGGCGAGTCGGCGGACGTGGGCGATGCGGTCGACCCAGTGCCAGATGTCGGCGATGCCGTTCTCCGCGAGTCGTCGGCCGTGTTCTTCCAGTGCCGTGGCCGCGACATCGGAGATCGGGGCGACGGCGGCGTGGTCGAAGAACGCCCACCGGCGGGTCACGGGAAAGTGGGCGCGGAACGCGGTCCAGTCCATCAGGAATCCCACAGGAGGGTCGGGTCGGCCGGACACGGATAAGATTGCCTTCCGGACCACCTGTGGAAAGCCCCCCGGCCAACCTTCTCGATCCCCGAGTTTCGCGTGATCGCCGAACCGCAACCGACACCGTACGACCTCGTCTTCCGGGCCTTCGGGTTTCCCGTGCGGGTCCACCCGTTTTTCTGGCTCACAACCGCACTGCTGGGCCAGAACGCAATCAATCGCCCGAACGGCGGCCTGATCCTCCTGATCTGGATCGCCGCCGTCTTCGTCTCGATCCTGGTCCACGAACTCGGCCACACCTTCGCCTACCGGTGGTTTGGCGGCACCGGGCGGATCTGGCTCTACTGGTTCGGCGGGCTGGCCGTTTCCGAGAATCCGCCGCGTTCCCCGATCAAGAAAATCGTCATTTCCCTCGCTGGGCCGATGGCGGGGTTTGCGCTGGCGGGGGGTGTGTACGGTTCGAACCAGGCGATGGAATGGCGGGACGGGTCGCAGTTTACCAACGAGTTCTTCTTCCAAATGATGTTCATCAACATCGCGTGGGGAATCCTCAACCTGTTCCCGATTTACCCGCTCGATGGCGGGCAGGCGACCCGGGAGTTGTGTGTCCTGCTCGGAATTCGGCGAGCCCAGGCGGTGTCGTTGCAGATTTCGATGGTGACGGCGGGGGTGCTGTGCGTGTACAGCCTGATGTCTCTCGCGAATCAGCCTGCGGAGTTGCTCGCGCAGCTACCCTGGTGGGTTCCCCGGGGCACGCTCTACACGGCGATCATGTTCGGGCTGCTGGGTTATGGCAGCTACCAGATGTGGGTCCAAGTCCAGCAACGCGATTCCTACTGGGACGAGCCCGACGACGACACCCCACCCTGGCGACGGCGGTAGGGCGCTCACCGGGGAATTCCACCCCGTGCACTTCCCCGGCTTCTGGATACACTGACAGGGTCAGTTGACCCGCCGGGGCGAAGCATGACCAACCCGCCCGTTTGCCGGATTCCGTATCGGCGTTCCCGGTTCTCGACCCAACTTCCGACCGATCGCCGATACACCGCGTCCCACTTCTGGCTGCTCGAAGTCGAAGCCGGGCTCTGGAAGATCGGCTTCACCCGGTTCGCGACGCGGATGCTCGGCGACCTCGTCGAGTACGGCTTCGAGGTCAAACCGGGGGAAGCGGTCGAACTCGGGCAAACCGTCGGGTGGATCGAGGCGTTCAAGGCGATGACGGACCTGTACTGCGTCGGGACGGGCCTCTTCGTGGAAGGAAACGCCGCCCTGGAAACCGACCCGACGCTGTTTGACAAGGACCCATACGGGGCCGGCTGGCTGTATCTGCTCCGCGGCACGCCCGACCCTGCCACGGTCGATGCCCCGGGATACACCGCCACCCTCGACGCGGCAATCGACAAGATTCTCGGCAAAAATCCGGACGCGGGGCAGAACCTGCCCGAAGGAGAAGCATGAGCATCGCACGCTACATCATGGTCGGCGGGTTCCTGGGGGCCGGCAAAACCACCGCGTTGCTCCGGCTCGCCGAGAAACTTCGGGCCGAGGGGAAACGCGTCGGACTCATCACCAACGACCAGAGCGTCAACCTCGTCGACACCGCGATGCTCGCTGCCCACGACTTCCCTGTCGAAGAAATCACCGGCGGCTGCTTCTGCTGCCGATTCAACTCCCTCACCGACGCCGCGGAAAAGCTCGCCGCCGCCGACCGACCGGACGTTTTCCTCGCCGAGCCGGTCGGAAGTTGCACCGACCTCGCCGCCACCGTCGCCTACCCGCTCCGCCGACTTTACGGCACCGCCTACACCGTCGCCCCGTACAGCGTCCTCATCGACCCCATCCGGGCGGAGCGAATCCTCGGCCTCGCCACCGGGAAATCCTTCTCCCCGAAGGTGATCTACATCTACCGGAAGCAACTCGAGGAAGCCGACCTGATCGTGGTCAACAAGCTCGATTTGCTCGACCCGGAGCGGCTCGACCGGTTGATGGCTCAGCTTCGCAGCGAGTTCCCGCGTGCCGAGGTGGTGGCCATCTCCGCCCGGTCCGGCCTCCGCTTCGACGATTGGGCCGACCGCCTGGCCACCTCGGAAATGCCCCCGGATTCCGCGATGGAAGTGGACTACGACACCTACGCCGAGGGGGAAGCACTCCTGGGGTGGGTCAACCTCACGGTGACGGTGACGGGCACCGCCCCTTTCGATGGCAACAGGTTCGTGACCGCGGTCGCCTCCGCCATCCACAACCGACTCGCTGCCGAGGGGACGGAAGTCGCCCACCTCAAGATGACGCTCTCCCCCACGGAAGGCGTCGATCTCGCGGTGGCGAACCTCGTCCGCACCGACGGTTCGACGGAGTTCTCGCATTCCTTGCAGGAACCGCTCGACGACGGCGAGTTCCTCCTCAACCTCCGGGCGGAAGCGGACCCGGCGGGGTTGAAATCGGTGGCGGAAGAATGTCTGCAAGAGGTGGCGACCGCCGCGGGTATCACCGCCGACGTCGTCCACGCGGAAGCGTTCCGCCCCGGCCGACCCGTGCCGACGCACCGTTTCACGGAGGTTTGAGAGAATCCGGTGAATCGCCTGGTAAAATGACGGATGGCGAGCCTGCTTCGGGCAGTCGGGGAGGAAAAGTTCCATGGTTCAACGATCAGACATGCTCGCGATCCACGAAACGGACGAGACCGCCTGGCTCGAATCCACGGCGGAACGGCTCCGGCACCGGCGGTTCGAGGAAATCGATTCCGAGCACCTCGCGGAGTACCTCACCGACATGGCCCGGCGCGACCGCCGCGAGGTCTACAGCCGACTCCGGATTCTGTTGGCCCACCTCCTCAAGTGGGAACATCAACCCGCCTCGCGGTCGCAGTCCTGGCGTTCCACGATTCGCGAGCAGCGTTCGGAGCTTCGCCAACTGCTGGAGAGCGGGACCCTCCGCAACCACGCCCTGGCAATCCTCCCCGCGGTGTACGCCGAGTGCCGGGATCAGGCCGCGGAGGAAACGGAACTTCCCCTGGAGGCGTTTCCGGGCGAGTCACCCTGGGACCTTGACGAGATTCTGGCGGGCTCGTGATTCTCGACCCTCTTTCCCCGGAAGAACCCCGCATGGTTCCCCTCCGTGTCGTGTACTGCCACTGTGCCTACGCCAAGGTCGTGCCGGCGGCGACGAAGGACGAGGTGCTTCGCCGGCTGACCGAGTCAGGCATCCCGTTCGACGCGGTCCCGGACCTGTGCGAGCTTTCCGCACGGAAGGATCCGTCGCTTGGGGAACTGGTGTCGGGGCCGGCGAAGATCGCGGCGTGCTACCCGCGGGCGGTGAAGTGGCTCTTCTCAGCCGCCGGTTCGCCGATGCCCGAGAATGTGGAGGTTCTCAACATGCGGACCGATTCCGCCGAGGCGATCGCATCGAAACTTCTCGATCCGGAGGCGACCGCGTGAGTGCCCTGCCGTTGCCCGTTGCATCCGCCCCGCCGACCGCCGGCACCTTCCGGGTTCTCGTGTACGAAGGTGCCGGTGCCGACCCGCTCGATGCCCCGACGCGAACCACCCTCGTCTCGTCCCTGCTGGCCCGGGGCTATGCGGTCACGGTCGTCCGGCCGGGCGGGAACGTCTCCGAAACCGCCCGCGGAACGCTCGTCGTGCTCGGCCGATTCACCGAGGAGAAGCCCGAGTCCGCGACCGGAAACGACGGTGCCGTCACCATCCACTTCCGCAGTGTCACCGGGCTGTCACCGACCGATGCCATCGCAAAGGTCGACGAGCTCCGCGACGCCGCCAACGTCCCCAAGCCCGGCACCTGGAAGCCGTGGTTCCCCGTGATCGACTACGACCGTTGCACCAATTGCATGCAATGCCTGTCGTTTTGCCTCTTCGATGTCTATGCCGTCGACGCGGAGAAAAAGATCACCGTTCAGAACCAGAGCAAGTGCAAGACCGACTGCCCGGCGTGTTCGCGGGTGTGCCCGGAAGTGGCGATCCTGTTCCCGAAATACCGCCACGGCCCGATCAATGGCGACGCGGTGAACTCGGACGATCTCCGCCGGGAAAATATGAAGGTGGACATTTCCTCACTATTGGGTGGGGATATCTATCAGGCCTTGCGGGACCGCAGTGCGAAGTTCAAATCTCGCTTCAGCAAGGAACGGGATTCGGACAAGGCACTCGAAGAGCGGATGCGATGCCTGACGAAACTCGGTCAGCAACTCGACGTCCCGCCGGAGGTGTTCAAGAGCCTGCCAACACTCGACGAGATCCGCACCAAAGCCGCCGAAGCCGCCTCCAAGGCGGAAGCCGCGAAATCGTGAGGGATTGACGCCACTCAGATGCGAGTAACATCTGCACAAATCCCCCTGAAAAGCTGACTGTTGAAACCCATTCCCCACCGTGGATCCGCTTCAGCACATTCGGACGGCCAGAATATTCGTTTCACAAAAGGAACTGGCATACTCACGCAACGTCCTTAGAATGAGCAATCTCCTGCGCGGCGTGCTCACCAGGAGGTCGTCATGTTTCGGTCGATTGGAGTCTGCCCGAACTGTGCCGGCGAGCGGATCTGGAGTTCGCGGGCCGGGAATATCCGATTTGTGGCCTGCCTGATTCGACTCCACCCGGTGCGGTGTGGAATTTGTTTCCACCGTTTCTGGGGCTTTAGCCTCAAGCCCCCACGAAGGCGGGTGAGAGCGAAACGCAGATCCACTTCGGTTCTTGCCGGCTCTGGCGAGATCGATCCCCTTGCTTGCAAAGCTCTTTCCGAACTATCCACGGGAGCTTCACCGAGCCGGATTGCCGAAGTGATCCGGTGGACCGAGGAGTGCGGAGAGCGAAACGATTAGGTCCAGGTTCGCGATGGGGGCGATGTCGGCGAATTCGGCAAACTTTCCACCCGACTGGCTCGTCGGAAGTTTTGCAGACGCACCGTCACATCGGGAAGAGAGGCGAGCCATGGGCCGGGTTCTAGCAGTTTTCGCGGTGGCGGTTCTCGCCTCGGATTCGAGTGGGGAATCGAAGCGTGCGGTCAGAGTCGACCCCGGCAAAGTCGTGCCCAAGGGAAGCCAGGTGGTCTTCGTCGAGGCCGGCCAACCCGGGCCCGGTGCGAAGGGGCACAAGCCCGTCAACACCATCGCCGACTTCGCCAATTCCGTCGGCCTGACTGGCGGCCCTTACGACGTCTGGATCACCCCGAAGTCCGGGAAGTCGATCCGGATCGCCGAAAAGTGGACCCCCAAAGGGGACTCCGACACCATCGACCTCGCCGCGCTCGTCGGCGTGATCTATGTTCGCGGTGACGACTTTCCCCGCGTCGAGAGTATCATCGTGACCCCGTTGAAGGACCCCGGCCCGGACGAGAAAGGGCACGTCGCCATCCAGGCGACCGGCGACTACAAGGAAGACATGCTCGTCCCGGTGGGGACGTACGAGGTGTGGATCAAGCCGGCCAACGGGGCCCGGCCGCAACGGATCGTCGACAATGTCCGCGTCCAGAATGGCCGGATGACGGAAGTGCCGGAACGCTAACGCCCGGCGATTTCTCCCCCCTCCCGGGATTCCCGGGCACGGGTCGGGGTCGTAAACCGTCCGCATGCACGACCCCGAGCCAACCGACTTTCGCATGCCCGCCGAGTGGGAACCGCACCACGGAACCTGGCTCGCCTGGCCGCACCGCCGATCCGACTGGCCCGGCCGATTCGCCCCCATCCCCTGGGTTTACGGCGAAATCGTCCGCACACTCGCCCGAAACGAGACGGTCCACCTCCTCGTCCAGGACCAAACCCACCGCGATTCCGCCCGGAAAATCCTGAATTCCGTCGGGGCGAATCTGAGCCAGGTCCGGTTCTGGAAACTCCCCACCAACCGCGGCTGGCTCCGCGATTCCGGCCCGATTTTCGTCCACACCCCCGCCGGCGAGAAGGTCGCCCTCGACTGGGGTTTCTCCGCATGGGCCAAGTACCCGGACTGGTCCCTCGACGACTGCATCCCCGAGTTTGTGGCCCGGAAACGCGATCTCCGCAGCGTCCGGCCGATCCACCGGGGCTGGCGGGTGATCCTCGAAGGAGGAAGCATCGACGTCAACGGGGCCGGCCTGATGCTGACCACGGAGGAGTGCCTGCTCAGCACTGTCCAGCACCGCAACCCGCCGCTCGACCGGGCCGACTACGAGACGATCTTCCGGAAGTTCCTGGGCGTCGAGAAAACCCTGTGGCTCGACCGCGGCATCGCCGGCGACGACACCCACGGCCACGTCGACGACCTTGCCCGCTTCGTCGGCCCGCGGACCATCGTCATCGTCCAGGAGGAGAACGAGGCGGACGAGAACTACATCCCGCTGCGGGAGAACCGCGATCGGCTCGAGGGCATGACCGACGTCTCGGGTGCGAAACTGGAGGTGGTGCCGCTGCCGATGCCGAGACCGCTGGTTTTCCGCGGCGTCCGCCTGCCCGCGAGCTATGCGAACTTCCTGATCGCGAACGGGGTCGTGATCGTCCCCACCTTCAACGACCCCGCGGACCGCGTCGCGATGGGCATCCTCGGCGAGCTTTTCCCGGACCGGGAGGTGGTCGGCATCCACTGCGTCGACCTCGTTTGGGGCCTCGGCACGCTGCATTGCATGACGCAACAGGAACCCGCGTAGATTGGATTCCGGCGGTGCAAAGCGGCGATCGGAAAGTAGGTCACTCGCTCCGCGAGTGACAGGGGATACGTCCAGCGAAGAATTCGTGTTGTTTTTTGAGAGCCGCGACTGCCAAGGAGCGGCAACTCCCTGTGAGAAGCGACTTGAGGATGTCGCAATTCCCGTATGGAAAGGGGTGCGATTCTTCTCGGGAAGCGGCCGCTCCTTGGCAGTCGCGGCTCCCGTCGAACCACAAACACGAAGTAGTCGGTGGACGCTTCCATAGCTGTGTTCCCGAGGGCCAGCACGCGTGTGTGACTGGGATGTGATCCTCAGAGAAGGTTGGAGTTTCTGGGGAATCCAGCCAGCACTCGCGGAGCGAGTGCCCTACTTTCCAGGCAATTGATTCCCTGAGCCGATTCTGGGATCTAGGAGCGGGGGGGCTTTCCGAGTAGAGTGGCGTCATCCCTTCCCGCTCCAGGGTACCCCGGTCGCTGCAATGATCTCCGCCGCCTTCCTGCTGCTTGCTTCCACCACCTCCGCCCCGCCTGCGAAACCGACACCTACTCCGACTGCGGTTGCTGCGATCGCCGGCGGACTGGCGGTTCCGACGGCGCAGAAGGCCCCGGATCTGTCGACGGATACGCCAACCAAGCCGCCCGATGTGCCGCCGGAACTCGCACCCTGGACACCCCGCCCGGCGACCGGAAAGTCCGAGCCGTGGGAACGGATGGGGGACAAGGACTGGATCGACACCCGGTTGCGAGCGATGGACACGGGCCCGTTTTTCGACGCGACGATGCGCTACCCGTGGGGGAAAGGGCAGACGATGGTCTTCAAGGCCGTCGGGGTGAAGCTCGGGGAGAAAGGGGATGCCGGGGTCATCTTCGACCGCAACACGCTCCGTCTGGCGGCCGGGTGGACCGGCGGATTCTTGCACCACAGTGACAAGCGCTTCGGGCTCCTCAACACGCCGACACCCGCGGAGAAATCGACGCTGATCATCTCCACCCCCGACCAGCCCGGCTGGGCCAACCCGGACGGAAAGGGGCTCGACAAGGTCGGCCGATACACGGCCCCGCTTCCCGCAGACTGGGCAAAGTACCGCGGGCTCTACCTCCACGGCGAGCGGGTCGTCCTCAAGTACACGGTCGGGAAGACGGCGGTGCTCGAATCCCCCGGAGTCGAAACCATCGCCGGGGTGCGGTGCATCGTCCGGACCCTGCGGATCGAGGCGACGGAAAAGCCGGAAATTCTCGAGGTTGGCCGGCTTCCCAAGCCCTCGGTTGGCGAAGTTTCCGATGGCGACCTCCACATGTTCGACACCGCGGTCGACCAGAAAGGCTTCGCAATTCTTGCTGCAAAGGCGGACCCGAAGGACACGAAACTCCGCGAACTCGAGGGGGGCGAGGTCCAGCTCACGTTCGCGCCGGCGAAACAGGCCCGGGTTGTCCGGCTCATCTACGCGGTGGGGGAAAACTTCAACCAGGCGAAGTTCCGGGATGCGTTGAAGAACCTGCCGCCCGCCGTCGACCCCGCGACCCTGACCAAGCCCGGCCCGGCCCGGTGGGGGAAACCGCTCGAAACCAGACTCGAACGCGGCAACGAGGACGGGCCGTTCGCGCTCGACACCCTGACGATCCCGTACGTGAACCCGTACAAGGCCCTCTTTTTCTGCACCGGGCTGGACTTCCTCCCCGACGGCCGCATCGCCATGTGCACCTGCCACGGCGACGTCTGGCTAGTCTCCGTCGACGAGAAAGCGGGAACCGTCGCGTGGAAACGCTACGCCACCGGCCTCTACCACCCCCTTGGCTTGAAGGTGGTCGACGGCAAGGTCCACGTCCTTGAGCGTGGCCAGCTCACCCGGCTCCACGATTCCAACGCCGACGACGAGGCCGACTTCTACGAGAACGTCAACAACGACTGGCACCTCGGCGGCGGCGAGCACTCCTACGACACCTCCCTCGAAACCGACCCCGAGGGGAACTTCTACTTCATCAAGACCGGCGACACCGACACGCCCACCGGCGGCTGTCTGATCAAGATCAGCAAGGACGGCGCGAAATCCGAGATCTTTTGCACCGGCTTCCGCCACGCGATCGGGCTCGGCATCTCGCCGACGGGAGTGATCACCGGGGCGGATCAGGAAGGGAACTGGATGCCGGCCACGCGGATCGACATCTACAAGAAGGGCGGGTTCTATGGGGACATGCGAGCTCACCACCGCGAGACCCCGCCGACGATCTACGACCCGCCGCTGTGCTGGCTGCCGCGGGAAGTCGACAACTCCGCAGGCGGGCAGGTGTGGGTTCCCCCGGGGAAATGGGGCGAGCTCGCCGGCCATCCGCTGCACTTCTCCTACGGCCGATGCAAGCTCTTCGTGCTCCTGATGCAGGAAATCGACGGCGTCATCCAGGGGGGCGTCTGCGATCTCGGCCTGACCTTCCTTTCCGGAGTCTGCCGCGGCCGATTCCACCCCACCGACGGAAACCTCTACGCCTGCGGACTCAACGGCTGGCAGACCGCCGCGAAAAAGGACGGCTGCCTCCAGCGCGTCCGCTACACCGGCAAACCCCTCGACATCCCCGTCGCCTTGAAGGTCGTCTCGGACGGCGTCGAACTCACCTTCTCCCGGCCACTCGACAAGGCCACCGCCGAGGATCCGGAACGCTATCGCCTGGCCTGGTGGGGGTACCGCTGGTCCAAGGACTACGGCTCGAAACGCTACAAAATCTCCGACCCCGACAAGGTCGGCCAGGACGATGTCACCGTCTCCAAGGCGAAGCTCCAGCCCGACGGAAAGACCGTGCGCGTGGTCCTCGACGGCGGCATGAAGCCCGCGATGCAGGTGCAGGTCGGATTCAACATCACCGCGACCGACGGCAAGAAAGTCGTCGGCTCCGTGTTCCTGACCGCCCACAAAACCGCGGAAAAAGGGAAGTAGACGGATCGTCGCAACTCACGTCCGGAGCGGCTTGGCCGGCGGGCGGTTGGGGCTTCGCGCGTCCCCCTCGATGACCCGCCGGCAGTCCGGGAGGGCATCGAGGAACAGCTTCCCGTACGGCTTGGTGAGAACCCGCGGGTCGAAGAGAACGATCATGCCCGTGTCGGTGGCGGTGCGGATCAGCCGGCCCACACCCTGCTTCAATTTGATCACCGCCTGCGGGATCGTGTACTCCAGAAACGGATTGCCCCCGACCGCCTCGATCGCTTCGAGCCGGGCTTCCGTCAACGGCCGATCCGGCACCGCGAACGGAAGCTTGGTGATGATCACGTTCGAGAGCGCCTCCCCCCGGACATCGACGCCCTGCCAGAACGTGTCGACGCCGAAAAGCACGGGTTTCGAGGCAGTGCGGAACGCTTCGAGCATCTTCCCCGCCGGCTGCCCGTCCCCCTGGCAGAAGAACGAGTACCCGTTGGCCGCGAACCACCCCCGGAGCCGATCCGCCGCCCGCTGCAGGAACTGGTAGCTCGTGAACAACACAAACGCTCGCCCCGCTGACATTGCGACGTACTCGGGAATCTTTTCCAGCACCGCCGACTCGAATGCCGCCGCTGCCGACGACGGATCGGGCATCGACCGGAACAGGTGAAGCTCCGCCTGTTTCTGGAAGTCGAACGGGCTCCCGAGTTGCTGCGTCCGGGTGTGCGAGTCGTCGAGCCCGAGCCGATTCCGACAGTGCTCGAAACCCTGTGAACTGCTGGTGTGCGAACCGCCGGTGGAAAGTGTCGCACTGGTCAGAATCACGGTGGGAATCTTGTCGTACAACTGCGACTTCAGGGCCGGCCCCACCTCGATCGGGGCACTCGCCAGCGTCACCCGCGGCACCCGCCCGGTCCGCACCTCGACCCAGTAGACCTGCCCCGCGAGTTCCTGCGCCAGCCACTGCCGGACCGCCTCGGCCATCGCCTGCAATCGCTCTGCTCGACTGGTCAACTCGATCCGCTCTTCCTCCGTTTCGAGGCGACTTGCGACCGCCCCCAGTGTCGACGCGAGCTTCTCCAGCTCCTCGGAGAGCAGATCGGGAAAGACCCCGGGTTTCCGAACCCGCCCGGTGCTGCGGAACTGGCTGCCATGCCATGCGAGGGCGGCGGCGAAGAACTGCTCGCTCGCCTGCCGGGCCGCCTCGACCCTCGCGAAATCTTGCGTATCCCCGTGCATCGCGAGGACGCCCTTGAAGCTTCGCGGGGAAAAGATCTGGTTGAGGAGGTACTCGACGCCCCCCTGCGTGACGGAAAGCCCCAGGTGGTCGGCGGCAACATCCTCGAGGGTGTGGGCCTCGTCAAAAATCACCGCGTGGTAATCCGGCAGCAACCCGGCCCCGACCCGCCGCAGTGCGAGATCGCTGAAGAAAAGGGCGTGGTTGACGATCAGGAGGTTCCCGGCGTAGGCGGCCTTCCGAGCCCGGAAATAGAAGCAATCGGAGTAGTGGGGGCACTTCCGTCCCAGGCAGTTGCCGCTGTCCGACTCGACGAGATCCCACGCGCTCGGAGCCGGCTGGAACGGCAGATCCCCCCGCGTGCCGTCGGTCGTGAGCCGGGACCACCGCCCGATCTGGACCAGTTGCTGGGCTGCAGTCGTGTCGTGGAGCAGCGTCCCCATCCGCTGCTGGGCCCCCCGCAACCGCCGCAAACTCACGTAGTTTCCGCGTCCCTTGACCAGCACCGGCCGAAACTCGAACGGAAGTGCGGATTGCAGGAAGGGAATATCCTTCGAAAGAAGTTGCTCCTGCAGCCCGATCGTGTGCGTGGAAACGACGATGCGGAGGTTCTTGTCCTTCGCGAGTGCCCGGACGGCGGGGACGAGGTAGGCGAAACTCTTGCCGACGCCCGTGCCCGCCTCGACGAGCAGTTTCCGCTTCCGCTCCAGAGCCTCGGCGACGGCCTCCGCCATCGCGACTTGCTGGGGCCGACTCTCGAAGCCCGGCCAGTTCTGGGCGACCTGCCCCGTGGGTCCGAGCAAACTGTCGATGGATTCCATCCACGCATTCTGCCGGAAACCGCCACATTCCGTAAAGGGGCGTTGGCCGGAACGGCCGCGTAGGGAAGGGCGGTTCCCGAATCGCGCTGCCGGGGAATTCTCGATCTGGTACGATCTCCGCGTCTCGACCGTCCTGCCGGCCGCACCGGAGAAATCGATGCCCGGAATCCGCTGGATCTCACCGACCGTCCTGGCAGTCGTCACGCTGGCTGCGAACCCCGTGTCGGCCGCGGTGATTGTTCTGAGCAACGCGACGGAGCAGCCGCTAGCCTGCGAAATCCGCCACTGTGCCCGCGATTCCGAGAAGATCACGCTCGCCCCCGGGGAAACCCGCGCCGTCCGTGTGGGCAAGGAGCCGCTCCTCGTTGCCGGACCCGATCGCGTCCTGCTGGAGCCGTACCACGCCTACTTCCTCACCCGCGACTCGGGCCGGATGCAGGTGCAGGGCGTCGAAATCGTCGGGAAAATGCCTGCTGCGGAAGACGTGGGGGAGGTCCCGGATCGCGAATCGAAGCCGGTCCGGCTCGGGATCACGCTCCTCGCGGATGACGCTGACCCCCGGGCACGAGCCGTCTGGGAGAAGGCCCTGCGAGCCCGCGTTTCCGCTGCTGCCGACGTGATCGAGCGAGCGTGCGGCATCCGCCTGGAGGTTGACGCCGTCGCCGAGTGGCGATCCAACCCGGCCGCGAAAGACTTCCCCGCCCTGCGGAAAGACTTCGAAACCACAGCGAAACCCGAGAAAGGAACCATTGCCGTCGGCTTCACGAGCCGCAAATCTGCAGCCATCACCGGCGGAATCGTCTCTCCCAACGGAACCGCGACCCCGCTCGGGACACACATCCTGCTCCGGGAAAACTTCCCCCGCACCGAGGCCGAACGCGTCGAGCTTCTGGTCCACGAGTTGGCCCGGGCACTCGGAGCCGTCCGCAGCCCCGACCGCCTCAGCGTGATGCGACCCCGCCTCGACGACGAGCTCGCCACTTCCGCGAAGCACCGCACCACGTTTGATCCGCTCAATCTCCTTGCCCTCAACATCGTCGCCGAGGAACTGCGGGCTGGGAACGCATCGAAGCTCGCGGATCTGTCCCCCGCCGGCAAGGACCGCCTCCGGGCGATCTACGACACGGTTGCGAAGGCTGTGCCGGACGATCCGCTTCCCCGGGAACTCGCGAAATCCCTCGCCCCCGCCGCGGTGGTGGCGAAGAATCCGGATCCTGCCGTGACCGTCCCCAAGGATCCGCCGCTGTCCAAGGCCGAGCGGAAACTCGAAGCGACCCGGAAAGTCTTGAAGGCGGTGGTGCTTCGCGCCGAGGATCTGAGTCGGCTCCCAAACGCCGCACCGACGGACAAGCTCGACGCCCCCGGGAAACGGCCGATCGACGACCACCTCACGATCGCCTACGTCCGCGCCGCCGCCGACACCGCCAACACCCTCGACGACGACGTCAAAGTCCACGCATTCCTGATCGGCCTCGGCATCGCGCTCGACGATTCCGCGCTGATCCGGAATAACCCAACGACCAAAAAATTCTGGACGGCGGTGGAATCCGAGGAAGACCGGAAAGAGCGGCTCAAGGTGCTGGGGAAACCGACGGTGCAGAAACGTCGGGACCTGTGCCAGCATTTCTTCGTGTCGGCCGCCCTCGCCGCCCACCTGGGCCCGGAAGCCGCCGAGGCCGCGGGCATCACCAAGGAACTCCTCGACGCGGTCGGCGGGACCGGCTTCTCCTTCGTGGACCTCGCCGTCGACCTCGCCGGCATCGCGTTCGCTGCCCGCATCGCGAAGGACCCGCAGAGCCTCGACACCTTCGCCCGCGTCTTCTACGTCGGCGACCACGCCCCGAAAATCGAGGGCCTCGTCGAGGGCCTCCCCGCCGCCAAGTTCTTCAAGGAGTACGGCAGCGCCTCCGACCCGCGGTTCCACAAGGCGATGGAAGAAGTCCGCAAACGCGTCGCGAGTGTGCCGGCGGCCCCGAAATCGGAATAGACTTCCTGGGTGCACCCTCTGCAGCCAGGAGTCTGTCATGGCCGACCTCTCTCCCTCCGCGGGTTTCTCGACGCGGGCGATCCACGCGGGCCAACCGGCCGATCCCACCACCGGGGCCACGGTCGTTCCCATCTACGCGACCAGTACCTACACCCAGGCCGCTCCGGGGGAGCACAAGGGGTACGAGTACAGCCGCAGCGGAAACCCGACGCGAACGGCCCTGGAAACCTGCCTCGCCGCGCTTGAGGGGGGCGACCGCGGGCTCGCGTTTGCCTCCGGCCTCGCCGCAACCACCGCCGTCTTTGGGGCACTCCTGAAGCCAGGCGACGAGGTGGTCGCGGCCGCCGACCTCTACGGCGGCACCTTCCGCCTCCTCGAACGCGTCTTCAAGCCCTGGGGTCTCACCACCCGCTACACCGACGACCCCACCCCCGCCGGCTTCTCGGAAATCGTCACCGCCCGCACGAAACTCGTCTGGATCGAAACGCCGACCAACCCGCTGCTGCAGATCCTCGACATCGCGGCGATTGCGGAAATCGCCCACAAATCGGGGGCGTTATTCGCGGTCGACAATACGTTCGCGACGCCGTACCTGCAGCAACCGCTCGCCCTCGGGGCGGATCTCGTCGTCCACAGCACGACGAAATATCTCGGCGGACACTCGGATGTCGTCGGTGGCGCGGTCGTCGGACGGAAAGATCTGATGGATCCCGTGAAGTTTTATCAGAACGCCGCCGGGGGAGTTCCGGGGCCGTTTGATGCCTACCTCACCCTTCGTGGCACCAAGACCCTCGCCGTGCGGATGGATCGGCACTGCGACAACGCAATGTCACTGGCCGGCTGGCTGGCCACCCAGCCCAACGTGGAAAAGGTCTACTACCCCGGCCTTTCCGACCACCCCGGCCACACGGTCGCGGCCCGGCAGATGCGGAAGTTCGGCGGCATGATCTCCCTCCGACTCCGCGGCGGAGCCGACGCCGCACGACATTTCCTCGGGCGAACCCGGCTCTTCTCCCTTGCGGAAAGCCTCGGCGGCGTGGAATCCCTCGTCTGCCACCCCGCCACCATGACCCACGCCAGCATCCCGCTCGAACTCCGCCAGAAACGCGGCGTCGACGACGGACTCATCCGCCTCAGCGTGGGAATCGAGGACCTCGACGACCTTCGCGAGGACCTTCGAATCGCGATTGGCTGATCCGTCTGCCACATTCCGTTTCCAGGTACTTCCCACTGTCGCCGGAATCTTGTAGCCAAACCTCGGCCACTGGGAAGTCGCTCGCGCGTTTCGCCGTGGTTCGATCCACACCATGCATCACCTCAGAGGAAGTCGCATGCGCAACTGGAAGTCGCTACTCGTCGGGTCAGGACTGGTTGCAGCCAGCATTCTTGGGATTTTCTGGGCGAGCCAGACATCGCCGTTGCAGGGGCAACCGAAGCCGGCCGCGGAGAATGCGGACGCCGCTCTCGCCCCCTCGAAACAGGCCGAGGAATTCATCGCCGCCTTCAACAAGGGGGATGCCAAGGCCGTCGCAGAAATGTGGACGCCGGAAGCCGACTACATCGACCAGACCGGTCGGCACGTCCACGGGCGGGCGGCGCTGGAAAAGATGTACGAGAAGTTCTTCGCCGCCAACAAGGGTGCGAAGCTGCAAATCATCGTCGTCAAGCGGAAGGAAGTCACCCCGGATGTGCTTCTCGAGAACGGTTTCTCGGAAGTGACCCCGGGCGACGGTTCTCCGGGCTCCGTCGCCCGGTTCGCCGCGGTTCTGGTCAAGAAGAACGGCCACTGGCTCCTCGATAGCGTCCACGAATCCGTGGCCCATCCCCCCACCCACGCCGAGCATTTCTCCGACCTCGAGTGGCTCATCGGTGAGTGGGCAGGCGAGGAAAAGGGCGAATCCACGACCGCAACCTACATGTGGGCGGAGAACCAAAACTTCGTCGTTTCCACCTTCGCGATGACCGTCAATGGTGTGCCCGTGACAGGTGGCACCCAGTGGATTGCCTATGACCCCGTCGCCAAGGGTATCCGGTCGTGGAGCTTCTATTCCCGCGGCGGGTTCGGGGAAGGAAGCTGGACGCAAGATGGGGCCAACAAGTGGACCATCAAGTCGTCCGCGATTACGGCGGATGGCAAGAAAGTGTCAGTAACCAACATCCTCACCAAGACCGGCCCGGACGCGGCGACCTGGCAGGCGACCGGCCTCACTGTCGATGGCAAGGCGATGCCGGACGGCCCGGTGCACAAGCTGAAGCGAGTCAAGAGCGGCGCCCAGTAATCCGATTCCACTCAAAACTTTTACCCACAAATTCCAGGAGAATCCGATGCGAAATCGAATCGTGTTGGCGGTCGTCGTTGCGATGGCGCTGGCGTTTCTGACCCCCTCGGAAGCCGGTGCCTGGGGAGCCGCTCACGTCGGCTATACCCACGTCGGGCCTTACGGCGTGCAACACGTCGGCCGGACCTATGGATATAGCCCGTACGGCGGTGCCTACTCCCACACCAATGTGAGCGGCACCGGCTATGGCGGCACCCACTACAATTACACCGTCAACCGCACGCCATACAACTACAATTACGGGTATCATTACAATACGGGCTACGGCTATCATTACACTCCGGCCTATGGCGCGTACAACTACGGATACTACCGCTAGAATTCCAACTTCACCCGGCCCGGCTGCGAACTCACGCTCGCGGCCGGGCCCTTCTCGTGATCGCTCACCACTCTCGGAGTTTCCCCGCATGACCTTCCGAATCTCGAAATTTCCGATCGTGCTCGCGCTCCTCGTCTCGGTTTCGACGGCTTCGTTTCGCGCTCAGGACGCGAAGAAGGCCGCAGCCGACGACGAGCAATCGGTCAAAACCAACCCCACAAAATCCGTCCCCGCCTCGACCGTCAAGTTCCGCAAGGAACTCAACCTGCCTTACCCGTCCCTCGGCACACTCGGCTCGCGAATCGACGCCGCCCGCCGATCGGGCGACCCCGTCGCGCTCGCCCACGCCGCCTCTGAACTCGCGGTGGCGGAAAAAGTCTCCGGCAAGAAAGCCTCCCTTACTTCGTCACAGGTCATGAAGGAATCCGCCGAGCTCGCGAGCCTCCGCCGGCAGGTCGCGGAGTTGAAGGCGGTCCAGAATGTCTCCGAAAAAGTCCTCATTGCCCAGGAACAACTCGACTCCCTCAAGAAGATGATCGACTTCGCCCAGACCCAAACCGAAGCGGATAAGAAGGCGTTGCTGAGCAAGGAAGAACCGACGCACGCCCCGCGAAAGATCGTCGTCAACAACTATTCCACGCAGTTCATCGACATCCAGGTCAACGGGTTCCTCAAGGGTCAAGTTTCCCCGGGCACCACGAAGACCTTCACCATCGACGAGATGTGGAATCCGATCGTCTTGAAGGGATACGGCGACGAGGATGCCCAGATGTGGGGGCCGGTGGAGCTTCAGGGGCAGTTCAAGAGCTACACCTGGAACCTCAACGGTGACGAAGGTGTGCCAACCCGTCCGTAGTCGGTGTTGGTTTCGTGCGAATCGCTGGGATTTCTCCACCCTCTCGCCCGTTCGACCCCTCACCCGGCCTTAGGACAGCCGCTCCCGCAGCGGGGAGAGGGTCATCGCCAACGGCGAGCCGTTCATCGCTGGAATCCCAACGCTTTCGAGGTTCACGAATTCGCTTTCGCTGTTGGCCATTCGCTCAACCCCGGAGATCCGGTCAGAATTCGGCTTTCCTGCGAATCCCCCGGTCCGGTATCCTTCCAAACCGACTGGGGAATCGGACGGTGCTGGTTCAAGGAGGAACCGGGAATGGGCGAAGGAAAGTCCAGGTCGGGCGGGAAATTTCGGGCGACGGCTGCGGCCCTGATCGGGCTTTCTTCTGGTGCAGCCGCCACCTACTTCACGGCATTTGTGGACAAGGTCGTGAAGCCGACCGCACCCGTTGCCAACTTCGCCGTCACCACCGACGGCCTCACGATCACCTGCCAGAACCACGGCACCGGCGATTCCGGGTGGTGGGACTTCGGCGATGGCACCCCCCTCGAACCGTTCTCCGCGAACGGAAAGCCCGTCTCGCATACCTACGGCAAGCCCGGGAACTACGCCCTCAAACTCACCGTCCGCAATTTCCTCTCGGAGGAAAACGAGCGGACCGTGCCCGTTGACCTGACGGCGGCGGCACCGCAGACGCTTCCGCCCACGATCACCGGTTTGACGGTCGAGCCGATCGAGCCACGGGCGACCGCCCCCGCCACCTTCCGTATCCGCGGCGAGGTGAAGAACGCTGAGAAGATCATCTGGGATCTCGGCGACAAGGTGGAGGTCAGTGCCGAGCCCGGTCCGTTCGATCGTCTGGTCGTGTTCGACAAGCCGGGGAAATATCCGATCCAGTTGATCGGCCACTCGGGAAAGACGGCGGTCAAGCAGTCGGCGATGGTGACGGTGAGTCCGCCGACGGCCGGCTCGCTCTCAACCGTGATCCGGGTGATGGATTCCGGAATGCGCGTCGAGCGTCTGACGACTCACGAGGTAGCCGCCATTCCGGTTCCGGCGAAAGGGGCAAAGACCTTCGAAAAGGTGGTTCCCGCCCGGCCCGGGTGCACGGTGGTCGAGGCGAAGCTGGGGGCGATCCAGCCTGCGACGGCGGTGCGGAATGTGCGAGCCGAGGTGGCCGCCGATCGTCGGTCGGTTCGCGTCAGCGGGGAGTGGGTGGTGACAGGTGCCGACGTCAGCCGGGCGGTCGGGGGGTCGGATGTGATGGTCCCGCTGCTGCTGACGCAGGATCGCTCGACGGTTGTGAATTTCCCGCCGGAAACCGTGGCTGCACCGCTGGACGGCTGGAGTCTAGGGTCCGGGCCGATGTTGGCGTTGCCACCGCAACCGCGGGGAATTACGAATCTGACCCGGCGAATCCGTGTGGAGATCCGCGAGGCCGGGGCTGACGGGCGGTCGCAGGTTGTGGCGTCGGGTGCGGACGTGAAGTTCCCGTGGACGGGGAATGTGCCGCCATCGTTCGCCCGACTCACGGGGCTGACGGTGACGGCGACGCAAATCGGTGAGTCGATCCGCATGTCGATGGGGCGACGTTGATGCGAGGCCGGCGGGGGCACCCCCGCCGCCTTCGAGCCTCCGCAAGCCGACTTTTTCCGCCGGCTTCCCATCGCCAGGCTTGCGGTTCTTCGGAAGAGTCCGAATACGTCGGCCGCGTCGGGAAATCACCCGACGTTTCCCCTCGCCTCGCATCAACTCCTGCTTCCAGACTCGCCGATGACGTGTGCGTAAATCGGACCAGTCGCGCACTGTGAGACACGTCATGATTCAGATGAGCGAGGCGATCGCCGCCAAACTAAGCCCCGCCCAGGCCGCGGAACTGACCCGCGTCGTGGAGCTCGAAGCCCGCTGGGAAAACCTCGGCAAGCCCGGGATCCGCAGCGGCGTCGGCTTCTCCGTCACGGAACTTCACGCGAAGCAGAAGGCGTACGACGCCCTCCGGACCGCCTTGCGGACCTACGAGGCTCGCTACCAGCCGATGCACATGCCCGAGGTGCCGCGAAACAACCCCGCCCGTCTCGGGGAATGGTGTCGCACCCTGCGAATGTTGCTTCGGCGAATCGAGGGACAGTCCAATGTCGCCTGTCCGGTCCAACTGATCGCGAAAGCCTACAGCCTCGCGGACCGCATCGCGACCCGCCTCAACGAGCAACCCCTCGACCGCGGCAGCCCACCCGATTCCATCTCCGCCGCCATCTCCCACCTGGACGGCCTGATCCAGTGGTGCGACGTCCATTTCGGACCGCCGGTCGCGCTCACCATCCACCGACCGGAACAATTGGAACAACCCGCACCCCGGGCAGAAGCGGCCTGACCTCCGCCGAGTCATGGCGCGTTACCGGAAGGAACTGCGATTTTCCGAGAGGAGATTGCAGTTCCTTCCGTTTCGAAGGCGCGATCACACGAGGTGTTCCAGCGCGAAAGCCCAACTCGCCTTCCACAAGGATCTGCCGCTCCTTGGCAACTTGTCAGTTACGGCTCGAAAAGCCGGGAAATTCTTGAGGGACGAATCCGAAAAGGCGACTTTACACCATGCTCGGAAGAACGGTGCCGCACCCCCGCGGCGTAGACGGTCCGCACCGTGAGGATTATGCTTGAGGAGCTGGAGACCGGGTCATGGGTAGACGGCGGCGGAGGACCTGGACCAATGGACCTGACCGCTGACCGATTCTCTGGTTGCGTTCTGGGTCTCGCAACGGGCGATGCACTCGGCGCGCCGCACGAGGGAGGGCCGCTTGAGAGGCTCGTCTGGCGGTTCATCGGGCGAACATCCGACGACTGTCTTCGCTGGACGGACGACACCCAGATGGCCCTTGACCTGGCGGAGTCGCTTCTTGAGGAGGATGGGGTTCAGCCCGACTCGCTCGCCAAGCGATTCGCTGCCAGTTACAGATGGAGCCGGGGGTACGGCCCCGGGGCGGCCAAAGTCCTCAAGCGCATCCGACGCGGGGAGCCGTGGCAGCAAGCGACCAAGGCGGTCTACGCCGAGGGGTCGTATGGCAACGGGGCGGCAATGCGAGCGCCGGTCCTGGCTCTCTTCTTCGCTCGGGATCGCCCCGGGTTGCTAACGGCTGCTCGCGACTCGGCACTGGTAACGCACGCGAACCCATTGGGGATCGAAGGAGCGTTTCTGATCGCGATCGCGGCTCACGCCCTGCTGGAGGGGCGACCGACACCCCAGGTTCTGGACCTGATCCAAGCCGAGTGCTCGGCACCGCAAATAGTCGAACGGCTAAAGACGGTCCGAGCATGGACCGAATCGAGAGAGATGCCAAGCCCACGAGACGTCGCCAAGAAACTCGGCAACGGGATCACCGTGCCGACGTCCTGTCCCACGGCACTGTATGTCGCGCTGCGGCACCAACAAACCTCGTTCGAGGCCATGATGGAGTTCGTTATCGCGTGCCGTGGCGATGTGGACACGATCGGGGCAATGGCCGGCGCTCTTTGGGGAATTGTGAACGGCTCCGAGCGTCTACCCCGAGTCCGACTCGAAGCTCGTGACGTGCTTCTGGATGTCGCAGCGCGGCTGTTCCAAAGGTATCAGGAAGGTGCAGCCGCCAAACCGCTCGACTGAATTCTATGCCTCTCGTGGCCAGCTTGTGGGCCACCGCTGGTGGGTGCCCCTCAAGCGCTCACATTTCTTTTCGAAACGGGGAATCTTACCCCACGAAAACTCCGAGGCTGAGCGGGTCGGTGCCGAAGTTCGGGTTGATCGGCCCGTTGGGGAGTTGCACTCCCTCCGTGAAGGTAGTCAACCGCGTGCCGAGGTAGTAGCCGACATCTGCGGGGAAACCGTCACCGCTGGAGGTGACGAGGTCGGCGATGGTATCCCCGTCGATGTCGCGGGCGGTGACGCGGATGCCGGCCCGGTAGGTGTCGAAGTCCGATCGAACGAAGAAGTTGGATCGGCTCACGCCCAGCTGGTCGTCGAAGAAGCCAAAGTTTTTCGCGGCGAGGATCTGGGCCATATCGCCGATGCGGACGCGGGGTCCGCCACCCGGGCCGCCGCCACCGATGAGGTCGGCCAGCCCGTCGCCGGTGACGTCTCCGAGGGTGACCCAGACACCGCCGCGTTGCTGGGCTTCGAACACAAACGCATTCGCGAGCGGTGGTGCAGCGGGTGTGACTCCGTTCGCACCGGCGATGTTGTTCCCATCCCAGATCGTCGCCCGTGGGCCGCCGGCACCGGTCGCCCCGACCACGAGATCGGGCACGCCATCTCCGTTGACGTCACCGACAGCGACATTGGCCCCGACGACCGCAAGGGTGCTTGGCGAGTTGTCGGCGACGCCGTCGTTCGCATCAGCGAGCCCGGCGAAGTCGGCCATCAGGGCGGGGCTGCTGGTCCCCCCGAAGAGTGAGGAACCCCGGAAGACGCGAACGCGTGCTCCGAGCCCGCCATTGTTCGCCCCGGGGGAAACCACGACCTCCGCTTTCCCGTCGAGGTCGAAGTCGGCCCCGGCGACGAACACACCGGCGGTGTTGCCGCCGAACGCCGAGAAGTCCGCCAGTTTCGCCCCACCATTCGCGGGGTTTCCGTCGATGACGACCACGCGATCCGAACCCGGGCCGGAACCGAAGATCAGGTCCAGGACACCGTCTCCGTTGACATCCGCAAGGGCGGGCGTGAGACTGGTCCCGAAATCGGCGATGACGGGCGTCGGCCCGGATACCGGGTTGTAATCGTTGAAACTGGTGGTGGGCGCGGTGCTCGACGCCGAGCCGTTGGTGGGCCCGGTGATGAGTAACGGTGCGGGCTGGCCGATCTGGCCAGTCACGCGAATCGCGGCGGCCGTCCCGGAGGAACCGCCGACCCCGACAATCCGCCCCAATCCGTCGACCACCGCCCCGACTCGCTGCGTGTTATCGAGCCCGGCTTCGAGGGTGAACAGTCCGGTTCCGTTGAACGTCGTGTCGAGCGCGAGGTCCGGGGTGAGCCGCACCAGCGCCGCCTGCGTGGAGCCGGAAATCCCCGCGAGCACCACCCGCCCCTGCGGTGCCGCCACCATCACCGAGGCACCATCGAACCCGTTGAAAGATTGAGAAAACTGCGTTCCGATCGGCAGCAGGGTGGCCGGGTCAAACTCCGTCGCCGCGAACCCCGGCGTCCCCGAGGCATTGGTTATCCCACCCAAGTAGAACCGACCCGTCTGCGGTTGGATCACGATCCCCGTGGCCCCGTCGATCCCGCCGAAATTGATGTTGTTCGAGGTGAACGCGCCGAGGGTCGAGTTGAATCGGAGAACCTGGAAATCCGACCCGGCCCCGCCGCTGCCGGCCACGTAGACCTGCCCGTCGGAAGCTACTGCCACCGCAAATCCGATGTCATTTCCGCCGAGGTTGGTGGAAGAGGCAGCGGTGAGAACGTTGAGATCCGTGTCGTACCGCGCCGTCAAAACGTCGCCGCCGACGGAACCACCGTCGGTTCCCACGGCGTACACATTGTTTCCGAAAACCGCCAGACCATAGACCCGCTCGTCGAGAGAACCGCTTGCCGACACGGTCTTGTTGGAGCCCGGAACCAGGGTGCCGCTCGAATCCAGTTTGAAGATCGTGGCATCGTCGTCGGTTGCGCTGAACTCGAAATACCCGCCGACAATGATGCTGCGATCCGGGAGAACCACGACCGCGAGCGCTTCCTCAGCACGGCCCGCCCCGGCAAAATTCACCGTCACGAACCCATCGCCGCCACCGAAACTCGTATCGAGCCGTCCCGATGCGTCGAGCTTCGCGACGAGTTGGTCCACCCCGTCGGTTCCGACCGCGATGTAACCGCCGTCCCCGGAAAGGGCGACGGCCGAGTATCGGTTGGTGCCCGTGTTGAAGGTCGACGATGCAATGCCATCCGAAGAAAACGACGGATCCAGCGCCCCGATCAACGCCGGGGTGACACGGTCTTCGAGGAGCGTCACAGCCAACGGTGCGGGACGGGAAGAACGCTTGCGCGAACCGATATTGCGATGCATCGAGTCGATCTCCGACTGGTGCCGAGGGGAGGGGCAGCCATGCCAGGCGGGTCGCGTCCGGGCGAGTTGGCGGCGGTGCGAGAACCGTCGCGTCCGGGCAATATAGATCACAGATCGTTTATGGGAACCGCAGTCCTCGCCGTTTTTCCGATCCCCCCATCCGGCGTAGTTTCCGGAGCATGTGTAGAATCTGGAGATGCCGACGCTCGATGCCGACTCGCTTCGCCAGACTCTCCACGCGGCCCTGACCGATCCCGGCTTCGTGAGGGCCACGTTCGCCGGTCGGACGCGCGGAGCCAATCCCCGCGGCTGGACCCGCATCGTCGTCCGCCCGATCGCCATCCGCGGAGAGCGACAGATCCAATTCTCGACCTTCGATTCCCGGAAAGACACGAGCCAGAACTTCCCGGTAGACCAGATCGCGAAACCGCTCGACGACCTCCTCGACGTGGGATTCGCGGGAATCCACGTCACGACCGCCACGGAGGAAATCGACATCCGCACCTCGAAAAAGGGGGCAATCCATCTGGGCCGGAAACGGATTGGCAACTCCGGTGACACGCGCATGTCACCGAGTGACAGTGCGGCGTCGCACAACCGCGTCAAGGATCTGCCACTCCCGGAAGGCCGGGCGGATCGGGTGCTGGAGGTCATGGGAATCCTGACGGCGGATGGGAGGGTCCGGCCGACGATGCGGGGGAAATACACGCAAATCAACGAGTTTCTCAAGCATCTCGGGCACCGGCTCGATGACGCCGGCCTCCGCGACCTCGGCCGACCGGTGGAGATCCTCGACTGCGGTTGCGGCTCGAGCTACCTCACGATTGCCGCCCACCACTACCTCAACGACGTGCTCGGGATCCCCGCCAATCTCCTCGGTGTCGACCTCAACGAGGAGGTGATCCGCAAGAGCATCGCCCGCACCGCGAGCCTCGGCGACGGGCCGACGTTCGCGTGCGGCCGGATCGGATCCCTTCCCGCGAAGCCGGACATCGTCATCGCGCTCCACGCCTGCGACACCGCTACCGACGACGCCATCGCGCAGGCGATCCTCGGAGAAACCCGCCTCCTTCTGAGCGTCCCCTGCTGCCACCACGCGTTGCACTGCCAGATTACGCCCGAGGGCCCCGCCTCGGTTCTCCGGCCCCTTCTGCGACACGGAATCCTGCAACAACGCATTGCCGACGTCGTCACGGACGCCTTCCGGGCACTGATCTTGCGGATTCTCGGTTACCGGACGGATGTGGTGGAGTTCGTGAGCCCGGACCACACGGCGCGGAACCTGATGATTCGGGCCGTCCGCGGTGCGAGCGTCGGCGAGCCGAGCTTCCTGGCGGAATATCGGGAGTTGAAGCGGTTCTGGAACGCGACCCCGTACCTGGAAACTGCGTTGGGGGAGCGGTTCCAGGCGGTGCTGGCGGCGTCGCATCTGTAGAATCACGGCGGATTCCCACTCTGTTTCGAGTTCGCCGTGCTGCCGGTCCTGTTTGCGGTCACGTTGTTCGCGTCGGCCGCGTTGCTGTTCTCGGTGCAGCCGATCGCGGGGAAGAAACTGCTTCCCCTCGCGGGTGGGACGCCGGCGGTGTGGACGACGTGCCTGGTCTTTTTCCAGGCGATTCTGCTGCTGGGGTATCTCTACGCGGACCGGCTCTCCCGCTTGGGAGCGATGGGCCGGCAGGTCCTGGTGCATCTCGGGGTGGGAATCGCGGGATGCCTGACCCTTCTGCTGGTCATCCCGGATTCGACGTGGGTGCCAGACGACGCCGAGTCACCGGTGTTGGGGCTGGTGGCATATCTGGCCGCCTTCGTGGGGTTGCCATTCTTCGCGCTCTCGGCGACGGCTCCGTTGTTGCAGAAATGGTTCGCGAGTACCGGGCACGCCGGTGCCCGCGACCCGTATTTCCTCTACGCCGCCAGCAACGCGGGAAGTTTCTTCGGGCTGTTCGCGTACCCGTTCCTGATCGAGCCGCACCTCACGCTCGGCGAGCAGCGGACCTGGTGGACGGTCGGCTACTTCGCGCTGCTAGGGCTGGTCGTAGGGTGCGGGTGGGTGGGAATGCTGCGGGCGACGCCGGTGGTGCAGGTGGAGGATTCTCCGTCGATCTTGCCTTCTCCGGTTCCCGTTTCGAGGCTGTTGCGGTGGGTCGCGCTTGCGGCGTTGCCGTCGAGTCTGCTGCTGTCGGCGACGGCGCACCTGACGACCGATGTTGCCCCGGTGCCGCTGTTGTGGGTCGTGCCGCTGGGGCTGTACCTCGTGAGTTTCGTGATCGTGTTCGCTCGCTGGCCGGATCGGGCACGGTTCGTGGCGGGGCGAGCGACGCCGATGGTGCTGGTTGTCCTGGCGCTCGCGCTCGTGATTCGAGCGACGGAACCGCTGGCTCTCGTGGCGGGAATCCACCTGGCAGGGTTGTTCGCGGTCGCCTTGCTGTGTCACGGAGAACTGGCGGCGGATCGACCGGAGCAGGAGCACCTCACGAAGTTTTACCTGGCCCTGTCGGTGGGCGGGGTGCTCGGCGGGATCTTCAATGCGGTCGTCGCCCCGGTTCTCTTCGCGAATTTGGGGCTTGTCGAGTATCCGCTCGCGATTGTGCTGGCGGCACTGGTGCGACCCCGGGTGGGGGAATCTCAGGGGGAATCCGAGTCGTCGCGGGCGACCGAGTTCTCCCGGTGGGATGCGGCTCTTCTCCTTGGCTACGCGATCCTCACGGTGTCAGCGGTGCGGGTGGGGGGGAAACTGGTCGGGCCGGTTGCGGATCCCGCGAGTCTCGATCCACTGAGTCGCCTGGTGCGGGCGGGGTTGTCGTACGGGTTGCCGGCGGCGATGGCGTTTGCGCTCGTGCGGAAGCCGATGCGGTTCGCGGGGTGTCTGGCCATCCTATTCCTCGTCGGGCGGTTCGATGCTGGCACTCACGGGGAGACACTGCTGGTTTCCCGGAATTTCTTCGGCACACTCCAGGTCACGCGGTCGACCGATGGGAAGTTTGTCCGCATCGCGCACGGGACGACGCTGCACGGGCAGCAGCGCGTCGACCAGCCGACGCATCCGACGCCGTTGATGTATTACCACCCCACGGGACCGGTCGGTCGGTTGCTCGCGAAACTTCCGGGAGAGCGGAAACGGCGGGTGGGCGTGATCGGGCTCGGTTGCGGCGCGATGGCGGCCTACGCGGAGCCCGGGGAAGCCTGGACCTTCTTCGAGATCGACCCCGCCGTCGTCCGGATTGCCCGCGATTCCGGGCACTTTTCCTTCCTCCGCGATGCCCGTGAGGAGCCGCGGATCGTGCTCGGGGACGCACGCCGGACCCTCGCCCGTGAACCGGATGGCACCTTCGATTTCCTCGTTCTCGATGCGTTCAGTTCCGACGCGATCCCGGCCCACCTTCTGACGCGGGAAGCGTTCGAGGTTTACGCCCGGAAACTGGCTCCGCACGGGGTGCTGGCGTTCCACCTGTCCAACCGCTATCTCGATCTCCCGCCGTTGGTGGCGCGATTGGGGGCCGCCCACGACCCGAGTTTCCAGGCGAAAATTGACGTGGATTCCCCCAGCGAACGGGAGAAGGAAGAAGGGAAGTTTCCGTCGACGTGGGTGGTTCTCTTCCGAGACCTGGCGGATCTCGGCGAGGCGAGGAAGGACCTCCGCTGGCAGACGCTCCGGCCTCGACCGGGGCCGATGTGGACGGACGATTTCTCGAATCTGCTCGGCGTGTGGAAGCGCGACGAGAACTAACTCATGCTCCTCAGGGAACCTGCTTGGTTAGCCCGACGCGTGAGCGATGGCTTGTGCCTTTCCCTCGCTTACGCGTCGAGCTAGCATACGGACGACGTTCGCGTTTTTTGGAAGCGGAACGTGATCCGGAAAACGGGCAATCCTCGGTCACAATTTTTCGGAGGGTGACTTCCTCTGGCAGCGTCGGTCGGTCGCGATCGCACCTGCTGGAGGAACCATGTCTCGCATCAAACCGTGCCCCGCCTGTCGGATCCCGGTCTCGCTTCCGGCGAATCCGAGCGCCAACTCGAACCTGCACTGCCCGGATTGCGATGCGATTGTCGAGGGTGCGCGGCCGGTTGTGCGGCCGGTCGCCGTCGAGGACGAGCCGACGTCGAAGCGCTCCACTCGGAAAAATCGCGAGAAGCTCGCGGGGAAGCGTCGGAAGAATCACCACCGATCGAAGCGGGAGGTCGAGTCGCCGCCGTTCTGGAAGACGCGGGGCGGGCGGATTCTCTCGGGCGTCGGGCTGATCCTGCTCGGGGTCGTCGTGATCGGCATCGGCTTCGTCCTCGAGACGGGGAAACCGCTCAAGGGGATCGGTCTCGGGATCCTGTGCATCCTGCTCGGCGTGGGCTCGGCCGCGTCCGGTGCGTCCGGGAGCGACGAGGATGCGGACGACGGCGACGATTCCGAAGCCGGCGATTTTTGATCCCGAACCAGGCACGCCGAACCGCACGCAGCCGTTCTGCTTTCGGCTGCTCACTCCGCTCCGGGGCCGGTCATTTTTTCGGGGCGGACGATCGCGTCGAATTTTTCCGCGGTGAGGGGGCCGGTGCCGTCCTTCAACGGCGGGGCGAGCTTGACGGCTTCCTCGCGGAGGGTGGTACCGTTGTGGTGGGCGGTCTTCGCGATCTTCGCCGCCGCGTCGTAGCCGATGTGGCGATTCAGAGCGGTCACGAGCATCAGCGACTCGTTGAGGATGCGCGAAATTGTCTTCTCGTTGGCCGTGATTCCCTTCCGCACGCCCCCGCCCAATCTCGGTTTGATCGAGGCGGGGTCGATTTCCGTTAGCCCCGTTTCCGGGTTGGTGGCGTACTTCAGGGCGGGGTAGTCCGTCTCTGGCATGTCGGCGGCGCAGTGCTCGCGGAAGCTGTGGCAGGCGTCGGTCAGCAGCCGGACGCTGTGCAGGAAGTTGTGGATCAGGACCGGCTTGAAGACGTTGAGTTCGAAGTTCCCCTGGCTGGCGGCGAAACCCACGGTGGCGTCGTTCCCGAAAACCTGGACGCAGACCATCGTCATTGCCTCGGATTGGGTCGGGTTCACTTTCCCGGGCATGATCGAGGAGCCGGGCTCGTTCTCGGGGATTATGAGTTCGCCGAGGCCGCAGCGGGGTCCGGAGGCGAGCCAGCGGATGTCGTTGGCGATCTTCATGAGCCCGGCAGCGAGGGTCTTCAAGGCTCCGCTGGCGAAGACGAGCGGTTCGTGGCCGGCGAGGGCCTGGAACTTGTTCGGGGCAGTCACGAACGGAAGCCCGGTCAGGTCCGCGATCGTTTTCGCGACGCGGACGGCGAACTCGGGGTGGGCGTTGAGGCCGGTTCCGACGGCGGTGCCGCCGAGGGCAAGCTCGTAGACGCCGGGAAGCGTCGCCTTCACCGCGGCGAGACCGTAGTCGAGCTGGGCGACGTAACCGGAGAATTCCTGGCCGAGCGTCAGCGGGACCGCGTCCATCAGGTGGGTCCGGCCGATCTTCACGATCTTCGCGAATTCCTGGGCTTTGCCGGCGAGCGTGTCGCGAAGTTGGGTCACGCTCGGGATCAGTCGGTGGACGAGTTCCTCTGCCGCCGCGATGTGCATGGCGGTGGGGAAAGTGTCGTTCGACGACTGGGACATGTTGACGTCGTCGTTGGGGTGGACGGGCTTTTTGGAGCCCAGCACCCCACCGGCGAGTTCGATCGCGCGGTTGGAAATCACCTCGTTGACGTTCATGTTCGACTGGGTGCCGGACCCGGTCTGCCAGACGCGGAGGGGGAAGTGGTCGTCGAGTCTGCCGGCGATCACCTCGTCGGCGGCGCGGGCGATCAGGTCCGCCTTTTCCGGGGGGAGTAGTCCGAGGTCGCGGTTGGTGAGGGCGGCGGCTTTCTTCAAGGTCCCGAACGCACGCAGAACCGGGCGGGGCATCGTGTCGGTGCCGATCGCGAAGTGCACCAGCGACCGGGCGGTCTGGGCTCCGAAGTAGCGGTCCGCGGGGACGGCGATCTCCCCCATCGTGTCTTTTTCCAGGCGAATCTCGGACATCGTGCAGCTTCCAGAAGGAGAGGCGGGTGTGGGGTTATTCTAGCCGGGAAACGGCTTCGGCTCGGCGGCGTACAGCTTCCGGACCTTGCGGGCGATCAGCCGGTTCAACAACCTAGGCAGGAAGCGGTTGAAGCGGAGCATCCACTTCGCCTCCGAGCCGAGGACGACCTCTTTCCGGTTGCGGCGGATCGCGGAAACGATCTGTTTCGCGACGTATGTGGGTTCCATTCCCTTGTCGAAGGGGATGTCCATTTTTCCGTCGTTTCGCAGCAGATGGCGGTTGAAGTCGGAGCGGGTCAGGCCGGGGACGATGGCGATGACATCGACGCCGAAGCGTGCGAACTCGGCCCGCCAGGCTTCGCCCATCCCGACGAGGGCGAACTTGCTGGCGGAGTACTCGGGCCAGGCGGGCATGCCGCGTCGGCCGCACATCGAGGTGATGTTCACGACTGCCGAGTGGTTTCCCTTCGTGAGGTGCGGCATCGCGAGGCGGGTCAGTTCCACGGGGCCGAAGAAATTCACTTCCAGGACTCGGCGGTTGAGTTCTTCCGTGGCGGTGGCGAAGTGGCCGAAGCCGGCGACGCCGGCACCGTTGACGAGCAGGTCGAGGCCGCCGAGTTGCTCGACGGCGGAGGCCACCAGCCGTTCCCGGTCTGCGGGGACCGTGACATCGCAGGGCACGACGTGGACGGTGGCCCCCTTCCCGCGGAGTTCGCCGGCGAGGGTTTCGAGCGGTTCGACGGTCCGGGCGGCGAGGACGAGCTTCACCCCGGCGGCGGCGAGTTCCGTGGCGAGCGCCCGGCCGATTCCACTGGATGCACCCGTCAGAATGGCCCTTTTCCCGGCGAGTTCGCGTGCCATGGCTCTCTCGGTCGCGGTTTTGCGATTGGACTTCCGTGCTCGTCCGCCTGCGGGGTAGCATATCGCACCCCGAAGCTCTCGGCCCATTCCCGGCCGACCCAACACGGATGTTCGCCATGCACTGGCTGCTAATCGGGTACATGTTTCTGTTTATTCACCGCCCGTTCGAGGTGTGGCCGGCCCTCGGGGACCTGCACGTCGAGCGGTTCTACATGCTCTTCACGATCGGGATCTGGGCGATCGCCGCCCCGAAACGGCTGATTCCGAACCTGCAGCACCTCGCGAACGCCGGGTTTGTGACGGCCGTACTCGCCTGCTGGATCCTGAGCCCGTGGGCGGACCACGGCCAACCGATGGTGGAGGACTACCTCAAAATCGTCGTCTTTTACGTCCTCCTTTCGACGAGCGTCTTCGACGAGCGGGGCCTGAAGCGGATCGCGGTTGCACTCGTGGCCGTGATGACGATCTACCTCCTGCACTCGTTCCGGGAATATCTCTCGGGTCGGCACACGTTCCGGATGGGGATCGCCCGGATGATCGGCGTCGACAAGACCTACGGCGACCCCAACACCTTCGGGGCCAGCATCGTCTTCGTACTCCCGTTCGCAACCGCGATCTGGCGAAGCGGTTTCGGCGGAACCCTGGGCCGATACTGGGTCATGGGGTACGTTTCGCTTTCCGGACTGTGCATTCTCCTGACCGGGTCGCGGGGGTCGCTGCTGGCGTTCGGGGTGTGGGCCGCCATGACGATTTTGCGGGGTTCGTCGAAGAAGTGGATGTGGATCGCCCTCGCGGTGCTGGCGGCTCCGGGGGTGTTTATGCTGCTCCCCGAGTCGCTGCAGACCCGGTTCCATACCATCATCGACCCCAGCGTTGGGCCCGCAAATGCCCAGGAATCCGGACAAGGGCGGATCGATGGGTTCTTCATGGGGCTCGAACTGTGGGGTCGGTCTCCGATCTCCGGGATTGGCCCCGGGGCCTGGCGACCGGCGACGGGAAGCGTCATCGAGTCGCACAACCTCTACGGACAGCTCGTCGGGGAAATGGGGACGCTCGGATTCGTCACGTTTCTTGGCGTGCTCGGGTGCTTTCTTCTGAATCTGCAGTGGATCGCCCGGGTGCGTCGCGATTTCCCGGAGTGGCGGAACGATCTTCTCTTCCAGATCCCGTCCGCGATCGGAACCACCCTCTTCCTGCTACTCCTGCTGGGTGCGGGGGGGCACAACCTCTTCCGCTACACCTGGCTGTGGTACGGCGGGATGCTGATCATCGCCCGGTTCTGCATCGAAGAACGGTTACGGAACCTGGAGTTCTCCGAGGAGTTCGAAGATTTCGAGGGAGGTGAGGAATCCGAAGAGCTGGGCGAGTTCGAAGAATCTCCGGACGGGTGGACCTACCACGCCGGCCACGAGCCAATCGGAATCGCGGCGGAATCCGGCACTCACGCGGGGGGTTGAGCCCCACCGCACCGGCTCGTGTGGACATCGGTCGGGATTGTCGTAATTTGTCGGGAAGGGCGGGCCGCCGACGGGTGGACCGCCCATCCTTTTTTCGGGGCCGAGCGTGGCGAATCTTCGCACTCCTCTCTTCGACTGGCACGTCTCGCACGGGGCCCGGATGGTTCCGTTCGGCGGCTGGGACATGCCGGTGCAGTACACCGGGGTGCTCGCGGAACACAAGGCCGTCCGCACCGCCGCTGGCATTTTTGACATCTCCCACATGGCTCGCATCAGTGTCGGCGGGAAAGACGCACTCGCGTTTCTCGAAGGGTTGTTCACCAACTCCGTCGCGGGCATGAAGAACGACCAGGTCCGGTACGGCCTGCTCTGCAACGAAACCGGCGGCATCCTCGACGACATCCTCGTTTACCGCTGGCCCTACGGCTTCTCCGTCGTCGTCAACGCCTCCAACCGGAACAAGATCCTGGCCTGGTTCGAGACCCACCGCACCGGGAAGGACGTCGAGATCGTCGACCAGACCGCGAACACCACGATGGTCGCGGTGCAGGGCCCGGACGCGATCCGCCTTTCCGAGGGGCTCTTCGACGTGGACGTGGGGAAGTTGAAGTATTACTTCGCCTCGCCGGCCCTCTACTGCCGGAATCCGAGCGTGGTCAGCCGGACCGGCTACACCGGCGAGGACGGCTTCGAGGCGATCGTTCCGAACGAACTCGGCGTGTCCCTCTGGGAGGAGCTCGTGGGCCGGGGTGCGGTTCCGTGCGGACTCGGTGCCCGCGACACGCTCCGCCTCGAAGCGGCGATGCCGCTGTACGGGCACGAACTTTCCGAGACGATCAACCCCATCCAGGCGGGCCTGGCGTGGGCCGTGAAACTCGACAAGGGGGAATTTCTCGGCCGAGCCGCGATCCAGTCGGCAGCCGGGAACGCCGGCGCATCCACCGTACGGGTCGGGCTGGAACTCGAAGGAAAACGCGCCGCCCGGGAAGGGTCGCCGATTGTGATCGACGGCTCGCCCGCCGGCACCGTCACCAGCGGAAGCTACGCCCCCACGCTGGAAAAGTCGATCGCGATGGGTTACGTTCCTGCCTCGAAATCCGCCGTCGGAACCGCCCTGACCATCGACCTCCGCGGCACGCACGTACCCGCCACCGTCGTTCCGTTGCCGTTCTACAAACGGAAGAAGTGACCGCGGAAACCCCTGGAATTCGAGAAGCTTTCCACACTCACCACCTTCGGGGAAACCCATGGACCTCGCCTCGCTTCGCTACGCCAAATCGCACGAGTGGGCCGCCGTCACCGACGGCATCGCCACCGTCGGCATCACCCGCTTCGCCGTCGACCAGCTCACCGACGTGACCTACCTGGAACTGCCCAAGGTCGGGAAAACCCTGGCTGTGGGCGACGAAATTGGCGTCATCGAATCCGTGAAGAGCACCTCGCCGATCTACGCGCCGGTTGCCGGGGAAGTGATCGAGGTCAACTCCGCCGCGGTCAAGGACACGGGCCTGATCAACGACGACCCGTATCTCAAGGGTTGGATGATCAAAGTCCGCCTCGCCCCGGGCGCGTCCACTGACCACCTCCTGGACAAGGCCACCTACGACGCCCAGATCGCGGAGCACTGAGCATCCCTGGCCGCGGGAAAGAATGGGAAGCGTTCTCGGGTCCCAGGGTCAGTCTCGTCCTCAGAGAATCCTGCAGAGAAAGATTTGGAGGGTGGGCCAAGCCGCTTCGGCGCAGATCCACCGAGGGGTGGTTGACGTCCAGAAACCACGGAACCTCGCACCTCAGGAAATCCGAAGTTTCTCAGGGGAATTTCGGGCTACCGGGAAGCTTCGTTGACCCATCGTGGATTTCTGCGCCTTCGGTGGGTCTTCGTCGCCAAGCCTCTTCGACCCACCCGAGAAAAACTGCGATCGCACCTCTGGAATCGCGAGTTGCATTTTTCGGGTCATCATCCTGTCACTCGCGGAGCGAGTGACCGACTTTGCGGAACTGCCTCGCCATCCACTCTGACTTGCGGCGGGGGGAGAAATTCGTTCGAATCTGCTCTCTCCGCGGAAGAAAACCGGACCGCAGCTTGTCGCTTCCCTTTCGGGGCGACCGGAACAGCATCGCATCGGCGGCTCCTCAAAGGGCGGCAGAAGTGAAGCGACCCAGCCTGGCGAGGGCAATCGAGGAGTCGGCATGCACCCGTTCGAGATCGTCCTCGTGATGCTGGCCGTCGCGCTCGTGCTCGTGCTGGTCGCGACCCGGCTCGGGCTGCCGTACCCGATCCTGCTGACGCTCGGCGGGGTCTTGCTCGGTTTCCAGCCGACCGTCCCGCGGATGCACCTCGAACCGGAGATGGTGTTTCTCGCGTTCCTCCCGCCGTTGCTTTATGCGGCCGCATTCAACACCCGGTGGCGGGCGTTTCGGCGACATCTGCGGTCGATCTCGCTGCTGGCGATCGGGCTGGTCCTGTTCACGACGTCGGTCGTCGCGGTCGTCGCCCACGTGTACCTCGGGCTGCCGTGGGCGGTCGGGGTCGTGCTGGGTGCGATCGTGTCTCCGCCCGACGCCGTCGCTGCGGTCGCCGTCACCCGTCGGGTTCGGGTTCCGGACGTGATTACGACGATCCTCGAAGGCGAGAGCCTGGTCAACGACGCGGCCGCTCTCGTCATCTACCGGGCTGCGATCGGCGTCGCCGTCGGCGGGGCGCTCGATGTCGCGTGCCTCGGGGTGAGCTTCGTCGCGGTGCCGGTCGGCGGGATCCTTTTCGGGCTGGCGGCCGCGTGGGTCGTGGCGAAGCTCCACCGCGGGCTGAGCCGGACCGAACTCGCGGATCCGAAAGTGACGATTTCGTTCACGCTCCTGACGCCCTACGCGGTGTACATTCCCGCGGAAGCGGTCGGTGCGTCCGGGGTCCTCGCGGTTGTCGCGGCCGGGTTGTGGATTGGCCACCGGGCGCACTCGTTGTTCGACCCCGACCTGCTCCGCGAGGGCCGGGCCGTCTGGGAGTGGGTCGAGTTCGTGCTGAACAGCCTGATCTTCATCCTGATCGGGTTCCAACTCCCCTACGTGCTCGACGACCTCAAGGACGGCCACTCACCGGCGGAGCTCGCCGGGTACGCGGCGGCGGTGTCGGCGGTCGTGATCGTCGGCCGGATCGTCTGGGTCTTCCCGTTCACGTACCTGCCGCGCTGGCTGGACCGGCAGATTTTCGGTGTCGGCGATCCCTACCCGCCGTGGCAGCAGGTCGCGGTTGTCGCATGGACGGGGATGCGGGGTGTTGTGTCGCTGGCGGCCGCGATGGCGGTCCCGCACGCGATGCTCGACGGGAAGCCGTTCGAGGGCCGCGGACTCGTCCAGTTCGTGACGTTCTGGGTGATCTTCGCGACGCTCGTCGGCCAGGGGCTGACGCTCCCGCTGCTGATCCGGGCGCTTGGCGTCTCGAAGGACGCGGCGGTGGACAAGCCGGCCGAGCACGTCGCAGCGTGCTGATTTGAACGCAGGCGTGGGTGGACGAAGATGTCGGTGGAAGATTCATGGCGGTAGATCGAGCGGGACCTCGCTTTCTTCCGCCGCTTTCGCATGCTATATTTGCCCACGCACCTTGCCTCCCCACCTGTCGACCTGCTCGCCGCGAGCGGGTGGACTCGATCTGCCTTGCGGTGATCTTGCGGAGTTCGGCCGCCATGCATTGTGTGATTTCGTGTCGATGTTGCCGGACGCAACTCGAACCGGCCCGGATCCTGGCTTACCTCGTCGAGTCGGATACCCGCGACAACCCGACGATGCTCGAAGCGATCCGCATCCTCCCGCACCTCGGGGGCAAGCCGATCCCGATGTGTCAGTCGTGTCAGGGGAAGCTCGCGAACCTTCCCGCGCCATCGCCCCGCAAACGCGCCGGGCAGGTCGACCCGCGGGTGCTACTCCTCGGCGGGCTCGCCTTCCTCGTGGGCGTCTTCTTCACCGCACCGCGGACCTGACCGGTTCGCACTCCGCCCCGGTACAGGTTTCCCCGTCGAGTTCCACCTCGACCGTGATGTGCTCGAAGTGCTGCTCGCGCAGGACCTCGTGGACACGTCGTTTCGCCGACACGATCTCGTCCCGCCCACTTCCCGGCCGCATCACAAGATGGGTCGAGAGAACGTGATGTTCCCCGTCGAGTGTCCAGGTGTGGGTGTGGTGGGATCCGACCACCCCCGGAATTTCCCGGACCCGTTTCTCGAATTCCACCACGTCGAAATCCGCGGGCGCACTCTGGAGGAAAACGAGCATCACCTTCCGGAGGTTCCGCACGACGTTCCAGACGACGAAGCCAGCAATCCCGATCGCGATCAGCGGATCGAGAATCGGGATATCCCAGATCATCATGAGGATGCTTGCGAGGAGGACGGCGACCCAGCCGAGGGTGTCCTCGATGAGGTGCCAGCTGGCGATTTTTTCGTTGAGGGAACTTCCTGCCTGGAGTTTCCACGCGGCCGCCCCGTTGACGAGGATTCCGAGCACCGCCATGCCGAGCATCCCGGTGGCGTGGACTTCCTCTGGCGAGCGGAGTCTCTGGAAGGAGTTCCAGGCCACCACGCTCAGGCCGATCACGAGTACCAGGCCGGTCACGAGCGCCCCGAGGCTGGAAAATCGCCGGTATCCGTAGGTGAATTGGTCGGTGGGCTGCCGGGCGGCGACTCGCTGGAGATACCACGCCAGGCCGAGCGAGAAGCAGTCGCCGCCATCGTGCAGGGCGTCGGAAAGGATGGCGATGCTGTTGGTCCACAATCCCCCGGCCACTTCGAGGATCGTGAATCCGACGTTGAGGAAGAACGCGAGTCGGAGGTTGGTCACCGCGTTGTGGCCATGGCTGTGCCCGGCGTGGCTCATGCGGTTGCCCCGGAGAAGAGACGGGGCTCGGTCACCCCGGTGTCGGTTGGTTCGCGGTGGGAGGAGGTTCCGAACCGGGAGGAACTTCCGCTGGGGAAGGATGCAGTCCCGACGGTTTCTGGCCGTGCTGTGTCACCTTTCCGATTGGTTTCTCGATCGTCATCTCGACGGTCCGCTCGATGGCATGGCCGAGCGCCTCGCCGGGCCGGGAGATGATGTTGGGCAACTGCTCGGGGTTTCCCGTGCTGACGCGGCGGCTGCCGAGGTACTTGTAGGCCAGCACCCCCGCCACCGCCGACAGAATCGCGACCATCGCGAGTGGCCGGTACTTTTCCACCGCCTTGACGACTTCCAGCACCTGGTCGGTGAGCGAGTAGGAGAGCCAGAAGAGGATGTTGACGCCGGGAATGGCGTAGAGGCCGTCGGCGAGGAGGAACCGGCCGAGGGGGAATCGCAGAACGCCGGCCATGATAAAGACCGGTGTGCGGATTCCGGGCATGAGCCGGGCCGCCAGAAGCACCGCAATCCCGCGATCGTGGAAGTTCTTCGTGATCTCTTCCCGCTTTTCCGGCGGAATGATATGCCGCTTGACCCACCCGTACTCGAGCAACCGCGGACCCCACAGCCGACCGATCCCGTACAGGAAGCCATCCCCGATCACGATCGACACGATCACGATCGGCAGCATGATCCACCACCGCAGCGGGGTATCTTCGTGCCCGACCAGGATGCCGGCCGTCACCACCGGGATTTCCTCGGGGATCGGCAGACCCAGACCGCTCCCCATGATCGCGGCGGCGACCCCGATGTATCCGTACTCGGCGAAGCTTTCCATCGCAGCTCTCGGAGGATCGGCGAGGGTAGAGGGAACGAGCCCATCCCTGGACCGCGATTCCGCACAGATTTGGACACCTACAGTAAACCTACCCACGCTCCCCGGGGCAACCCCCATCCCACGACGCATTCTCGAAGGGGA
Organism: uncultured Alcaligenaceae bacterium; assembly: GCA_964552815.1. Classification (GTDB taxonomy): domain Bacteria; phylum Planctomycetota; class Planctomycetia; order Gemmatales; family Gemmataceae; genus CAYUHJ01. Next base: position 76,396 of record CAZKIQ010000014.1, on the reverse strand, counting down.
ATTCCGACGGGAAACGTCTTTCCTCGCGCTTACCCGGCCTTCCGCAAGACGATGCAAGTGTTGCTGCCGCCGAATCCGAAGGAATTCGAGAGGGCAATCCGCACCTTCGCGTCCCGGGCATCACCACGAACGTGAGGCAGATCGCAGGCGGGGTCCGGATCCTCGAGGTTGATCGTCGGCGGGATTGCGGCCCGGCGAATCGCCACCAGGCACGCCGCCGCCTCCACCGCAGCCGCCGCACCGAGGAGATGCCCCGTCATACTCTTGGTCGCACTCACGGGGACGTCATGGGCCGCGGAACCGAGGCCGGTTCGAAGAACCGCGACCTCGAACGCATCCCCGAGTGGGGTACTGGTCGCGTGGGCGTTGACGTAGTCCACGTCGTCCGGTGACACCCCACTGTCAGCGAGGGCGGAAGCCACCGCAGCGGCCGCCGGGCGGGGGTCGGTGCTGGGCGTCACCATGTGGCACGCGTCGCTACTGGAACCGTAGCCGGCCAGTTCCGCGTACGGAGTTGCCCCCCGTTTCGCGGCCCGCTCCGCGGATTCGAGCACGAAAATCGCGGAACCTTCTCCCATCACGAATCCGTCCCGGCCGCGATCGAACGGTCGGGAAGCGGCGGTCGGTTCCGAATTTCGCCGGGAAAGAGCCCCCATGTTGGCGAACCCGGCCACCCCCATCGGGGAGACGGAGCGGTCGCAAGCCCCGGCGATGCAGACATCGACCCGCCCCCGGCGGACCCATTCCCGGGCGACGCCGAGGGCCACATTACCGCTCGCACACGCCGCTGCCACCGTCGACACCGGGCCGGTCAGCCCGAGCGCATCCCGCATCGCGTGGGCTTGCCCGGCCGCATCGCATTCCGGATTCTTGATCCGTTCCCCGCCCGAGAGCCGATCCGCCTCCCAGGTCAGCAACCACTCGCTGCCGATGCCGATGCACAACCCGATCCGCAGATTTCCCCGCGAATCCCAGATTCCTGCGTCGTACATCGCGTGGATTGCGGTCCACAGAAAGAGTTGCTCCCACCCCGATCGCCGGGCGAAATCGACGGCTTCCCAACGCGGCGGAACGGGAATCGGCGGCAAACAGCCCGCGATTTTGCAGGTGTGGTTGGCGGTGTCGAAGTGCTCGATCGGCGCGATCCCCGACCGCCCCGCGAGCAACCCATCCGCAAGGGAATCGAAGGTCAACCCGAGGGGAGACGCAACCCCGACCCCGGTGATCCAGACGGCGTCCTGCGACACAGACACCCCCCAAACGCAAACGGGACGCGAAACTCCGCCGAGCCGCCATCCCGCAAATTCTGTTTCTTCGGGATGGCGAAACTCCGCCGAGCCGCCATCCCTCGAGTTCTGTTTCTTCGGGAGGGCGAGGCTCCCGCCGAGCCGCTGACACGGACTCGGCTCGGCAGGAACCCCGCTTTCCCACAAACTACTTCCCGAGCCCCGCCGCTTCCGCACGCAGGTTCTGGATCGTCTGCACCAGTTTCTCCCCCGTTTTCTGGTCCGGGGTCCCGTTGACCTTCATGCGAAGCCGACCCGCGGAATCGAAAACGACAAGGTTCGGTTGCCCCCCGCGAAGCCCGAACTTCTCCTCCATCGAGCCGCCGAAATCCAGCCACACCGTGACATCCGGGCACGCCTTCTTGATCTGGTTCCGGATCACATCCTTGACCAGCGCCGGGACGGTTCCTGTGCAAGCGACCGGAACAACCACGACTTCCGGCGACTTCCGCCCCTCGGGGACGCCGGGCAGCGGGACGACCGGTGCCTGCCGAGCTTTTTCCGGCGATTGCCCCTTCGCGGAGGGGTGGAAGAGGACGTGCAGTTGCTCGCCGTACTCCTTGCAGGCATCGGTTCCCTTGCGGTCCCCGAACACAAGCACGACGACGTGTCCGCGAAGGGTACCGATGTCGGCCCGGCGTCCGAACTGATCTTCGAGGACAAGTTCCACCGGCTTCGGGTCGGCGGGTTTGGTCCCAGAAGCGGGCACGATCGGTGACTGCGCCACCACCGGGCTCACCAGAAGGAAGGCGAGTCCGACAACCGTGACGCCCCGAGATTTCGAGCGAATCATGCCATTCCGCGCCGGCGGCGCGTCTCCGAGGAAACCAGTTTCGCGACCGCAATTCCGAGGAAGACCGCCGCGAATGCGAATACCACCGCCGCGCTCGGCACACATGCCAACAACCCGCGACCCTGCCATGTCACACCGTCGAGCCCCCGCATCGCCCACGTCGTCGGCAGTGACAACGCGATGTCACGAGCCCAGCCCGGAAGCACAAACGCGGGCAGCCACAAACCACCAAGCAACGACACGCCCAGAATCACGAGGATGCAAACACTTCGCGCCCGGGCCTCCGTCCCGCCCACCGCCGCCACCAGCAGACCCGTCCCGGCGGCCAGCAAACTCACGGAAACCGCGAGCATCGCAAACCCAAGAACGGACCCGGACACCGTCACACCAAACACGACATACCCAAACGCGAACGTGACGAGCACCTGCAAGAACGCGATCACCGCCGTCGCCAGGGCTTTCCCGAGCAGTACATCGCGAAGCGGAACCGGAGCCGCCCGCAACCGCGACCACATCGATCGCTGCCGTTCCCGAAGCAGAAGGAGCCCGCTCTCCATGCCCCAGAACAGCAGGTACTGCAGGGTCATCCCGCTGAAGCTGTGCGAGTACGAATTGAAGCCATCCCGCGATTCCCCCGCCATCCGGGTCTCGATCGCGAAAGGTTGCGACACCGCGTTGTCACTGCCCACCCATGGTTCCAGGCGATCGCGGGCGAGTCGACGCAGAATCACCTCGGAGACCAGGCCCTCCGCCCACTGTCCTTCTCCCTCGCTGAGCGGGCTGTGGAGCACCCGCACCGTCGGCCGGGATTCCGTCGATTTCCCCGGACTCCAGGTCGCGATCCGCTCGAAACCGCGCGGAATCACGATCGCCACCCCGGGGCGGCGATCCGCGACCCGCCGATCTGCCTCGGTTCGACTCACCACTTCCGCGGCAATCCGCGGGCTCGCCAGCAGGTCCTCGACCACCTTCCGCGAGAAGGGACCGTCATCCTCGGCCACGATCAGCACCTGCAACCGCGGGGCATCGCTGGCCCCCCCGGTTTTGTGGAAGACGATTCCAAAAGCGGAGGCGAGCACGATGGGGACGGCGAAACACAGGGCAGCCGCCCGGCGATCGGCGAAGAAAAGCTGCCAGTCCTTGGCGGCGAGAGCGACGATCAGGGCCAGATGGCGACGCATGGACCTTCCGGTTCGAGCGGTGGGGAAGACGCTCACGCCGCGCGGGATTCCGGCGGCACAATCGCAGAAATCGCCTCCGATTCCACAGGGATTCCTCGAAGCAGACAATCGAGCCGACCCGGCGGCGTCCGGAACGCATCGAGCACGATCCCGTCCGCCAGCACCATCGCCAGGGCCCGTCCCAGCGATTCTTGCGAAGCCGCCGAGAGCCGCATCCGCCGACCGACGACCTCGATCTCGACACCCTCGTCCGCCCGGTGTTGCAGGCCACGCACGAAGAACCGCGGCAACGTCTCCCGCATGTGGGCGTACAGAATCGCTCGATTTCCCGGTTGCCGGCGGATCAGGTCCTGCGGGGTCCCACACGCCACGAGTCGGCCCGCTTCCAGAACCGCAATCCGATCGCACCCAGATTCCGCCTCGTCCAGGTGGTGCGTGCTCAGGAGGATGGCGTGACCCGCTTCCCGAAGGTCGTGCAAGTCCGCGAAGAGAGCATCCCGGCTGGCGGGGTCGAGGGCTGCCGTCGGCTCGTCGAGGAGCAGCACCAGCGGCCCGTGCAGGAGCGCCGCGGCCAGGTTGAGGCGTTGTTTCATGCCACCGGAAAAGGTCCCGACGCGGTCCTCGCTCCGGTCGATGAGCCGGACCCGGGCGAGGGCGTGGTCGACGCGTTTGCGAAGATCCAGCCCGCCAAGACCATACAGCCGACCGAAAAAGAGCAGGTTCGCCTCGGCGGAAAGCTCGTCGTAAAGTGCGGGTTCCTGGGGCACCAGGCCGATCCGCCGGGCGAATCCCCACGGATCGTCGATCCGCCGGATCCCATCGACGGAAACGCAGCCCTCGAAGGGATCGAGGATTCCCGCCGCCGCCGCGAGTGTGGAGCTTTTCCCGGACCCGTTGGGACCCAGCAATCCCACGATTTCCCCACGCCGAATCGACAACGACACGCCATCCACCGCCGGATGCGAACCGTAGCGGACGCGAATGCAATCAAGTTCCAGAGCGGCGGGCTCGGTCATTTCCGACTCGGCGATGCGGATTCTCCACAAACGCGAGCGGGTATACCGGGAATTTGGAGCAGGCGTCAATCCGAAGCACCGACATTCCGCAAGGCGACGGCGTTTTCCAAAGTAGGTCACTCGCTCCGCGAGTGACGGGATGATGTCCCGAGAAGACAACACTCGCGTACAGAGGGGAAATCGGAGTCACTCGCGGAGCGAGTGACCTACTCTCTTCGCCGAACTTCAAACGATCCGTTGCCCGGAGGCATTCCGCAATCCAGCCAGCAACTCTTTCACCTTCCGCTCGATCAGGTCCCGAACTTCGCGATACTGCTCGGCCGGCATCTCTTTCGGGTCCGGAATCTGCCACTCTTCCCGACGACGGGCTTGCACCAGCGGGCACTCGTCTCCGCAGCCCATCGTCACCGCCACCTCGACCTCCTGCCCGTTGAAGTCGGCCAAAGATTTCGAATCATGCGTGGTCAGGTCGTACCCGATTTCCTTCATGAACTCGATGGCACGCGGATTGACCCGCCCGGAAGGCCGCGACCCGGCACTGCACGCCTGGATGCCCTCACCGCCGTGGATGCGGGCAAACGCCTCCGCCATCTGGGAACGGTTGGAGTTCTCCACACACACGAAAAGCACCGTTTTGCTCGGCTCCATGAGATCGCTCCGGAAGGCAGGAAGGGAAAAGTCCAGTCAGCAGCACCCGGGGGCAGCGCAGCCGGAAGCTCCAGCCGCGTCGACGCCACACCGATCCGGGGCCAGGCAGGCGGTGTGCTTGCTCCCCAGGTGGAACAGGATCCCGCCCGGCGTCACTTCCGCGGCAGCGACCGGAAACTGCGACACCCGGCCGTCCTCGTATTCCACTTCCACCGGAAGCTCCGTTCCCCGTAGCACCGGAGCCGCCAGTCCCAGGATTCCCGCCAACTTCGTACTGTCGAGCCGGTGCTCCGTGTCGTCCGCGACCCACATCTGAAGCACGCAACTCGTCGAGGAGCGGAGCGTTCCCCCGCAATCGATGAAATCCTTCTGCACCCGCCCGACCTCCGTCACGTGGAAGTGCGAGGGTACAAAGCTTCCATCCGGAAGCATCAGGTGCAGTGCCACACCCGGGTTCCGGGAAAGCACGTCCAGAAACGCATCGAGGGTCATGGTTGTGCCTCTTCCTGTGCTGGTGCACGCTTTGGTTCTGTACCGTGGATGATCGCGGAGATCCCGACTCCTACCACTGCTCCGAGAAACGGAGCGGTCAGGTAGACCCACAGGTGCTCGAGCCGGCCTGCAACCACCGCGGGGGCGAGGGATCGGGCCGGATTCATGCTCGCACCACTGACCGGCCCGCCGAACAACGCTTCCAGGGCGATCACCGCACCGACCGCGACGCCGGCAAGCACGCCCTTTTCTTTCGCCCCGGTGCTGACCCCGAGAATCACCACCATCAGAATCAGGGTCAGGATGAACTCCATCACGAACGACTGCCCCGGTGAGCCGGCCGGAAGGGTGGCTCCGAGCGTCGGATGCATCGGAAACATCACCCGCAACAGCCCGCTCGCCAGCCCCGCCCCGAGGCACTGGGCGAGGAAATACGGCAAAATCCGCAAGACGGAAAACCGGCCGGCCACCGCGAAACCGAGCGTCACCGCCGGATTCAAGTGGGCACCCGACACATCGCCCACCGCATACACCATCGCCAACACCACCAGCCCGAACGTGAGCGCCACCCCGACGTGGGTGACGGACCCGCCATGCGTGTCGTTGACCACCACAGCCCCTGTCCCGGCAAAGACCAGGGCGAAAGTGCCAAACGTTTCCGCAGCAAGCAGCCTCATTCGTCGCTCCCACAACACGAGGCGGCACGACCGGTGACACCGGACCGACACTCCGCCTCGTCCATCAGACACCAGCCCTGCTCCAACAGGCCCGACACGCACAGGTCGACGACCCGGTAATGGATGTTGTTCCCCTCCCGGCGGGAAGCCAGGATGCCAAGGTCGGAAAGTCGTTGCAGCTGGTTCGAAATCGCCTGCGGCTTCATGCCCAGTTCCAAGGCGAGGTCGGTGACGCACATCTCCCCGGCCCGGATCAGGGCGTGCAGCAACCGCAACCGGGTGTCGTTCGCCAGCACCTTGAAGACCGCCGCCAGCCCGCCGGCCTGGATCGGCGTGAGCATGGCCCTCTCTCTCAAGGAGGGGCGACGCGGTTTCCCCTGCCGGGAAGGTGTCGGTGACATCCGGAACCTTTCTCGTCACTATTACACGGTATGGTGTAATGACTGGGCCACTGGACGGCGAGGGGTTACCCCAGAAGAATTCCGTTCCGACGTCTCAGCGGGAATGGGACGGATCCGCCCCCGGACCGCGTCCACTTGCGCACCCGACAGAAGTGCCCTCAACCATCGGCAGGCCGACCCGAAGTTTCTCCCACTGCCCACCGTTTCCGACCCGATCGTGCGGATCGCTGTGCGTCCCGTCCCAGATTCCCTTGGAGAGCACGTACCAGCAGAAGAAACAGTGGTTAGACGATTCTCCGGGAAGGGCGGTGGGGTTGTGGGCGAGGATGTCGTCGCGGATGGCGGTGAGGCCGTCCCGGAAGACCTTACCCACGTACGGATGTTCCCGGCCCTGGCGGATCACCGTCTCCGCGGAGTCGCGGTAGATGTTGCCGATCGTGAGCTGATCGAGGTCGGAGCCAAATCCACAGCAGGGTTTGACGTCGCCCCGGGGGTTGACGATGAGGGCCTGGCCGGGCCCCTCGCAGTAGTCTTCCTCGAACCAGCTGCCATCCCAGGGGTTGCCGGGCAGTTTTTCGGCCCGTTCGACCTGTGCGAGGTGGTTCCAGTTGAGGGTCATCGTCAGATCGTCCGAGACGAGCAGATGCCGACCCAACATGTCGGACCATTCCAGAACCCCGTCGAGTTCGGAAGCCAGGCGGTGGATCGGTTCCAAACCCTTTTCCGGGGAACGACTTGCGTAACTCAGCGAGAGGATGTTGTCCTTGTCGAAGACGGTCCGCGCGACCCGGCAGAACTCGGCCAGTTTGACGATTTCCATCCCGTGGAATTTGTCCACGCTGAGCCCGAGTTTGCCCGAAAACCCGGCATCCCGAAGCTCGGCGAGCACAGTTTCCAGGCGGACCCGATCTGGAAACCACACTCCATTGGTCATCAGTTTGTCGAACCGGAAGCCGAGCTCTGCACCCCGGCGGGTCAGGGTTGTCAGAAACTCGGGGAAAAGAAAGGGTTCGCCCCCCGTGAACCCGAGTCGCTCGATGCCGGCGGCACGGGTTTCTTCCAGGAATCGCAGGGCCGTCGCAATGTCGAGCCGGTCGGTCCACTCGATGGGAACGCAGCAGTGCGGGCAGGCCAGATTGCACTGGAACGTTCCGGCGAATGCGACGTATTTCGGACGGAAATCCCTCGTGGGACTGGAGTTGCAGGTGCGAGGTCCGGGTGTCGCCCCGGTCATTCGTGCGGATGCCTGATTCTGCATTTTCGCGGTTTTCCGTTTCTGGTCGAACGATTCGCCCTTCCGGACCGTCGGAAGATCAGGCACTCGGCGTTAGGTTTGCACAGTCGGGCCGTCTATTCCTGATGACCCGTTCCCAGGGGAGACGTTCCGTCAGGTCGGCGACCAAATTGCGTCACAGGATGTAACGCTCGCCGCATTTTGACTTGTGGCCCCCCTCGCGAACCAGCAACAATCTTATCCGTTCCGGCTGCCGGCACCCGCTCGATTCGGAAGACGAAACTATGCGATCCTCAAACCGCTGCTTGCGTCTCGCCGTCCTGCTCGCCCTGGGCGTCACGCCGTTGGCGATCCAGGCAGTGTACGGCCAGAAAATTGCGGTCGCCGCTGCGAAAGATCCGAGGAACCCCAACCAGCCGAAGGAAACGCTCGAGACGCTGAACCTTCCCGAAGATCGGGACGCCAAACTCAAATTCAAGGCGGTCCAGGACTATATCGCCGATCGGAAGCCGGAAGCGGTCGAGTGGGACCGGGTCTGCAACACCGCCCAGTCGCTGCTCGATGCCAAGAGCGACTCGTTCTTCCCGGTCGAAGAAAAGCTCGCCAAGGGCGAAATCAAGAAGAGCTATCTGAGCATCAAGGATCAGACCAACAAGACGATCGGGGACTTCCCCAAGGTTGGCCGGCAGTTCTACCAGGCCACCTTCGGGCCGATGGCGGACGCCCTGGTCAAGGAATCGATCAACGACGGGTACGACAAGCCCAAGCTGGCGGACGTTTCCCAGCGATACTTCCACACCAAGGCGGGTGGCCTGGCGACGCTGCTCCTCGCCACGCTGAACCTCGAAGCCGGGAACTACGCCGAGGCGGCCTACGGGTTCGATCGGCTTCGCAATCGGCCCGATTCCGACGATCTTCTGACGGCCCGCACCCTCTTCAAAATGGTGATCGCCTTCAAGCGGTCCGGCGACGCCCGGTACATCTCGGAATCCGACAAGGTCTGGGCCGACCTCGACAAGAAGATGCCGGCCGGCGGGTTGGTTCTCGGCAAGCGGGCGTTCAACATCGACGACCTCAAATCCGAGATGGATCGACCCGTTGACATGCTCTTCGGCAAGCTCTCCGAAGAGTACGTGGCTGGCCGGTACGGAAACGCCTCCCACACCGGTGTCGGCGATGGCGGCACGCCGTTCCTCGACCCCGCATTCTCCGTGAAAATGCGGTATCACCTCGACAAGGATCAGCGGGACGGGGCTGACTGGGTCAAGGAGGCAATCGCGTTCGGGATCAAAAACATTCGCCCGGACCGCTCCGAAGCACCCCTGCCCGGGTTCTTCCCGGTGACGGCTCCGAACCTCATCCTCTATCGCAGCTACGACGGTGTCTACGCGGTGGTCAGCAAGGACGGATTCGTCGCTCACGGTCGCACCCACCGTGCGGGTGAACTCTTCTGGTTCACCCCGGCAGCCGGTGGAGCTCAGACCCTGATGAGCGGCGACGATCGGCAGACGGTGCTGCACTGGTGGATGAACTACTGGCAGCGAATGATGCCGACGATGATCTTCGAGAACGCCCAGGTCGGATCCCTGAGCCACGACGGCAAACTGGTCTACTACGTCGACGACATTGCGATTCCGCCGACGCCCCAGATGTACAACCAGTTTCCCGGGGGAATCCAGCCCGGCATGGGTGGGAACATGGGGCTCCGCGGCATGACGGAGTACAGCGCCCTCGTTGCCATCGACATTGAGACTGGCCGACGGGCCTGGCGTCTCGGGGGGCTCGCTGCCGCCGTCATGACTGAAGAAGAGGAAGAGAAGACCTCCAATACCCAGCTTCTGACGGAAAACGCGATCTTCCTCGGGCCGCCGCTTCCGCACAACGGCCGACTCTACGTCCTGTACGAGCGGAACAACCAGATCCGGCTTGCCTGCCTGGATCCGCACAAACTCGTGGTCCAGCCCGCAGCCAACGGAAAACGCCCGGACCGGGTGCCGGAACTCCTGTGGGTCCAGAACCTCGGCACGCCCAACACCCGGCTCAGCCAGGATTCCCTCCGCCGGATCCAGCCCGCCTACCTCACCTACTCGGACGGCATCCTGATCTGCCCCACCAACTGCGGTGCGGTTATTGCCGTCGACATCAACGCTCGCAGTTTGAAGTGGGCCAAGCCGTACAACTCGATCGTGGCGAATCCGGACGACGGCATGAACCCGGAGCCCGGGTTCCGTCGCCGACCGTTCCCCGGAAACCAGGGATTCCAGCCCCTCCCCAACGATCGCTGGCGAGCTTCCGCTCCGATCATCGCGGGGGGGAAGGTTGTCTTCACCGCACACGACTGCAACCGGATCATCTGCTTCGACCTCCGCACCGGCGATGAACTCTGGAGTGCCGAGCGAGAAAAAGAAGACCTTTACGTCGGTGGCGTCATCAACGGCAAGGTGCTCGTCGTCGGGAAGAGTACGGTCCGCGCCTACAACCTGTCCGGCAAGGATGGCAAGGCGGAGCTCGCCTGGCAGAACCTGCAGATCCGCCGGCCCTGCGGACACGGGGTGGCCAGCAAGGACGGCGTCTACTTCCTCCCGATGATCGGCGACCCCGATCGGCCCGACTCGAAAGATCCCCAGGTCTGGGCCATCGACGTTGACCGCGGGCAGGTCCGCTCCAAGACCGCCTTCCGCAAGGATAACCTCGGCGTCGACCCCGAGTATCTGCAGAACCATCAGAAAGATCTGGGCTACCAGCTCGCACTCGGGAACCTCGTCTTCCACGACGGGATGATGTTCTCCCAATCCCCGTCGCACGTGTCGGCCTTCCCGCTGATCGAACTCAAGAAACGGGAAATGGACCGGCTGCTGGCACTGAACCCGAAGGATCCCGTCGGCCTCTTCGCCCGCGGCGAACTGCTGCTCGACAACGGCAAGATCAAGGACGCCGTCGCCGACTTCAAGGAAGCGGAGAAAAACAATCCGCCCGAAGAAGTTCGTCGCAACATCCGCGGGAAACTGTATCTCGCCTACACGGAGATGCTCCGCAACGACTTCAACGGCGGCGAGCCGATCCTCGCGGAATACAAGAGCCTCTGCGAAGTTCCGGTCGACACCGACGACCCGATCGCCCGGCAGCAACTCATCGACGAGCAGGTCCGCCGGATGGGGTTGTACCTCTCCCTCGTCGCCAAGGGACGGGAGAAACAGGGTCGCCTCACCGATGCCTTCGACCACTACCGGGCCTACGCCGCCCTGGGCGACAACAAGCAACTCGTGCCGATCTTCGACGAGCCCAACAACATGACCCGGCCCGACGTTTGGGCCCGCGGCAAGATCGACACGATGATCCGCAACGCGAAGGATCCGGCGATCCGCAAGCCTCTGGAAGATCGGGTGCAGAAGGATTGGGATTCAGTCCGCGAGTCCAACGATCTGAGCCGACTCCGGGAATTCGTGAAAGTCTTCGGCCCGTATTTCGCCGCCGGCCGGGAAGCGCAGATGCTCCTCGCGGAGAATCTTCTCAAGACCAACAATGAGGAAGATATTCGCGAAGCCCAGGTCCAACTGATGCAACTTTGGGCCACCGCGGAGGATGATTCCACGGCCGGCAGGGCGGTGGAAACCCTCGCCCGGGTGATGACTCGTCGGGGCCTCCTCGAAGATGCGGTGGGATTGTACTCCCAGCTCGGCACCACCTATGCCAGCGTGGTGATTCGCGACGGCAAGACCGGTGCTGATATCTATGGTGACCTCATCACCGACAAGCGATTGCTCCCCTACCTCGAACCCGCCCGCGGCACTGGCCTTTCACGCTACAAGATTGAAACCTCCAACGGGCCCTACAACCGCGGCGTGATGAACAACTCCGTCGCCCTCGAACCGGATGGCGATCTGCTCCCGTTCTTCAGCCGATTCAAAATGAATCTGGAGCACAATCAACAGGACAATTCCTACACCTTGCGGGTCATCGACCGCATGACCGGCGAGAACTGGTGCGATTTCCGCGGCCTTTCGTCCGCTGTTTACAACATGTATGCCTACAACCAACGCACCCGTTCGGGCACCACATACAAGATGACTCAGGCGAGCGGACACCTCGTGTTGCTGCACATGGGGCAATACACCTATTGCTTCGATCTCGCCAAGAAGCGAAAACTGTGGGATTACAACCTCTTCGGGAACAATCCCATCAATAACGGCCCGCAGGTCAACGTCGACGGCGATGAGCTGGTCATTCGCTATTCCGATGGCTGGCACTTGCACCTCGGCCGGTCTTCGGTGCTGCAACCGAACTATTGCTGCCTCCTGACCCGAGATGGGCTGGTTGCGCTGGATCCGCAGACGGGCCAGAAGCTCTGGCAGCGGTCGAATGTTTCCACGAATGCCCGGATTTTCGGCGACGCTCGCCACGTCTTCCTCGTCGAGGGGGGCACCGGCGGATCGTCCAAGGTTCTGCGAGCTGTCGATGGCTCCGTCGTCGAGAATGCCCCGGAGTTCGGCAGCCTGCTCACCAGTTCGGGCCGGCTCGCGGTCATCGGCCGGATGCTCCTCCTCAGTTCCGGCGGCAACGATGCCCCACGCGTGATTCGCCTCTACGATCCGCTCACCGGCAAGGATGTTTGGAAGCAGGAAGCCCCGGCGACCTCCCTCGTGCTCGACACCCTCGACAACGACCTCACCGGGTTCCTGCACCAGGATGGCACCTTCCAAGTGCTCAGCTCTCGCACCGGTAAGTCCCTCTTCAAAGGGGGTGTCGATGCCGACCGGGCCGAGAGCCATCTCAAGGATTCTTCCGGGAAATTCGCAGTGACGAAACCGCTGCTGCTCGCCGACTCGGAACGGTTCTTCCTCTTCCTGAACCGGGACCGTGACCCGGCCAAGAATGTCCCGTTCTATGGCAACTCGATGATCCGCAGCCTGCCCGTCAACGGGGTGTGCTACGCCTTCGACCGAGCGACCGGGAAACGGCTTTGGTTCACGGAACGGCTCTTTGAAGGACAAACGCTCCTGATCGAGCGCATGGACGAGCTTCCCGTCCTCATTGCTGCCGGGGTGGTGCAAGACGAGCAAACCCGCTCGCAGGTCTACCGCATCGCCATCCTGGACAAGCAGGTCGGGAAACTGAAGTTCTACAAGGGGTATAACCACCAGAACCAGGGGATGCTGCAGTCGATGATCTACGATCCCAAGACCAAGGGGATCGAACTCTTCAACTACTCGTACCGGGTTCGAATCGTTCCAGACGACGAGCCCAAGTAGTCGCCCTTCAACCGCGACTCGCCCCAGGTGTGGGCGAGTCGCGGTTTTCGGCCAGGCAGTTCGAAGTCCGGCATCTCTCCTGCCTCTGGCTCCGGTGCGGTTTCTGAGCAAATTTTGCCCGGGGCTGTCAGTTTTTGTTCCACGTTTCGTCTTCCTTGCCATACCCATCGCAACCAGGGGTTTGCCATGCTTCGGAATTTCCTGACCGCCGGCGTGGTGGCGCTCGCACTGACGGTTCCCGCCACGCGAGCCCACGCCGAGGACAAGAAAAAAGACACGGAAGCCGTCGTCGAGCGCGGCCTGGAGTGGCTCAAGAGTGCCCAGGCTGGTGACGGCCATTGGGAGTCGCAGGGGGGAATGTACCCCACCGCCATGACCGCCCTCGCCGGGATGGCGATGCTCATGGAGGGAAGCACTCTCCGGGAAGGCAAATACTCCAACGAGCTGGTCAAGGCTGTCGACTGGTTCCTCAAACGTTCCCAGTCCAACGGCCTGCTCGGGAACACGAACAACCCGACCGAGATGAGCCACTACATCTACGGGCACGGCTTCGGGATGATGTTCCTCGCCTCCGTTTACGGCGAAGAAGAAGACGAAACCCGCCGGAAGAAGCTCGAAATCGTGCTCAAGAAAGCCGTCGAATTCTCGGGCAAGGCCCAGACCGATCAGGGTGGCTGGGGCTATGTTTCCGCGAAAGACGGCGGCGGGTTCGACGAGGGTTCGACGACCATCACCCAGCTTCAGGGACTTCGGGCGGCCCGGAACGCGGGGATTCCGGTTCCCAAGGAAATCATCGACAAGGCGAAGAAGTACCTCCGCGATGCGACGACGCCTCGGGGTGGTGTGGTCTACAACCTTCCGCGCGGCAGTGGTCGGCCCCCGGCGGGCGGCGAGCGTCCTGCGATCACGGCGGCGGCGGTGGCGTGTGCGTTCAGCACCGGCCAGTACAACGATGAATACGCCATGAAGTGGATCAAGTTCTGCAAGGAGAACATCCCCTTCGGCCGCGGGCGGATGGGGCATGACGAGTACCAGACCTACTACTTCGCCCAGTGCGTCTACATTCTGGGCGACGATCGGTACGGCGAGTTGTTCCCGAAAGATCCCAAGGATTCCTGGATCACCTGGACCAAGTTCAAAGCGAACATGTTCGACCAGATCAAGTCGTCGCAGCAATCCAACGGGAGCTGGGGCGGGCAGAGCGTCGGGGCGGTTTACTCGACCGCGATCAACCTGACGATTCTGCAACTGGACAAGAACGTGCTGCCGATTTACCACCGCTAAAGTGGGCCGGGCCGTTTCTGAGAAGCCTGGAAACGGTGTTGGATTCCCAGTTGCCCCCGAGATCGTGCCAGGGTTCGGGGGCGATTTCGTGTTTTGTGGTGAGTTTGCAGCCGATGGTGGTGAGTTTTTGGGCACTGCCGCGTCTACCCTGTATCCGGCACGATCGGCGAGGAACGCCTGATTCCCCGGTTGGGCCCGGATTTCCTGAAATTTCCGACCGGAAAAGTGAGCCCGATCGGAAGCCGCGATCTGCTATAACTCGTTTACCGAATTCCACCCCAGTGAGCCCCGCATGAGCACCCCCGCTTCCGAGATGGCCGCCTCGGATCTTGAGTCGATCCAGAAGTTGAAAGGCGCCTTCGAGCAAATCAAGACGCAACTTTCGAAAGTGATCGTCGGTCAGGAAGAGGTCATCGAGCAGTTGCTGATCGCGATGTTCGCCCGGGCTCACTGCATTCTGGAAGGGGTGCCGGGGCTCGCGAAGACGTTGATGATCTCGACGCTGTCGCGGACATTGTCGCTGGATTTCAGCCGGATCCAGTTCACCCCGGACCTGATGCCAGCGGACATCACCGGGACGGAAGTCATTGAAGAGAACAAGAGCACCGGCCACCGGGAGTTCAAGTTCCTTCCCGGGCCGCTGTTCGCGAACGTGGTTCTGGCGGACGAAATCAACCGGACGCCGCCGAAAACGCAGGCCGCACTGCTGGAGGCGATGCAAGAACGGCAGGTGACCGTCGGGCGGACCCGGCACAAGCTCTCCAGCCCGTTCTTCGTTCTCGCGACCATGAACCCGATCGAGCAGGAAGGGACCTACAACCTGCCCGAAGCTCAGCAAGACCGGTTCATGTTCAAGGTCTTCGTCAAGTACCCCACCTACAAGGACGAGTTCGAGATCGCCCGGCGGACGACGGGTCTGCAGAGCGAGGAACTGACCCCGGTTCTGAACGCGGATCAAATCCTCGAACTGCAAACGCTGGTGCGAAAGGTTCCGGTCACCGACCACGTCATCAAGTACTGCCTGGCGATTGTCCGGCAGACGCGGATCGGGGAGCCGGGTACGCCGAAATTCATCAAGGACTGGTTGAGCTGGGGTGCGGGTCCGCGGGCGGTGCAGAACCTGATTCTGGCGGCCAAGGCCCGGGCGCTGCTCTACAACCGGGCGTATGTCACCACCGAAGACGTGTCGGCTCTCGCACTTCCCGTGATGCGGCACCGGCTCGCGACCAACTTCACCGCCGCCTCCGAAGGCGTCACCACCGACACGGTGGTCGAGAAGATCCTCAAAGAGACCCCGAGCAAGGAAGGGGATCTCGAGAAGGACGAACGTTTCAAGAAGATCTTCACGTGAGATTCGACCGTGGGTCAGCCGCGCAGGCCATCGGAGGCATCGCTTCCGAGTTTCTTCGCGGTTGACCGTGTTTGACCCCCGCACCTCTGGAACCCGCAGACATGGTCGCGTCCACGAAGGTTGACCCCAACGATCCGAAACGGTTCCTCCACCCGGCCACGATCGCGAAGATCGCCGGGCTCGACCTGCGGGCCCGGCAGGTGGTCGAGGGGCTGATGGTGGGGATGCACAAGTCCCCGTTTTTCGGCCAGTCGGTGGAATTCGCCCAGCACCGCGAATACGCCACCGGCGACGACATCCGCCACCTCGACTGGAAGGTCTGGTCGAAGACGGACAAGTTCTACATCAAGCAATTCGAGGCGGAAACCAACCTCCGGGCGAACCTCGTGGTCGACACGAGCGAGTCGATGCTGTACGGCCGGGGGCCGATGAACAAGTACGAGTACGCCTGCACGGCGGCGGCGTGCCTCGCCTACACCATCGTCAAACAGCAGGATTCGTGCGGTCTCTTCAGCTTCGGCTGGGACGTCAAGAGCGTCCTGACCCCTCGAAGCTCGACCCGTCACGTCAACGCCATCGCCAAGTCGCTGGACCTTTCCCGACCGGACGACAAAACCGACATTTTCAAGGTCCTGACCCGGGTCGCGGAAGCCAGCACCTCCCGCGGCCTGACCATGATTTTCTCCGACCTGCTCACCGATCGGGAGCCCATCTTCAAGGGCCTCGAAATGCTTCGGCACCGGAAGCAGGACGTGATGGTCTTCCACATCCTCGACGATGACGAACTCAACTTCCCCTTCGCGGGGATGACCAAGTTCGAGGGAATGGAAGAGCTTCCGCACCTCTTCTGCGATCCGAAAGCGCTCCGGCACGGCTACCTGGAAGCCCTGGAAGAATACCTCGTCGAGGTTCGCCGGGGGTTGACCCGGATGGGCGTCGACTACTCGCTGGTGCGGACCAGCGACTACCTCGATGCCGTTCTGTCGCGGTTCCTGTACCAGCGGCTGGCGGCGAAGGGGAAGGCCACCACCCGGCGATAAGCCAGGGACCGATCGAAGAAAAGCAGACGTGAGACAGGCGCGGTCCCGGCCAGGCCGGTGACCCATTTTTCGCACCGCTCGACCTCCGCGAGACCGACCGCAATGTTCGACTTCGTCAACCCGGCATCCATGGCGGCCGGTGCGGCCCTCGTCAGTGCCCCGATCATCATCCACCTCATCAACCGGATGCGATTCAAGCGGATCCGGTGGGCCGCGATGGAGTTTCTCCTCAAGGCCCAAAAGCGGATGAAGCGGAAGATGATCATCGAGCAGCTTCTGCTGCTGTTGCTCCGCTGTCTGATGATTTTCCTCCTCGGGCTCCTCGTCGGCCGATTCTTCGGATGCAGCCCGGAAGGGCGCGACAGCCGCAGCACCGTCCACGTCGTCATCCTGGACGACACGCCAAGCATGGCCGACGGGTGGACCGACAACGGCATCACCGGCAACGCCTTCGACGAGGCGAAGAAGGTCATCACCGAGCAGATCGCCGCCTCCGCCGCCCAGGCGACCACCCCGCAATCGATGGAAGTGATTCGCCTCTCCGAACTCGAGGAGAAACCCTACAAGGTCGACCGCCTGAACGCGACGAGCATCGAGGAACTCTCGAAAAAGCTCAAGGATTACGGCACCACGCCGGTCCACGTTCCGCTGGTCGACGGCCTGAAACGGGCCAAGCAGCTCCTCGACGAACGGGGAACCGAGGATGTCGCGAAGGTCGTCCACGTCATCTCGGACTTCCGCGAAACGGACTGGCGGCTCGACGGCGAGCCGATCAAACAGGCAATCCAGGAATTGACCACGGCCAAGGTGAAAGTCCACATGACGGACGTTGTGCACCCCTACCGGAAAGTCGATAGCGGCGAGAACCGCTCGCTTCTGGCGCACGACAACGTCGGCATTGTCGAGTTCAAGCCCAGCCGCGTCGTCGCCGCCCGGTACGAGGGGGTGCGGTTTGTCCTCAAGGTGAAGAACTTCGGGGTCAGCGAACTGAAGAACGTCCTGTTCAAGGTCAAGGTCAACGGCGACGAGAACAAGGGGATGTCCGTCTCGTTCCCGACGCTGCCGCCCAACGCGGAAAAGGAAGAATACGTCACACTCGTCTTCGATCGTGTTGCAACCGAGGACAAGCCGTTCGACCGCTTCAGCCTGGCCACCGCCGAACTGGCGAACCCGGAGAACGGCGGGATCGAAGTGGACAACGTCCGCCACGCTGTGATCGAAGTCCGTGAGAAGCTGCCGATCCTCATTGTGGAAGGCCGACCCAACCTCCGCGACAAGAAAGAGGGGGACAGCTTCTACCTTCGTCGGATCTTCACGAGCGTGTTGAGCGGCTACCAGATCGAGAACGCCACCGCGAGCGAACTCGTGGGCAAGGACTTCCGGCCCTACGCCTGCGTCTTCTTCATGAACGTCGGTTCCATTCCCGAAACCGTGGCCCCGGCCCTGGAAAAATACGTCCGCGAAGGGGGTGGCGTCGGCTTCTTCCTCGGCCCCGATGTGAGCCCCAAGGACTACAACAAGCTCCTTTACAACGATGGCAACGGCATCTTCCCGGTCCCGCTTCCGGAGAAGTCGACCGAGCCGCTCACCGAGGAAGAGCGAAGCAAGAAACTCTACAATTTCCAGAAGAAATTCCTGCTCCGCGATCCGTCCGCGAAACAACACGAGGCGATCAAGGAACTCTACCTCGACGAGCGTGGCCGGCCCACGCCGGGGGACAAGTTCGACAATCAGCTGCTCTTCTTCACCATCAACCAGCACTGGCCGGTCAAACGGATCGGAAAATGGCGTGATGATCGCTCGATCACCGAACTCTACTGTATGCCGAACGAACAGCCGATGGCGAACTTCGATGCGGCAGTCGACCAGTTGCACAAGAAACTGATCGAACTCTTCGCCAACAATCCGGACCTGGAGAAGTACAAGAAAGTCGTCCTCGACGACCAGTCCACCGGGATCCGTCGGCTGTCGCTGAAAAACGAGCCCGTCTTCACGCTTGCGTCGGCACTCGATCGGTTCCTGAGCGATCAACGCGGGGAAGGGGACGCGACCGAGGCGATTCTGCGGGAATTCTGGGTCAACTCGAAGGCCGCCGACGCCAAGACGCTCGCCATGCAGATCCGCGATTCCGCCAAGTTCGGCGATCCGATCTACCTCGCCAAGTCGTTCGGCCGGGGCCGCGTGACCGCATTCCTGAGCACTGGCGGCGAGGCTTGGACCGACTGGCCCACCGGAGCGGGCGGCGGCTCCTTCGTGCCGATGGTCACCTACATGGAGCAGTTCCTGTCGGCCGGCGGCTCGGACGAAAACCTGAAGGTCGGCCAGCCGATCGAGTTCCGCGTGCCCCAGGAATCCTACAAGCCGACCGTCCGCCGGGCGTTCCTGAAACTCGGGCCGAAAGGTGCACCGATCGAGGAACTGATCAAACTCGACGATCTGAAAACCCAGGAGATGATCGTCGAGAAGGAGCAACTCGTCTTCCGGTTCGACAAGGACCGCACTCCGGGGGGCTACCTCTTCGGCCTGACCTCGCTGAAGTCGCAGGGCGGAGCCAGCCAGCCGACAGAGCAGGCGGAGTTCCGCGGGTTGGCCGCCAACGTCGACACGCTTCGGGAAGGAGCCCTGCAGCGGGCCACCACCGACGACTTGCGATCGAACGCACCCGCCTCGGAGATCCACTCCCGGGCGGATGTCGAATGGCTGGACAAGATCAAGAACAAGCGGTCCGACTGGTCCGAGTCCGGCTGGATGTTCCTGCTTCTGCTTCTTCTGCTGATTATGGAGCAGTTCATGGCGGTCCGGCTGAGTTACCACGCGTCGCCGACGGAACTGGATTCCACGGCCCCGTCGGCAGCCGCCGCGATGCACACGTCGAGCCGGACCACCGCCGCGGAGCCCACGCCCGCAGCCTGAAGCAGTACCCCCGGCGATCCGACACGATCCGGATCGCCTGAAACTCTCGCACCCGATACTCCACCGCAGATGAGGCGGCGATGAACGACCAAGGCGTGACGCGCGAATCCGAACTGATCCTCCGTCGCCTCAGCGACACGTTCCCGATCGGCCCCGCGTCGGCCAGCAACGTGATGTGGTTCGTCACCGTCGGAGCCATCCTGCTCCTCGGTGCGATCTACGTCGGCTACATGTACTCCCGCGACAGCAAGTCGTGCCGGTGGTTCTTCGCCGTCCCCCTCGGCATCCTCCGCTTCGCCGTCTACTGCCTGCTGGCCCTCGCGTTCTTCCTCCCGGCGTACCAGACCTGGGAAAAGACCGAGAAACGCTCGCGCGTTCTGGTCGTCATCGACGTCACGCCCAGCGTCACCACCGTGACGGATGATCTCTCGAACAACTCGATGATCAAACCGAAGACGCGGATGCAGAAGGTTCTGGACTTCCTGACCGACGACAAGATCAACTTCCTGCAGAAGCTCCTCGACAAGAACCCGGTTTACCTCTACCGCTTCGGCAGCCGACTCGACGACGATGCCCAGGTGTTCCCAGAGGGCCAGCCGCACGGGTGGTCGCGGGAAGATTGGGATGCATTTGTGAAGTACGACTTCAAGCCGGCCGCACTCAAGGGTCTGAGCCCGGCTCAACAGCAGGCGCTCAAACAATCCCCGGGGTGGGATGGCGACAAGCCCGGAACCGCCGAGTGGGCGATCGGTTGGTCCAACAACAAGGAAGAGTACTCGGTCAAGGACCTGCTCACCGCCGACCAGGTCAAGGAGATCAAGGAGAAGCTCGGCAAACGCGTCGACGTCGCCCGCTCGATCGTGGTCGGAACCAACGTGCCGGAATCCCTCCGCAACGTCATCGACCGCGAATCCTCGAACATGGTTCAGGGCGTGATCGTCTTCTCCGACGGTCGCAGCAATCTCGGCTCGGATTCGGGGATCCTCAAGGAACTCCGCACCAAGGCGGAAAAAGAAAAGGTTCCCGTCTTCACGATCGCCGTCGGCGAGCCGCGGGAGAACGTCAACATCACGATCACCGAGATCCAGGCTCCGGATCGGGCTCCGCCGGACGAGCCCTTCAAGGTCATCGTGGAGGCGGACGGAACGGGGCTGGAAAAGCAGGAAGTCGAGGTGCGGCTCGGGCTGTTCCTGCCGGGTCGGGATCCGAAGAAGGATGCGCCGGACCACGAGGAGGTCGGCAAGCTGACGTTCCAGCCGGGCGAGCCGCCGCACGGCCAGGCGGAGTTCACGATCGATCCGGACAAACTCCCGGAAGCCCTGACGGACGAGGCGAAGGGAAAGATCGGTCGGCGTCGCCAACTCAAGCAAGGGGCGTGGGCGGCGATCGCCAAGATCGCCCGGGACAAGCGGGAAATCTTCCCCGACCCGGAGCACGTCAGCCCGCCGCGAATCATCCAGGTGCTCGATCGCCCCCTCCGCGTCCTCCTGTTCGCGAGTGCCGGGGGGATCATCGAGTACCAGACGCTGCGGACGATGTTTGTCCGCGAAGTCTCCCAAAAGCGGGCGGAACTAAGCATCTGCCTGCAAAGCGAGGGGGGCCGGGACGGTTCCGCGGTGCAGGACCTCGAGGACCCGAACCGGATGCTCACACGGTTCCCGGACCGCCTCGACGTGAGCGGCAAAGCCCCGCCGAAACCGGAAGACAAGTTCTACAACCTCAACGAGTACGACCTGATCATCGCGTTCGACCCGGATTGGAGCGAACTCTCCGCGGACACGGTGAAGAACATCCAGAACTGGGTCGAAAACCTCGGCGGCGGGTTGATTCTCGTCGCGGGCCCGATCCACACCTTCCAGCTTGCCCGGGCATCCGAAGACGGACGGTTGCGGCCGATGCTCGATATTCTGCCGGTGATCCCGGACGACATCGTCCTCTTGAAAACCCGCGGAATTCCCCGGACGCCGCGTCGGTTGAAGCTCGACCCGAAGCCGACCTATGACGTTCTCCGTTTGGAGGAAGGCAAGTCGGACGACCCGGTCGCGGGGTGGGAAATGTTCTTCACGGACAAGGAAAAATTCGTCCCGAGCCCGGACCCGAAAGCGGACGTATCGCCCCGGCGTGGGTTCTTCACCTACTACCCGGTGAAGATGGTCAAGCCGTCCGCGGATGTGCTGGCGCAGTTCGTCGATGTGACCGAGCGGGGCGACCCGGACCCGAAACCGTGGCTGGTCACGTCCCAGTCACCGCGGGGCCGGACGGCGTTCCTCGCCTCCGATGTCCGGCGGCTCGCCCACTACAGCAACGACTACTTCCAGCGGTTCTGGATCAAACTTTGCCGATACGTGTCGGCGAACCGGGACCTGAAGGCCTCGCGGGGTCGGGTGCTCCTGTCGAAGGAGTACATTTCGGGCTCACCGGTGCGGGTGCAGGCCCGATTGCTCGACCCGAAGGGGCAGCCGTACGAGGAGAACCGGCTCGATCCGAAGTTCAAGGTGTACGCTTACGCCGCGGATGGTACGCCGCTCAACAAGGTCGTGGGCCCGTTCCCGATGAAGGTGAAGAAGGGGGGAAGCGGATTCGACGGCTACTACGCCGGCCAACTCATGGCGGATCCCAAGATCCTGCCACCGGGTGAGTTCAAATACCGCGTGGTGGTCGACGTGCCAGATAGCCCCGGGGACACGCTCGAAGGCGAGTTCATGATCCGCCGCTCGGACCCGGAACTGGACAATACCCGGCCCGATTACAAGGCCCTGATCGACAGCGCCGGTTCCCTGGAGGAAGTTCGCGGGAGCATCAAGGACCAGACCGTGTTCGAGAAGCTCCGCGGAAGCGAAAAAGACGCGACCAAGGTGAAGCTCGCTTTCAAGCTCGCGGAAACGGACAAGCTCGAGTTGATCCCGCAGTGCATCGACGCCAAGTTCCAGACCTCCCGCAGCCGGGGGCCCGTGGAAGACATCTGGGACGATGGCCCGACGTTTACCTGGGACGGAAAGCAGCAGGAGATCAGCTTGCTCCTGCTGGTAGTGGTCGGTCTTTTGTGTGTGGAATGGATGACGCGGAAGCTGTTGCGGTTGGCGTAAACCTGGCCGGCAGAATCGGACAAAACCCGTAGAATCCACGACGAAACTCCGAGGCGACGACTTCCATGGGCATCGCTACAACCCGGCCAGGCTCGACCGACGATCGACCGATCTACCACCCCCTCGACCAGTTGCGGGGAACGATCCGGAAGTTCGTCCTCATCGACGGACTCCTGGCCGCCGCCCTGTTCGTGCTGATGTGGTTCTGGGTCGGCCTCGCCCTCGATTACGGAATCTTCAAGCTCACCTCGTTCGACTGGGTTCAAGATGCCCCCCGATGGTTACGGGGCATCGCCCTGGTGACGCTCGTCGTCGTCACCTTGGTCATCCTCGTCACGCGGGTCCTGGTGCGGATGCAGAAAGAGTTTTCCTACCCGGCCCTGGCGCTGGTGCTGGAAAAACGCTTTCCGGAGAAACTCGGCGACCGCTTGATCACCGCCGTCGAACTGGCTGACACGAAGCAGATGGCGAAGCTCGGCTACTCCGTTGACATGATCCGCCACACCATCGACGAGGCCCGCGAACGGGTTGCCGAGGTGCCCGTCAACAAGGTCTTCAACTGGTCCCGGCTCAAAACCAAGGGCATCGCGATCGTTGCGATCGGCGTGCTCCTGATGGTCGTCTCGTTTGGGCTGTACGCCGCCTTCTCCCGCACCGTGAGCCCCGTCGGTTTCGGTAACGATTTCTACGACGTCTCGATGATCTGGGCGGAACGGAACCTGTTTGTGCAGAACACACCCTGGCCCCGCCGGGCCTTCCTCGAGGTCGTCGAACCGAAACTGGCGGACCACCGGATAGGACGCGATGCGACCTCCCCCTCGGTTCGCGTTCGCGCTTACGAGTGGGTCATCGCGGACCGGCATACCTGGGAAGGCTGGCGGCCCGCCCGCTGGTCGGACCTGCCCCGGTTGACCGACACCCCGCCCGAACTCACCGCGGTTCTCCCGTCTCCGGGCACCCCCAACGCGGTCACGATCACCGATCCGGACCCGAAACTCGACGACGTGGCCCAGATCAGTTTTGACACGGGTTCCGCCGGGGACACGCTCTTCGCCAGCCTGCGGGAGACGGCAGCGAACCCGATGATGAGCCGAACCTTCCGCAAACTCGACGTTCCGAACCAGGTGATGCTCACCTACTCCGGGGTGAAAACGAGCGGGAATGTCGGGCTGACCCGCGAACCGTCCGGCGACTTCACCGGCGTCGTCGGCGGACTCAAGGAAACCGTCGACTACACCATTCGCGGCGAGGACTTCTCCACCGCACCCCGGACGATCACCCTCGTCCCGCCGCCGATGCTCATCGAGTTGAAGCGGACCGAGTTCCGCCCGGCGTACGAGTTCTATCCCGCCCCGCTGGTCAACGTCGCGAAGCCCGGCGAGCAACCCCGCTTCGTCGCGGACTGGAAGGCCCTCCGCCGGCTCCGCCAGGAATTCACCCCGAAAAACATGTCCCTCACCGGCGACAAGTCGGTCATCACCGTCCCGGCCGGCACCGACCTCGTCATCACCGGCAAGGCGGACAAAGCGCTGAAATCGGTGAGCGTGAACCCGAAGATCGGCAAGTTCCCCGGTGCCGCCCCCGGTTCCCCGGTCAGCGTGCCGGTCGACAACGATAGCTTCACGATCTCCCTCAAGGATAAGGTCGATTTCGACTTCCTCGGCTTCGAACTCGGTTCCTTCTACGCGGTCCAGCAGAACACCGAGTTCGAAATCACGATGACCGACCACGACAACGTGGAGGCGAAGAAATCCGTTCTAATCCAGGTGACGGATGACAAGGCTCCGGAGGTCGAGTTCGGGATCGACGTGCTCCGCAAGTCCGGGAACGTGTACCTTTGCACGCCGGTCGCACGGATCCCGTTCCTGACGGAGAGCATCGTCCGGGACGACAAGGGTCTCAGCCAGGTCGAGTACGAGTACACGGCCGCCAAGCTGGAATCGGCCACGGTGGTCGGGTTCCAGGGGCAAGCGGTGGCCCAGATCTGGGCGTCGGCCCCCGCCCTGCCGGACCTCGGTTCGCTGTTCGGGACGGCGATTCTTTCCCGCCGGGCCGACACGATGATCCGCCCGGAAACGTCATTGAAGTCGATGCAGGTCGTGCGGTACCGCGACGAATATGCGGGGTTGCCGAAAGACACGCTCGAATCGCTGAAGCGGAAACTTGCCACGCCGATCAGCGACGAAACGGCGGTGGCCATCAAGGCGGTGAAGTTCCAGGACCCGCTGCTCGACTCCTTCGAACTGGAGCGGGCGTTGCCGGCGATCAAGGTGCTGGACACCTCGGAGTTGCAACCGCGTTACCGGGTCGACCTGAACGTGGTGGCGACGGACACGAACGTGGAGGCCGGCCGAAAGTCGAACCGCAACATCGAACCAGTTCGACTCCTGATCATTTCCGAGGCGGACCTGCTCGCGGAAATGTCCAAGGAAGAAGAGCAACTCATCGCCCGGCTGACGGACATCCTCAAGAAAATCGAGGAAGCGAAACGGAAAATGCTGGAAACGGCCACCCGGTTCAACTCGGGCTCGACCCCGCCGGATCTGTTCGTCTCCGCCCAGGTTCGGCTTCTGGACCTGACCCAGGATCTGGCCAAGGCCAAGGATATGCTGACGACCGCGAGCTCGGATTACAAGCGTCTCCAGCGGGAAGCGATCGTCAACCAGTGCAACAGGGGCTACATCGATCGGATGGAAGCCAAGACGATCAAGCCCATCGATGCGATTCTGCAACAGCGATTCCCCGATACGGACCGGGCGATCGCGGACGTGCAGACCACCCTCGCTGCCCCGGCGAAGCCCTCCCAGGCACAGTTCGCGACCGCGAACGCGGAGATCGAGCGGCTTGCGGCGGACCTGAAACAAATCATCATCGATAGCGAGGACGGCATATCCATCGACAAGTTCCGAAACGACCTGGTCCTGCTGATCACGAAGCAAAAAGAAGTCACGGCTGCGTTGCAGATCGTCCAGAAACGCGTGACGGAAGCACTCTTCCTCCCGAGCATCGCAACCCTGCCGCCGATCACGCTTGCGAAGGGGGAGAAGAAGCCGATCAAGCACGCGATCAACTGGAAGGTCTATGACAAGGACGACCTCAAGGTGACACTCGTCGCCCCGGACGGCAGCGACCTGGTGCTGCCGAAAGAGGTGGTGATCCCGAACGATGGGAAGGTCGACAACCTGATGTACGACCTCCAGGCGGGGCAGAAGGAAGGGAAATTTACGATCGTGATCACCCCGGCGATGGGAGCCGTCGTCCGGCAGGAAGTGGTCGTGAAGTAGCCGGCTGGGCACCGCGAAAAATCCTAAAACACCCGGGTTGCGAGTGATCGCCGCCCGGGTGTTTTTCCATGCTGATTCGAGTTCGCCCCGTTCCCGAAGTTGTCGTGCCAGCGGCTGTCCCATCGGATGGCGTCGATGTGTGGGTGACCCCGCTGGACGGGTTCCGGCACGACCCCGAAACCGCGATGACGACCGACGAGCGAGCCCGCGGCGACCGCTACAAGCACCCCCGAATCCGCGACCAGTTTGCCCGCGCCCGGTGTCTGCTCCGGACGCTGCTGGCATCGTACCTCGGGTGCCGACCGCTCGATGTGCCGATCGCGTACACGCCGGACGGGAAGCCGATCCTGGCGGGGGAAATCGGAGACCGGTTGCACTTCAACCTCAGCCACACGGAGGGTCTCGCTCTGGTCGCGGTCGGTCCGGTTCGGGTGGGGGTCGATGCGGAGAAGGTGCGGACGGTGCCGACGGCGGACGGGCTGGTCGATCGGTTCTTCGCCGCGGTGGAACAGGTGCAGTATCGCGAGCTTCCGCCAGAGGTGCGACCGATGGCGTTTCTGCGTGGGTGGACGTGCAAGGAGGCGGTCTTGAAGGGGGTCGGTTGCGGGGCCCGTGGGCTGGATCGGCTGGTACTGGACCTCGATCCGCGGCTGCCGCCGAGGGTGCTGTCGGTCGGGGAGTTGGCGGGGCCGGGTGCGGGGTGGTCGCTGGCGTGCTGGGAACCGGCGGCGGGGTTCCTGTCGTCGATCGCGGTGGAAACGGCGTCGGTGCTCGAGATTCGGATCGGGGAAATTTGATGCGAGCCGTCACTCGAGGATGACGCGGTCGCCGGGTGCGGGGACAGCAACGTCGGGGAAGCCGGCGTTTCGCAGGCTTTCCGCCAGAGCCTCCGCCTGTTCCCGCTCTCCGTGGATGAGCCGGACTTTCCCGACCTTCCCGGCGATCGGTGCGAGGTAAGCGAGGAAGTCGTCGCGGTCGGCGTGGCCGGAAAATCCTTCGAGATGGACCACGTCGATCCACTTGTTCCAGTCCCGTCCGAGGAACCGCACGGTTGGCTTGGGTTCCATCAGCCGGCGACCCGTCGTCCCGTGGGCCTGGTAACTCACGAGAATCACGCTGCACCGCGGGTCGTCGACGTTCTGCTTGAGGTGGGCGACGATGCGGCCGGCATCGCACATCCCGCTCGACGCGATGACGACAAACGGCCCCGGTTTCGTGGTCAGGTGCATGCTTTCCTCGAAGGAGCGGACGTAGTGGACGCCCTCGCCGCCGAGGATTCCGTGCCCTTCGCGCACCGCGTCGGCGATGGCCGGTTCCAGGCTGTTGGGGTGGGCCCGGTACACGTCGGCGACGTCGGCGGCGAGGGGGCTGTCGACGTAGATCGGCACATGCGGGATCTTGCCGGCGGCCCGGCCTTGCTGCAGGAAATGGATGATGAGCTGGCATCGGCCGAGGGAAAACGCCGGAATCAGCACCTTCCCACCCCGGGCGATCGTGGCCGACACTGTCTCGAAGAGCTTGTCGATGGTGAGGTCCAGCGGGACGTGGAGCCGGTTCCCGTATGTGCTCTCGCAGACGAGCACGTCCGCCGGCGGAATCGGGGCGGCCGGTTTGAGGAGGGGCACCCCGCGTCGGCCGAGGTCGCCGGAAAACGTCAGCGTTCGGGTCCGACCGGAACCCTCGATCGCCACATGCACCGCCGCGGAACCGAGGATGTGCCCCGCTTCCGAGAAGTGGAACGTCATCCCCCGGCCGACGTCGACCGTCGTTCCGTAGGGAATCGCCACGCACTGGGCGACGACGCGATCCACGTCCGGGAACGTGTAAAGCGGCTGGACCCACGGCTCCGCGTAGTTCCGGGAAATGTTGATGTGCGCCGCTTCCTCTTCCTGGATTTTTGCGGAATCGCGGAGCATCACCCGGAGGAGATCGCGGGTCGGCGGTGTGCAATAGATCGGCCCGGCGAACCCCTGACGGACCAGCGTCGGCAGGTTCCCGCAGTGGTCGATGTGCGCGTGCGACACGATCACCGCGTCGATCTGGTGCGGGTGGAACGGGAAGTGGCTATTGCGTTCCCGCGCTTCTTCCCGGCGTCCCTGGTAGAGCCCGCAGTCGAGGAGGAGCTTGAAATTGGCGGCTTCCAGGAGGTGCATGGACCCGCTGACGGCGGACGCCGCACCCCAGAACGTCAACGACGGAGCCGCGGTCTCCAGCGGTGCACCGGGCGAAGTGTGAAGGTTCATTCACGTATTCTAGACGCCCCGCGTCATTTCGGGGAAGTGGAGGAAAAGCCCTGGTTGAATTCCTTCTTCACTATCACTGACACTGGCACTGTCACTGTTCTCACTTGGAAGGCAGTGAAGTGTCCGTGTCTGTGATGGTGCAAAGCCCAAATCCGAAGGTGCACCCGAGGAGTTCCCGATGGATCTGGCCGTGCAATTTGGAATCTTCGTGGCGGGGTTGCTCGTGCTGGTCGTCGGGGCGGAGCTGTTTATCCGGGGCGCGGTGACGGTCGCGAGGTCGTTCGGGATTAGCCCGTTTGTCATCGGACTGGTCCTCGTGGGGTTCGGAACGTCTGCTCCGGAACTGGTCGTCAACGTGGCGGCGGCGTGGAACGGGTCGCCGGGGTTGGCACTCGGGAACATTGTTGGATCGAACATCGCGAATATCGGGCTCATCCTCGGGTGTGCGGCCGTGGTGATGCCGTTGGTCGTGCAGATGCGATTGCTCAAGGCGGAGGTGCCGATCGTCGTCGGGGTGACGGGGCTGCTGTGGGTTCTGGCGCTCGACGGAGAATTGAGCCGATCCGACGGGTGGATTCTGCTGGCAGTTTTCGCGGGGGTGATGCTGTACTTCGTGAAGTTTTCGCCGTCCGAGCAGCCAGAAGTGAAGCAGGAACTCCGCGAGCAGGTTGCGGAGAAACGGTTGCCGTGGGGCGGCGGAATCCTGCTCCTGATCGGGCTCGGGGGTTTGCTCGGCGGCGCAGAGTTGATGGTGCGAGCGGCGGTCACGATCGCGACCGCGTGGGGCGTCAGGGAGGTCGTGGTCGGCCTGACGGTCGTCGCGATTGGGACATCCCTGCCGGAACTGGCATCGTCGCTGGTGGCGGCGTACCGGGGTCAGCCGGACATTGCCGTCGGAAATGTGCTGGGTTCGAACATCTTCAACATCGTCCTGATTTTGGGCGTGACGACGCAGGTGGCTCCGCTGCCGGTGCCGACGGATTTGCTGCACCGGGATATCCCCGTGATGGCGGGCTTCGCGGTGCTTCTGGTGGCGGTTTTGGCGAACGGATTGGTGGTTCGCCGATGGGAGGGGGCGATCCTCCTGGCGGCGTTCGCGGGTTTCGTGGGCTGGCAGGTTTCCCAGGCCGGGTGAAACTTCACGCTTTCGAAAGTTCCGCCACCAGCGACGCGAGGAACGGTTCCGCGTCGGAGACGATGCCGACGGTCTGGGTGCTGCCGCGGTCCATCAACTTCGTCACCGTCGCAGGGCTGATGTCGACGCAGGCGACCTTGATCCAGCCAGGGAGGAGGTTGCCGACGGCGATGCTGTGGAGCGTCGAGGCGACCATCAAACAGAAGCCGGTGCCGGGAATGTACCGGCGCATTTCCGTCTGACATTGCAGGACGTCGGTGATGACGTCGGGGAGGGGGCCGTCGTCGCGGATGCTTCCGCAAAGGATGTACGGGATCTTCCGGGTCACGCACTCGAACATGATCCCGGACGTGACCTTCCCGGACTCGACGGCCTTGGCAATGCTTCCGATCCGGCGGATGGTGTTGATGGTGCGGAGGTGGTGCTCGTGCCCCTCGTCGGTGGGCAATCCGCGGTCGAGGGAGACGCCGAGGCTCGTGCCATAGATCGCCTGTTCCATGTCGTGGGTGGCGAGGGCGTTGCCGGCGAAGAGGATGTCGAGATAGCCCATGCGGATGAGCTGGACGACGTGCTCGCCGCCGCCGGTGTGGACGACGGCGGGCCCGAGGACGGCGAGGATTTTCTCGCCCGCGGTTCGGGCTCGTCGCATGGCAGACGCGATTTCCCGGACGCCGACGGCCTTGGGCCGCTCGCTGGAAACGGGGCTCGCCATGAATTCAAATAGTTCGTGCTTGCGGTGCTCCGCTTCCGGTGGAAAGACACGAGTTCCGGACCGCCCGACGAGGATGCGGTCGCCGAGTTGGACGCTGGTCATCGGAATGCAGCGGGCGGCCCCGCCTTCGGGGTCGACGACGATGCCGCAATCCATCTCCTGATCTTCGACGTCGACCCACTCGCCGCCGAGCCGGACCTGGGTGCGGAAGTTTGTGGAGCAGTAGAACCCGTCGGGGAACGCACCAGCCACGTCGGCGGCGGCGGTGGTGCAATCGGAGGGGTTTGCCGGCACCGCACCGTGCGGGTGGATCTCCGCCAGGATCGCGTCGAGTTGTTGCGGCGTCTCCGCGAAGACCTCGATGTGGGCCGTCGAGGGATCGTCCTGCTTCTGGCCGAGCACCAGTTCCCGGATGTTGTACTGCCCCCCACGTGCCAGGATCGCGTCGAGCACCTTGGGCAGCAGCAACGAGTCGACGATGTGCCCGGTCATCTCGACGTGTTCGACAATTCCAGGTCGGGCCGGCATGACGATCCTCTGTGAAGTTCGCGAGGGTATCTCCTGGAAGGATATGCACCCCGCCGGTTCCCCGGAAGGCGGGAAGCGATGGGAAGCGTGACGGTGGCGTCATCGGCCCCGCCGGTCGCTCTCGGTCGTCTTGATCCTGTCTGGAACGGGAAACCCGCGGTGAGACCTGCACGCGAATGCTGCAGATCCCGAAAATGACGGCATGCAGAAATTTCTATCCGTGCTTCTCGGCGTGTTCGTGATGTGGGAGATCGTGATGATCCCCGCTGCCAATCTGAGTTCGCTGTGGTGGCCAGAACACACCTCGGAAACGACTTCGGAGCGCATCGCTGGGCGTTGGAACGATCTGACGGGAAACCACCAGGGCTGGCCGTTGTTCGCGGGCGAATCACCCGCGGTATCGCCCTTCCCTGCGGTGCGCGGTCAGTGGGCTGACGGCCACACGTTGGAAGTCCGTTCCTCTTTTGAACCGGTCGACGCGGAGTTTCCGATTCGTCGCCCTTTGGTCGCCAACCGAGTTTTCAATCTCGAGATGGTCGCCACACTTTACCACCTGTCATTGAGCCCGGACCTTACTGCGTCCGAGAAGCGGCAGTTGGGCCAGGAAACGCAGAAACGCGCGAGGACGCTCGAGTCCACCTGGAGAATTTATGCCTGGCATGCCATCCCGGACGAGGTTTCTCTGGTGCAGCGAGAGGTGCAGATCCGGATCTTGACGGCGACGGAACGCGGAGGTCATCGCAGGGTGCTGCAAGTGTACCCGCTGATTCGATGGCGAGCGGAGTTGGATTGGCAGCCCGAGTTTTACGACCTCTCAACTGGGGAGTACCTGCGGTGAGCCAGGTAGTTGGAACCGTCCCCTGGATCCCGGGGCAGTTTGGCCGCTGGGTTGCCGGCCCAATCCGAGCGGAGCGACTGGCTGGTCTGCGGATCGCCGTCGCGCTGGTGTTCCTCGCGGACCTCCTGGGAATGTACGCACTTCATTTCTCGCTCTTGATTGGTCCGGACAGCGTGATCGCCGCCTCGGCCCGGTCTCCAGAAGTCGCGGCGAATTGGCAGTGGTCGTTGCTCTTCTGGCTGCCTTCGTGGGGTGGCACCGTTATCCTGGCAACGGGAGTATGCGCGGCAGTTGCACTTCTTCTTGGCTGGCATCCCCAGATAGCGGCCGGAATCGGCTGGATGGTGGCGGTTTCACTTCTGCACGCCAACTGGTCCCTTCACAATGGAGGGGATCGGCTTCGACCTCTATTGTTGCTACTGCTGATGCTTGCCCCCAGCGGGGCTGTCTGGTCCGTTCGGCCGATTTCGAATCGGCCCGTCTTTGTTTCCGGCTGGCCAGCCACGATTTTGATGGTCCAGCTTGCAACTCTTTATCTTTCAAGTGGCTGGCATAAATTCCTCAGCCCCGTCTGGAGAGAGGGCAACGCACTCGCCCGCTTCACCCGCGACCCGCTCTGGTGCACAATGCCTGCCTTCCTGTGCAAGATCCCCGCCTGGGTTATGACGCTTTCGACATGGATTACACTCCTATGGGAGATGGCATTTACTGCAATGATGTTCACTGCTCGAACTCGCTACATTGCACTTGCGGTCGGCGTTGTATTTCACATCGGAACCGCGATCTTTTTTGAGATTGGCATGTTTGCCTTCTACACCCTTTGTTGTTATGTCCCTTTGCTTCCCGTCGAACGCCTCCCCGATCTGTTCGGGAGAGTGTCGCGATCTCCGGACGTCACGCCCCATCTTTGCCGCGGATCTGAGCCTTGAGGACATGCCGAAGTCGGCCCTCGATCTTCTGGTGGGCCTTGTCCACTTCCTTGTCGGCGAGTTGCCGGGCGGGGACGCGGTAGGTCAGGGCGTAGGCGAGGGACTTGGTGCCGGCGGGGATGCTTTCGCCGCGGTAGACGTCGAAGAGCCGGACGTCTTCGAGCAGGTCCGGGCTTGCGGCGGTGATCTCGGCGGCGACTTTTTCCGCGGGCACGTCCTCGGCGACCACCACTGCGACATCGCGCAGCACCGGCGGGAACGGGCTGATCGGCCGGTACGCGAACCGCTCCGGAACCCTGGCGAGGATCGCTTCCAGGTCGAATTCCCCGACGAGAACCTCCCGGTCGGCGAGCTTGAAGGACGCGGCGACTTTCGGGTGCAGTTCCCCGAACGCTCCGACTTCCTGCCCCTCGACGAGCAGTTTCGCGGCCCGGCCGGGGTGCAGGTGCGGAACATCCTTCGCCGGCGCGAACGTCACCGCGGGAAGGTGCAGGTCGGACGCGAGCCCCTCGACGATTCCCTTCAGGTCGAAGAAATCGTAGCGTGCCGGGTCGATTCCGAGCGGGTCATCCCACGCGGCCTCGGTGCGGCGACCGGCGAGCACGACCGCGAGCCGACGCGGTTCCTCGGGGAGCTTCTCACCGGGCTTGGGCAGGAACACGGGGCCGAGCTCGAATAGCGCGACGCCGGGGGAATTCTTGAGATTCTCGGCCGCGATCGCAAGCAGCCCGGGAATCAGGGTTCGCCGAAGCGTCGAGCGTTCCGGCGAAATCGCGTTCACGATCGCCACCGGCTCAAAGGGGGAACCCCCGAGTTTCGACTCATCCCCCGAGTTCGAAAGCGAGTACGTGATCACCTCCGACAACCCCGCGTCGGCGAGCAAATCGCGAACCGCTTCCTCAAGATCGAGCGAGCGGTTCGCCTGTTGCACCGGCAATTCCAGCGGCAGTCGGCGTTCGGGGAGACGGTCGTATCCCGAGACGCGGGCGAGTTCCTCGATCAGGTCGGCGGCCCCGGCCTGGATGTCGAGCCGGGTCGGCGGGGTCGTCACGGACCAGCCCCACATTGACGGTTCCACCTGGAATTGCAGGGCCGTCAGCACCCGCTCCACTTCACCGTCGGGCAGGTTGAAGCCGAGCAGCCGGGTGATTTCCGAGCGATTCAGCGCGATCACCTGCGGCGGAATCGGGGCGGGGTACGCATCGACGATTCCCGATAGGACCTCGCCGGCCGCGTATTTCTGCAACAGCTGGGCAGCCCGCAACGCCGCCGGCTTGACGACTTCCGGGTGGACGCCACGGCTGAAGCGGGTGCTCGCCTCCGAGAAGAGCGTGAATTGCCGGGCGGTTTTGCGGACGCTGACGAAGTCGAAGCTCGCGGATTCGAGCAGGATCGCCGTCGTTCCCGCGTGGACTTCCGTCTCGGCCCCGCCCATGACACCGGCCAGTGCGATCGGCCCGAGAGCGTCGGCGATGACCAGGTTTTCCGGCGAAAGTTCGCGGTCCTGCCCGTCGAGCGTTTTGAGTTTCTCGCCGGGTTTCGCGGGTCGGACAGCGATCGCCGGTGCTTTCCCGCCGGCCCGCTTCACGAGTACGTCGTAGTCGAAGGCGTGGAGCGGTTGGCCGTACTCGAGCATGACGAAATTCGTGATGTCGACGACGTTGTTGATCGGCCGCATTCCCGCGTATTGCAGGCGAGACCGCATCCACCGCGGGGCCGGGCCGACTTTCGCGTTGCGGATGAGCGTCGCGGAATAGCGGGCACACAGCTTCGGGTCGGCGATCGAAACCGTCACCTTCCCATCGACGGAATCCGATGCGACGGGGAAGTCGAGTGTTGGCTCCGAGACGGTTGCCCCCGTCAGGGCCGCGACTTCCCGGGCGATTCCGAGCATGGCCAGGCAGCGGGCCATGTTCGGGAGCACGTCGAGGTCGACGACGATTTCCCCGAGGACATCGACGATTGGAGTTCCCGGTGCGGGGTCGGCATCGTCGAGGAGGATGATCCCTTCGTGGTCGTCGGAGATTCCGAGTTCGAAATCGGACATGACCATCGCGTCGTTCATGATGCCGCGAAGGTCCTTGGGCACGAGCGTGGCGGTGGTTTTGGTGCCGTCCTTGGTTTCGGTGAAGTAGACGGTGCCGGCGTTTCCGAGGACGACCTTCATGCCCGATTCGCCGACGGCGATGTTGGGCGCCCCGGTGACGACGGTCTTTTCCTTGCCGCCGAAATCGAGCGTGACGAGCTTCAACTTGTCCGCGTTGGGGTGTTTCTCGATCTTCGTGACCTTGGCGACGAGGATCTTGTCCGCGTCCCAGACGAGGCCGGCATCTTCGGGTTTGACGCGGATTCCGGGGGGAACGGGGAGCCCGAAGGCGTGGACGCCGCTCGCTTCGAGACCGGCGAGGGTCAGCCGTTCGACGAGTTCCGCGGGGTTTGCGGGGAGAGGGACGTATTCCTTCAACCAACTCAGCGGCACGAGCATGTTCGGTTCCTACGGCAGGTGGTGTAGCCATGGTACAAGCTACCACCCCGGATCCAACGGGTTGTCTCGCGGGTGTGCGGCTCGGGCCGAGCCGAGATGTCTGGAATTTCGGGACGGCACGGGACCCGCCGAGCCAACGATCGGGGCGTGGCGAAGCGCGGCTCGGCGGGAGCCTCGCCCGCGTCGCCCTCCCGGAAGAAACTCACTGGCGACTTCGCAGATCCCGCGATCCTACCGTGCGATCCGGCGGGCACAGGACGTCGCCTCGTTGCCGAGCCACTCGTCCCATGCGCCGTGGTCAGTCACATCCACTCCGTCCGCCTCCGCTTCCTTCTGTAGAGACGACTGAAGCTCGTCGAGGAATGTGCAATCCAGAAGGTCCGGGAAGGCGGTCAGATTCTTGTGGAGCACCCGGTAAACCAGTTTCTGCTCATCGAGCGGATATTGTGTCATGGAAACCTCACGATTCACGGGGAGATCGGAAAGCGAGCCCCCTCAGGGAATCGTATGGCCCCCGGGTGCTCCAAACCCAGGTGCACGGATCGGAGTATTTATTTCATTCCGAGGGCAAGTATCAGGGCGAACGCAATGGCACCGATGATCAAAGAAATGACAATTACGATCACGTGATACATCAATGCGACCAGCAACGAGCGGGGAAAGCTCGTCGGAAGCATCATGGTGAAGACGCCCGACATGATCAAATATCCAACCGGCAGACTGATCCCATTGGCGACGAGCTGACCGATCATGGCTGCCTGGGGGTTGTTTTGGGGCATCGCCACACCAACCGCGAACCCGATCGCAAGACCGATCGGGACATTGATGACCCCCATTACGAGGGCGATCAGCATGCCGTAACCGAGGTTCGGTTCGGGAATCGCTCTGACCGTGTCGCGATCGAAACGGTCGTACCGATCGTCCTCGTCGTGGTCGTCGTACTCCTCATCGTCCTCGAATCGACGCCGAGATCGTCTGCTGGAACGGATGGTTTCGGGTTTGGCTCCGAGAATTTTGTTCGACAGGCTGACGGCACCGCGAATGATGACGCTGGCAATCGCCAGCCCTAATGGCAGAGCAATCCCAAAGCAACACAACATGCCGAAAATGAAACCTGCTGGTGGCCCCTGTCCTGGTCCCATGGACGCTCTCCGGTTCGGAAAGAGTTGGCGTTCCGGAAATGGTATGACCGGGCAAACCTCTGGACAGTTCTGGCCAGGAGTGAAGCAATCGCCGAAATGAAAAGAGCGGCGGGTCCGGGGACCCGCCGCTGCTGGTTGTTGCGAATTGCCGAAGTTACTTCGTCAGTTTCTCGATTTCGTCCTTGAGCACCGGCCCGGTTTGGGCGTTGCGGTTCACCACCTTGCCGTCCTTCCCGATCAGGAAGACGTGGGGAACCATCTGGATCCCGTAGGCGGTGGCGAGTGGGGACTTGTCGAGGCCGCCGGCGGCGTGGAGGTGCGTGCCGGGAACCTGGGCGGCGTTCAGGGCGGCGACGCCCTTGGCTGCCTCGTCATCGAGGTTGATCGTGACGAGTTCGACACCCTTGGAGCCGTAGGTTTTCACGAGTTCGCCGAGCGCCTTGAGTTCGGCGTTGATGTCGCGTCCCCAGCTGGCCCAGTAGTAGACGACGACGATTTTGCCGGCGACCTTGGACATTTCGAAGTCGCCGCCGCCGCCGATCTGCTGGCCGGCGAGCACGAAAGGTTGGCCCTCGCATCCGAGCCGTTTCGACGCACCCTGAGCCTTGACGGCATAGGCGTGGTTCGGGAAGGACTTGGCGAGGTTGTCGTACCACTCCTTCGCCTTCGCCTCGCCATCCTTGCCGGCGAACTCGTACGCCACCGCCAGGCGGAGCATCGCCTCGGGGGCATCTTCCGCGGTGGGGTGGGCCTTGAGGAAGTTCTCGAGGGTTTCCCGCCACCACGTCTGGACCTTCAGGACGTCCGGCTTCGAGTCTGGAGACAGGCGGGCGGCGTACTCGGCGGTGGCGACGCGGAAGGCGGCGTAGGCCGTCACGGAAGAACCGGGGGTCTTCGCGAGGACTTCGTTCCACTGCTTGAGCCGTTGCATCGCGGGGCCTTCGAGCGAGCCCATCTCGGCGGCGGCGGCGTACGCGTCGATCGTCTGCTTCAGCCAGGGCTCTTGCTCAGCACCCTTGGTCTTGGCGACGATCTGCTCCAGAATCACCGCCCGATCCGCGTGGTACTTGCCGAGGTTCGCCGGGGTCGGCTCGGTCGGCGTCGTGATGCCCGCGAGGCGGTTGACGAGCTCGACGATCTCCGGGTTGACCGGGTTCGTCTCGGTGTCGCCGCCCGCGACGAGGTTCGCGGAACCCTCGGTCGGGCCGCCGACGGCCTTCCACACCCGGCCGACCTGGATCATTTCGCCGGTCTGGAAGGTGGAGAGGGTCTTGCCGTCGCCGCGGTCGAAGAGGACCGAGGCGTTGCGGTGGACGACGATGTCGTGCTGGCTGCCGACGGTGTCACCGGGAGTCGCGCTCGGGAGGCCGACTTCGAGGTGGACCCACTTGGCCTTGTCGGTGAGCTTCAGGGCGGTGGCGGCGACCTCGAACTTTTTCGGCACGCTCGCGGATCGCTGGGCCAGCTTGGCGGCCTCGTCCGCGGGCAGACCCATCGCCTTGAGTTCGTCTGCGTTCGTCAGCAGCGGCGCGAGCCGACGGGGATCGCTCGTCAGGAAGACCTGGAAGAGTTCCTGCGAGAGTTCCTCGGCGGAGAGGACGTACCACTGGTCGACGATTCCGTCGTTGTTCTTGTCGAGGCCCCACTTGGTTCCGTTGGCCCCGAGCCAGCGGAACTGGTCGGGCTTGCCGTCGCCGTTGACGTCGATTTCGCGGTAGGCTTCGACGCCGTTGAGGTAGTAGGAGAAGATGTTGGGGTTGTTCCGGCCGGTGGTGTCGATGAACTGGCGGACGAGCTTGCCGGAGGCGTCCTTGACGACGATTCCGGTGGGTGCGGGGCCGGTGGCGGGTTTGGTCCAGGTGATCTGCTCGGCCTTGCAGCCGGTGAGTTCTGCCCCGGTCGGCGTGGTGACTTGCACCCCGGTCTGGATCGGTTTGCGGGCGAGGATGTCTTCGACCTTGGTTTGGGCGTCGGCCCGCCCGGCGAAGAGCCCGGCAGCCAGGGTCATCCCGGCCAGTGCTCGCATCGTGAAGCGCTTGATTGCCATCCGTGGTCACTCCTGTTCGGCGAGCCGACGGCCCCCGCCCCGGCTCGGACGTTGCGATTCCGCGTATCCATCATCGGCATCGGAAACCCCGCAGAACCAGAATTTCGGGAGCATTGCACCCTTTCCGCCGTTAGCCCGAAGCGTGAGCGAGGGATCGGATTCTGGCCTCGCATACGCCGCGGGCTAACTCCGAGGGATCGGATTCTGCCCTCGCTCACGCTTCGGGCTAACCCGAAATGTCCGGATTTTCGGGAAGCGGCCACTTCCTGCGAGGGATTGCACTCTTTCCGCCGTTAGCCCGAAGCGTGAGCGAGGGATCGGATTCTGGCCTCGCATACGCCGCGGGCTAACTCCGAGGGATCGGATTCTGCCCTCGCTCACGCTTCGGGCTAACCCGAAATGTCCGGATTGGGACATCTTGCAGTCGCGTCCCTGGAAGTCCTATCCTCAGCGGTTCGCTCGTTGGTCAGACGGGGGCGAGGTTGCCGGTCCGGGTCATCCCGGCGAGGTTGGCCTGCCAGAATTCGCGGGTATCGACGTCGAGGCACGTCAGCAATCGGCCGCCGCACGCGAAGGTGTCGATGCAGATGATCGTTCCGAGGTCCAAAATTTCCCCCGACTTCTGCGACGTGTGCCCGCAAATGGCCGTCTTCCCCGACGCGTGCCGGACCGGGCTGCTCAGGAATTCCCAGAACAGCATCGATTCCGATTGCTCGGCGAGCGGCAAATCCGGGTCGAGGTTTGCGTGCACGAAGAGGTGGGTTTCCGTCTCGAAGAAGTCGAGGCACTCCCGGTCGAGGAAGAACCAGTGCTCCGCGGGGATGTCCTCCATCGAGACGGCGGGTCGGGTGGCGTCGCCGTAACTGGCGAGGCACTGGACGCCGCCGACGCTGAGCCAGTTCTTCCGCTCGCTGCGGTCGGTGCGGGCTCGCATCATCATGAGTTCGTGGTTGCCGCGAAGGAAGACGGCGTGGGGCATGGACGATCGGAGGTCGATGAGTCGGGCGATGACGCCGGCCGAGTCGGGCCCGCGGTCGATGTAGTCGCCGAGGAAAATGAGCCGATCCGTGGGCCGTGGCCGGACGAGTTCCAGCAGCGCGTCGAGAGCCGCCGAGCAGCCGTGAATGTCGCCGATCGCGAGGGTTCGCATCTGGATTTCCCGGGTTCGGGAACGGGCGAGATGTGTCACGCTACCGCCAGGGAACGAATGCTGGCAAGGCTGGTGGACGGGAAACTGGGCAGGAGCACGCAAGAGTGCCGATCGGAAGTGCCGGCCCGACGGGTCGGGGAGCAAACGAGATTAGGTCGGTCGGTGTGGGGACGCTGCCAACCCCAGCACCGACCGACCTGTTCTTACCCAAGTCGATGCGCGAACGGCGGCGATTATTGCCGGGGGGCGGAAATTTTTCCGGAACTCGTCCGAAGTGTCAGCCGGCGGGAAAGTTCGGTAAGGGGGTTGCGTTCGGAAACATCGTCCGCATGATGAGTTTCAACCGCACTTTTTCCCCAGGAACCCGCCAATGACCGCCGTGTCCCGCCGCTCGTTCCTCGCCGCCGCCGCTGCCGCCCCGATGGCCTCCACCGCCTTCGGGAAGGCTTCCGAACCGCCGAAGTTCAAGCTCGGTCTCGTCACCTACAACACCGCCGCCACCTGGGATCTGCCGACGATTCTCAAAACCTGCCAGAAGGTCGGCATCGCCGCGGTCGAATGCCGCACCACCCACAAGCACGGCGTCGAACCCAAACTCAACGCCGAGGAGCGGACGACCGTCAAGAAACAGTTCGCGGATTCCGGCGTAACCTTCTGGGGCTGCGGCAGCACCTGCGAATTCCACTCCTCCGACCCCGAAGTCGTGAAGAAGAACATCGAGGATTGCAAGGGGTTCGTGAAACTCGTCGCCGACCTCGGCGGGAAAGGCGTCAAGGTTCGCCCCAACGGCGTGGCGAAGGGGTACACCGTCGAAAAAGCCTGCGAGCAGATCGGCACCGCCCTCAAATCGTGCGGCAAAGCCGCCGCCGACGCTGGCATCGAAATCTGGGTCGAGGTGCACGGGCCCGTCACGCAGATCCCCAAAAACATGAAAGCCATCATGGAAGCCTGCGGCCACCCCGCCGTCGGCGTCACCTGGAACTCCAACCCCACCGACGTCGAAAACGGAAGCATCAAGGAGAACTTCGACCTCCTCGCCAAGTACATCCGATCCTGCCACATCAACGACCTCAACAAGGACAAGTCCGGCAAATACCCCTACCGCGATCTCTTCGCCCGCCTCAAGGCCATCGGCTACGACCGCTACACCCTCATCGAGGAGGGGAAAACGATGGAACCCGAAGCCGGCATCGCCTTCCTCACCGACTACAAGAAACTCTGGGACGAACTGGTCAAGGGCTAACCCGGAACGCGAAGTGGAACCCGTCACCAACATCGCGGCGTACAAGTTCGCCGCGATCCAGAACCTGCCCGAAATTCAATGCGACCTCCGCACCCTCACCGCGGAGCGGAAACTTCGCGGAACCATCCTCCTCAGTACCGAGGGAATCAACCTCTTCGTCGCCGGCGACCGCACCGGCATCGACGCTCTCCTCGACCGGGTCCGGGCCATTCCCGGCGTCGGCGAGCTCCCCGTGAAATACAGCACCAGCCGGGAACAGCCCTTCAACCGGATGCTGGTCAAAATCAAACGCGAAATCATCGCGTTCGGCGTCCCCGGAATCGCGCCGGGAACCTACACCTCCCGGCGGGTGTTGCCGGGCACCCTGAAGCAGTGGCTCGATGACGGCCGGGACGTGACGCTGCTCGACACGCGAAACAATTTCGAGGTGGCGGTCGGCACCTTCCACGGGGCGATTCCCGTCGGCGTCGACGACTTCCGCGACTTCCCCACGGCCGCGGCGAAACTGCCGGAAGCCTGGAAATCCCGGACCATCGTGACCTTCTGCACCGGCGGAATCCGCTGCGAGAAGGCCGCCCCGTTCCTCGAACGCGAGGGATTCACCGACGTCTACCAGCTCGACGGCGGAATCCTCCGCTACTTCGAGGAGCACGGCGACGCCCACTACGACGGGGAGTGCTTCGTCTTCGACAAGCGGGTCGCCCTCGACGGCTCGCTGCAGGAATCGGTGCTTCGCCAGTGCTACGTCTGCCAGGCGATCCTGACCGTGGAGGACCAAGAATCGCCAGAATACATCGAGGGGAAATCTTGCCCGCACTGCCTGCCGCGGAAGAGGTAAACCACCGGGAAAGTGGGCAGCATTGGGTTACAACCAGATCTTTGGGTGGTCAGCCAAGAGCTAACCGCTAACCGCTAATCGCTAGACTCGAATTCGAAACCCTTTGAGTCTAGCGTTTAGCCGTTAGCTATTGGCCGTAACCTCCCGTCGAGCAATCCGTCTGCCCCCAGAAAAATTTTGCTTCACCCGAGCATTGGTTGCACCTCGTTCCGAGTTGACATCTTTTCCGACTCCGAGTACACCTCCGAGCCGTAAGAATCGGTTCGGGGAGGCGGAATGAGGGTTGCACTGCGGTGGACACTGGCGGTTCTGATCGCCGCGGGGATCGTCGGGGTGCCGACGGCCTACTACCGCGCGACCTACGCCCACGCCAAGCGGCTCCGCGAAGTCTCGCCCGGCAAGGTCTACCGGTGCGGCCAGCTTACCGCCAACGGCTTCCGCGAAGCGATCCGCCGCTACGGAATCCGCACGGTTGTCAACCTTCAGGAAGAAGCCCGCGACCCGTTCCTGCCAGAAACCTGGCAGAAATCTGCGAAACTCACCGAGAGCGAACTCTGCCAGGAACTCGGTGTCCGCTACATCTCTCTCGACGGTGGAGTCATTGCCGCGCCCGGCCCCGAGGGGTTGAACCGACCCAGGGTCATCGACGATTTCCTCGAAATTCTCGACGATCCCGCGAATCACCCCGTCCTCTTCCACTGCAAGGCCGGTTTGCACCGCACCGGATTGCTGGCGGCCGTCTATCGCATCGAATATGAGGGCTGGACGATCGCGGATGCCGTTCGCGAATTGCGTGCGAATGGATTTGGAACATATGCTGCCACCGAGGACAACATCTACTTGGTTCAATTCCTGCAACACTACCAGCGTGGCCAACGCCGGGTCGTGAAACCGCGACCGGGAAGTCTGGATGAGCCCGCGTCCAAGCCCGCCCCGCCGATCGAGGAATCCATCACCGCCGTCAGCACCACACCGGCCCGCGTCACACCGGTTCAGGGGGAATCGCGATGAGCACCCTCGACCGGATGTATCTCATCAACTACCTGCGATCCTACCTCATTGTTCTCGGGAGTTTGCTGAGTCTGTATATCATCGTGGATTTGTTCACGAACCTGGACAAATTCAGCGGCCGCGGCTTCCAGATCATGCTGATCTCGATCTGGAAGTATTACAGCGTCCAGACGATGCAGATCTTCGACCGCCTCAGCGAGGCGATCTCGCTTCTGGGTGCCATGTTTACGATCGCCTGGATGCAGCGGAACAACGAGCTTTTGCCTCAACTTTCCGCGGGAATCCCCACGCGACGGGTGGTCCGCCCGGTGCTGCTCGGGGCGGCGATCACGCTGGCACTGGGGCCCCTGAATCAGGAACTGGTGATTCCGCGGATTGCAGAAGATCTTACAAAACCCCGCGACGACCTCGAACTCGATCGCCCCACGGAGGTCAAGGGAACCTACGACCTCGAGGGGATGCATATCGAGGGGATGCAAGGTTTCCGCCGTGAGCAGAAGGTGTTATGGTTCTATGTCACCTTCCCAGAACACGGCCCGACAGGAATGGTTCACATCTCTGCCCGTGAAGCGTGGTATGTGCCGCCGGGGAATGGGCCATTATCCGGTGGATGGATGTTGTATAACACCTCCCCGGATGCACTGGATGGTCCTCTGCCGTCGACCTTGGTGATGGTGAGCCCCGGCCAATTCTTTCTCAAGACGGATCTCAACTTCGAGACCGTAACCCGCGGGCCCAACTGGTTCCAGTTCGCGTCGACCCCGAAATTGCGGGAATTGCTGGGCCGGCCCGACGCCCGGCGTCTCGCGTCGGTTGCGGTCGTCTTCCACATGCGACTCACCCGGCCGATCGTGGGGGCCCTCCTCGTGCTACTCGGGCTCTCCATCATCCTCCGGGACCAAAACAAGAATGTGTTCGTGAATGCAGGGCTATGCCTGGTCATGTGTGCCGTCTTCTACGCGGCCGTCTTTGGCTGCAAGTATCTCGGCGAAAATGATC
Source organism: uncultured Alcaligenaceae bacterium (assembly GCA_964552815.1). Lineage (GTDB taxonomy): Bacteria > Planctomycetota > Planctomycetia > Gemmatales > Gemmataceae > CAYUHJ01. Next base: position 33,161 of record CAZKIQ010000014.1, on the reverse strand, counting down.
TCATCTCACCCGCCCTCGCCGCCTGGTTGCCGGTGATGTTGTTCGGCCCCGTCACCATCTCCATGTTCGATGCGATCCATTCTTGAGTTGGAAGAGGTGGTGGGGTGGTGGGGTGGTGGGGTGGTGAGGTCGTGGGGTGGTGGGGCGGTTCGGGAATTCGAGGGTCAGTTTCCGCTTGACTCTTTCCCCCAAAACTGCGACGCATGAATGGTAGAGAAATCCAGCGGCGCACGAGGACTCGCCCCCGCGCCCAAGCCGACACCGCCCGGCAGACTCGCCACTGGCGGACCGAGGATTCTGTGGTTATGCGGCACTTTTCCTGCGACATCTGCAGCAAGAACTTGACCGGGTCCGAGACCCGATACGTCGTGCGGATGGAAACGTTCGCCATCGAGGAGCGACCCCAACTCACCGATGCGGATCTGGAGCAGGACCACATCGAAGCAATGGCGGAGATGCTCGCCGAACTGGAAGAAGCCGGCGACATCACGGAAACCGTCCCCACCCAGAGCAAACGCGAATTCGACCTCTGCCCGGCGTGCCACCGCAAATTCTCCGCCGACCCCCTTGGCCGCGAACCCGCCCGCAAGCTCCACTTCAGCAAGAACTGAGCCCAGAAAGACGGCCACTCCCTCCCTTCTCACGGGTTCGAATCCGAGGTGACACCCTCGGATTCCCCTGGCTTCCCGATTTGGTACAATCTCCGCACTCGCGTCGGTTCGGATGCCGACGGTCAGCCTCAGGGAAGAGCCACGTCATGAAGACGCACCAGCCCCGTCGTCAGTTGAAGTTTGCCCGGCTCGGGATCCTCGCCATCGCGTTGGCGGTGGTTTCCGCTGGGTTCTACGCCCTGCACGCCTCCCAGGTTCGCCGCCAGGCCGGCACGCTTCTCGACCGCGCCCACGCCGCCGAGTCGCAGAAGGACTGGAAAGCGGCGGCTGACTTCTACCGGGCCTACCTCAACTTTCAACCGCACGACATCCACGCCCTCGCCGGGTACGCCACCGTCCTAGACGAGATCGCTCTCGCGAAACCGGCGACAATCCCGGATGCGATCAAGGTCTACGAGCGACTCCTGCAACTCGACCCGACCCGCATCGGCGACCGGCGGAAACTCGCGAAGCACTACGTCGTGGTGGGGTACGTCACCGGCGCCCGCGACCACCTTCGCGGCCTGCTGACTCCGAGCGAGGGGGGGAACCCGAACGACGCGGAAATTCTGGAACTGTACGCCACCTGCGAACTGCGGGAACGCAAGGTCGAGTCCGGAATCGCGCATCTGGATCGGGCGGTGCAGACGGGGAAAGCCACCGCGGAGGCCCACCTCCGGCTCGCGTTTCTGCTGCGATATGAGGTCAAAACGCCGGAATCCGTAGACCAGGCCGACGCCGTCATGGCCCGGCTGATCGCATCCCGACCCGACGACATCGCCGCCCGCCTCGCCCGGGTCCGCTACCGCATCCGCAACGGCGACTCCCGCCTCGCCCGGGCCGACGCCGAGCACGCGTTCCGGCTGCCGGGTGGGAAGGCGAATCCGGAGGTTCTGCTTGCCGTCGCGGAACTGGCCGCCGCCGAGAACGACCTCGCCACCGCCCGGGAGGTGCTGACGGCGGGGGTGGCCGCTTCTCCGGACAATCTCAAACTTCGCGTGATGCTCGCCGACGTGCTCGGGAAGCAGAACGATTCCGCGGCCGCCGCGAAGACGCTCCGCGAAGCCGCCGACCGGATCCCCGGGGCGACTCCGCAACTGCTGGAAATCGCGGACAAACTCATCGACGTCGGGGACCTCACGACCCCCGCCCAGCACGCCGCCCGGCTCTCCGCAGACGCTTCCACGCAGAACCTCGGCGAGTACCTGGCCGGCCGCCTCAAACTTGCGGAAGGCAACTGGCCCGCCGCCCTGCCGCTTCTGCAGAAAGCCGCGACCGCGATGGATCGCACCCCGGGGTACGAACTCAAGGCTCGCCTCGCGATCGGGCAGTGCTACGCCCTGGCGAACAATCCGGACCAGCAGAACGCGGCATACGCGTCGGCCGTGAAACTGTCCGCCTCCTCGACCCCCGCCCGGCTCGGCCAGGCCGACGCCCTCGCGAAACTCGGCCAGACCCACGCGGCGATCGAACTCTACCAGACGCTCGTCCGCCAGGTCCCCGGTGCCCGCGCCGCCGTCTGCCGACTTCAACTCGCCGAGGTGCTCGCGAAGCCGGAATCCGAGCGGAACTGGGCCGCCTTCGAGGAGTCGCTCGGAGAGAAACCATACCCGGTCGACGTCCACCTGGTCCGGGCCCGGGCTCTGATCGCCCAGCAGAAGCCGCGGGAAGCCGAGGCGCTTCTGATGGAACTGGTGACGGCCGCCGCCGAGGATCTCCGCCCGCGGATCGTCCTCGCCTCGATGCGGGGCAACCGCGACCCCTCCGCCGGCCTCGCCGTCCTTGCCGACGCCCAGGCCAAGATCGGCGACCGGGTCGACATCCGACTCGCCAGGGCGAACCTGCTCCTCCGGCAATCCGCCCGCGAAACCCGACCGATTCTCGCCCTCGCGGAAGAGACCGGCTCCTTCTCGAAACCCGACCGGGCCCGCCTGTGGTCCGGCCTCGCGGAACTCCTCGCCGGCTCCGGGCACCGCGCCGCCGCCATCGACCTCTACACCCGCTCCGCCGCCGACGCCCCCTACGACATCGCCGTGCGCTCCGCTCTCTTCGATCTCGCCCTCGCGGAGAAACGTGCCGACCTCCAGGCGAAGATGCTCGCGGAAATCACGAAGCTCGAAGGACCCGACGGCCCGATCCGGATCGTCGCCGAGGTGACCCGGGATCTGGCCAGGTTCCGCCCCGGCGAGCCGACGCAACCGATCCGCGAGCGTCTGCTGGTCGCACGATCCTCCCGGGAAAACTGGGGCCGGATCCACGCCCTGCTCGGCGACCTCGACCAGATCGACGGCAACTCCGACGCCGCCCTCGACCACTACCGCAAGGCCCTGGAACTTGGGGAACGCCACGCCGCGCTCGCCCGCACCGCCGTCCGCCTGATGCTTGACCGCCACCGCCACTCGGAGGCGCTCGGACTCCTGGGTCGGCTCGCGGGCGAATCCCCACTCGCCGCCGACCTCGCGAAGCAGCAGACCCTCCTCCGCTCGATGTTCGGGGAAGACCCGGGCAAGAACCTCGCCTGGGCCCGCTCCGCGGACACCGCCAACTCGAAGGATTTCCGCGACCACCTCTCCCGGGCGACCGTCTTCGCGCTCAACGGTTCCCCTGACGACGCGGAGAAATCGCTCCGCCAGGCGGTCGCGCTCAACGACACAGCCCCGGAAGCGTGGGTCGCACTGGTGCGGTTCCTCGCCGCCAGCGGGAAGAAATCGGAGGCGGAAGTCGCGGCCCGTGAAGCTGCGAAACGTCTGCGAGCGGCTGCCGAGAAAGGCTCGGACCCGACCACCGTCGCCGTCGCGCTCGGCGTCTGCCGCGAACTCGTGGGCGATTTCCCCGCCGCCGAGTCGCACTTCCGCGATGCCCTGAAGCGATCCCCCGCCGACCCCGTCGCACTCCGGCAACTCGTCGATCTCTTCCAGCAAACCAACCGGAAACCGGACGCGATCCGCCTCCTCGAAGAAACCACCCGAGGCGACGCCGCGCCGGCGACGAAGCGATGGGCCCGCCGCACCCTCGCCTTCGCAAAAATCTCCGGGGAAGACGGCCATTCCCAGGTGTCCGCCGCCCTCGAACTCGTCGAGGAAAACCTCCGCGATGGGGGCAACCTCCTCGACGACCGCCGCGCCAAGGCCCTCGTCCTCGCCGCCGACCCATTCCGGCGGGCCGATGCGATCGCGACCCTGACGGAAACCGCGAAATCGGTCCCGCTCGCCCCGGAAGAGAATTTCCTGCTCGCGAAACTGCAGATTCGTGGCGGGAAACTCGTCGAGGCGGAGCAGGCCCTGCGATCCGCGACACGAGCCGTCGCCGTCGCCGCCCCGGAGCACCTCGCAACCCTGTGCCGCGTCCAACTCATCCGCGGAGACACAGCCGCCGCGAAGGAAACGCTCGCCCGCCTCAAACTCGCCGCACCCAACACCTGGCTCGCCACGGCGGAGGAAGTCCGCTACCTCGCCCGCGTCGGGAACCGGCGCGAAGCGGTGAAGCTCGCCCTTTCCGGCACCGGGAAGGACGACCCCGACCACCTCGCCAACCGGGTCGGGCCCCTGCTCGAAGAAATCGGCTCCCCCACAGACGCGGAATCCGCCTACCGCCGATCCCTGGACCTCGCGAAGAAACCGACATCCCACACGCCGCTCGCCTCCTTCTACCTCCGCACAGGTCGGCAACCGGACGCCCTCGCCCTCGCCCGCAAACACGCGGACGGCTGCCCGGTCGGCGTCTCCGCCCGGCTCCTCTGCGCCGCCATCCGCTCCCGCCCCGCCGACACGGTTCCCGAATCCGAGCGGGAAACCTGGCAGAAATCGATCCGCGAGGTGGAAGCCTGGGTCGCCGCCAAGCTTCGCAACGAGCCGACGCACCCGGACCTGCTCTACGCCCAGGCGGAACTCGACGACGCCGCCGGCCGCTACGACGCCGAGATCCGTGTCCTCGAACTCGCCCTCCGATCCGCCCCGGACCACGACGTCTACCTCAACAACCTCGCGCTGGTGCTGGCCCTGCACAGTAAAGAGACTTCCGGGCGGGCACTGGAACTGATCAACCGCGCAATCGCGAAGCGCGGCCCCCGCCCGCACCTGCTCGACACGCGGGCCGTCGTCCTGCTCGCCGCCAACCGCCCGACGGACGCCCTCGCCGACCTCACCGTGGCGATCGCGCTCGATCCCCGCCCCGTCTTCCGGTTCCACGCCGCCCTGGCCTACGAGCGGACCGAGCAGGAACCCGCCCGCGACGCTGCCCTCGCCGAGGCCAAGAAGACCGGCCTTTCCCGGGCCAATCTCCACCCCCTGGAATGGGCCGACTTCGAGCGACTCTGTAAATGAGGCGGTAGAAGTGCGTTCTAGATTGGTTGCTACTTCTTCGCTTCCCCGAGGAGCTTCGCCAGTTCCTCGGGGTGCTCGTGGATGTGGCGGGCGATTCCGCTGAAGAACATCAGAAACTGCTCGGCTCCTTGCTCGGCCGCACGTGGCGCCGCCGGGCCGGCCATCCGGAGAATCGTGTTGGCGGCCCGGCTATCCGTCAGGATGTAGACCGACGCGGACGGTTGCATCGTCGAGATGCCCGGCTTCCCGGTGGCGGTCCGCGGGGCGTGCAGCACCGCCACCGCCTTGACCGGAATCGTCGGCATCAGCGTCGCCGCCTTGATCTTCCCGGACGCGAACCACACCACCCCATCCTGGAACTTGCCGACCACTTCCCAGGTCAGCGTGCTGCCGTGCTCGTCCGACCACGCGAACCGGTTGTTGCCGAGACTCGTGATGTCGACGCAGGGGAAGTTCCGCCGTTTCCAGGCGATTGCCGTCCGATCCGGGTGCTCGACGAGCCAGTCGTAGACAGTCGGGTGGGCGAGGAATGCGTCTTCCCGGGCCTTGGCGGAGAGCGTGGGTGCGCGGAGGACCTGCGAGACGGCCTCGCGGTGCTTCTCTTCCACGACGTCGAGAAGCGTCGGAGCGGAGGGTTGGGGCTGGGTAGCGGGTTTGCGGGCGAAGGGTCGGATCTCGGCGGCCGGGGTCGTCGGGGCCAGCCAACCGGCCGCGACCGCCGACGTCAGCAGGCCGCACCGGAATCGGAAGCGGGGCATGGGCACCTCACGACTCGCCCGCTGCCGCACACCGGCTCACGGACGGGACCCGACGGGGGAAACGGGTTCGCCAGCATCCTACATCGATCCGCGACACATCCGGGCATGAAGGATTCCAGAACTCACGCCGCCGATCCCCCCGCGACCGCCCGCCGAAGCAGATGCCCCTTCCACAGCCAGAATCCGGACACCACCAGCGCCGGCAGAAACACAAACCGCACCGCCGGCGCGTACTCCGGAATCTCCTCGAACGGGCTGTAGACGTACCCGATGATCGGGATACCGAGGAAAATGTGGATCCATCGCACGATCGAACGTTGCATCCCCGCGGTCATGGTTCTGTCTCTCCGGGAACGAGAAGTACTGGAATTACCCGAGTTTCGCGACAACATCCGGGAGTTTCTTCAACATCCCCGCCCAGCCGTACTCGGCACCGCGGATGGCGTGCTCGCTCCAACCCCGGGAAATGTCGAAGCCGGAATGCTCGAAGACGAGCCGGGTCCCGGTTCCCTCCGGTTCGAGAAGGAACTGCACCCGCGTGTCACCGACGCCCTCCGCACACCACGAAATCGCGAGGAAACGGGGCGGGTCGCACTCCAGAACCTCGGAATTCACGATCATGCCGTCGAAGCCCACCTTCGGATTCGCCGGGACACGGAACGTGAAGCAGTGCCCGACGCGGGGCTCGAAGTTGTTGGGAAACATCCACTCCGCCAACGCGGTGCTGGTGGCAATGGCGGCCCACACCCGTTCCCGCGATTGCGGAAACAGGATCTCCCGGCGAATCGTGTTGGTCATTCTTCTTCGACCTTCCTGGAGAGCAGGTTCTGCAGGCGCTGGAGGCGGTCGTCCCAGAATTGCTCGTAGTGTGCGATCCACTCCCGAACTGGGGCGAGGCTTTCTGGGACCAGGCGGTAGCGACGTTCCCGGCCGTGCCGTTGTTCCGTGACGAGCCCGGCCGCCAGCAGAATCCGCAGATGCTGCGACACCGCCGGCCGACTCATCTGGAAGTGCCCGGCAATCACGCTCACGGAGCGATCTTCCCCCACCAGCAGGTCGAGCATCTGCCGACGCGCGGGGTGGCTGATCGCACCGAAGACATCGGGCTCACGCTCAGGAGTCACCGCCATGCGGGGAGTATACGTAAGCAATCGCTTACGCGTCAACCCCGGTCCCACGAAATTCCCGAAGCGGTTTCCGATTCCGGGAAGCCCTCCAGAAAGGGAAGGAAACCCTCGAAGGAAAAACCGACGCCGCCAACAAGCGGTCCGCGGTCAAGGACGGCAATCTCGACATCGACCCGAAGGGCAAGGGGGAGCTCCGCCTCGAAACGCTCAAGGAATTCGATGGCGACGTGACCCTGCGCTTCGACTTCAAGCCCGGCCCTGGTTGCAACAACGACATCTTGTCGAAGCCCCTCTCCGGGGCGCGGATTCGCCGGACTTGCGACCGACCAGACTGGCATTCCTGCGAGCAATTCTTGGCGAAAAGCGTACCATCTTCTGTAGCCCTTTTCCCCGGAAGTGCTCGATGACATCCGACTCCGATCGACTTCTCGTGCAGCAGATCCGGGATGGCGGACCGCCGTCGGCGGCGGCTTGGGAGGAACTCGTCCACCGCTACGAGGGTCGGCTGCGGGCGTATGTCCGTCGCCGGCTGCGGGACCACTCGGTGTCCGACGATGTCGTCCAGGAAACGTTCATCGGCTTCCTCAACTCGCTCACGAACTACGACGACAACCGGGACCTGCAGACCTGGCTCTTCACGATCGCGTCGCACAAGGTGACGGACCAGCTTCGGAAATTGGGTCGCCGACCGTACCAGACCGGCAGCGAGGCGGATGAGGAGATGCTGGGTCGGGCGGCGGATGGGAAACAGCCGGCGGCGTCGAGCATCGCCCGCGGCAACGAGCGGACGGAACTCGAGGCTGCGGCCGTTTCCCGCGGGCTCCGCGAGATCATTCGCGGGTTCCGACAGAAGGGGGAATACAAGCGGATCCAGGTTCTGGAACTGCTCTTCGTCAAGGGCTGGGCGAACTGGCAGGTCGCGGAGCTTCTCGAACTTTCCGAGCAGCAGGTGGCGAACTACCGGTTCGCGGCGGTGCGGAAACTCGCGGAGGGAATGCGGGCCGCGGGGTTGCCGGAAGATGTGTTTCCGGAACTGCGGGTTCCCGCGGACGGCTGATCTATCGCAATTCCGGGGGCATTTCCCCGCTGTAGCTGGCCCAGAGGGCGTCGATCGGGTGGGCGGCCCAGACGTCGGTCAGGCCGGCTTTCTTCAGGTGGCGGGTGATCTGCATCAGGCACCCGACGTTCCCGGTGAAGACGGCTCGGGCCCCGGTCGCCTGGATGTTCCCGACCTTGCGATCGCCGAGCTGGCCGGCCATTTCCGGCTGCGTCAGGTTGTAGCTCCCCGCCGCCCCGCAGCAAAGTTCCGTCTCGTTGAGCGGAACCAGCTTCATCTCGGGAATCATCTCCAGCAAACTTCGCGGTTGTTTCTGGATCTGCTGGGCGTGCCGGAGGTGGCAGGCGTCGTGGTAGGTCGCGACGATCGGCAGCGGGTGGGTCGGCTTGATGGGGCCGAGGTCGTAGAGGAACTCGGAAATATCGCGGACCTTCCCGTTGAAGCGGAGGGCGGCCTCGTGCTGCGGGTGGTCGTGCATCATGTGGGCGTAGTCCTTGAGCATCGCCCCGCAGCCGGCCGCGTTGGTGACGATCGCGTCGAGGGAGTTCCAGTCGTCGCGGGTCATTCCGAACGCATCGCAGTTTGCGGATGCGAGTTCCATCGCCTCCGGTTCCATCGCGGAGTGGTAGTGGAGGGCCCCGCAGCACTGCTGGTTGCGGGGAATCCACACCTCGACGCCGTTTTTTTGCAGGACCTTCGCAGTGGCGAGGTTGGTCTGCGGGTAGAGGGCGTCGGCGACGCAGCCGAGGAAAAGTCCGACGCGGGCCCGGCGTTTCCCCTCCGCAGGGAGGACTTCTGGTAGCGAGCCGTAGTGCGACTTCAAGCTCGGCAGCATCCCGTGCATCGTGCGGAGGGAGCCGGGAAGGAGGCCGAGCACGCCGGACTTCCGGGCGAGCCAGTCGAGGCCGGTCCACTGGGCGAGCCGGGCCGGTGCGAGGGCAAGGCGGGTCCGCGTTTTCGAGGGGAAGATGTGCATCAGAAGGAAGCGCTGGAGCCGGTTGAGGTTCTCCATCGCCCGGCCGGGGTTCTTGTGGGCGAGGTGGGCGCGGAACGGCTCGATGAGCTTGCCGTACTGCACCCCCGAGGGGCAGGCCGTCTCGCACGCCCGGCAGTTTAGGCAGAGGTCGAGGTGCCCCTCGACGGTGGGGTCGAGGTCGAGGGTTCCATCGATGACCTGCCGCATCAGGTAGATCCGGCCGCGGGGAGAGTCCGCCTCGTTGCCGGTTTCGACGTAAGTGGGGCACGCCGCGGTGCACAGGCCGCAGTGGACGCAGTCGAGGAGAAGCTCGTAGTCGATCTTCGGGCCGACGAGGGGGAGCTCGGTCTTCGCGGCAACGGTGGACATCATGGAGCGGTTCCAGGTAGAGCAAACTTCCGCGGGGAAGGAGCATTTTCCTCGGATTCGGGGCATTGACCAGCCCCGTTTCCGAGGGTGATTTTACAGCAATCCGTGGTGTCCGAGCCAGCGTTCGGCGTCGAGGGCGGCCATGCAACCGGTACCGGCGGCGGAGACGGCCTGGCGGTAGTAGTCGTCGGCCACGTCACCGGCCGCGAAGACGCCGTCGACGCTGGTGTAGGTCCGGGCGAGCGTCGTCCACTGGATGTACCCGCTGTCGGTGAGGGCGAGCTGGCCTTCGAGAAACGCCACGTTCGGGGTGTGGCCGATCGCGAGGAAGAGCCCGCTGGAGGGGATGTCGGTCTTCGCGCCGGTCTTGTTGTTGCGGGCTCGGATGGCGGTGACGCCGGCCTTGTCCTCGCCGAGTACCTCGTCCACTTCCGTGTTCCAGTGGATCTCGATCTTGGGGTTGGATTTGACCCGCTCGGCCATGATTTTGCTGGCCCGCATGACGTCGCGGCGGATCAGCATGTGGACCTTGCTCGCGTATTTCGTGAGGTAGCTGGCCTCTTCGCAGCCGGAATCGCCGGCCCCGACCACGACGAGCGGCTTGTTGCGGAAGCGGGGAAGGAATCCGTCGCAGACGGCACAGGCGGAGACGCCGCGGTTCTTGTACATGTCCTCGCTGGGGAGGCCGAGATAGTTGGCGCGGGCGCCGGTGGCGACGATCAGGGTGTGCGTTTCGACCGTTTCACCGTCGTGGGTGGTGAGCCGGAACGGGGATTTCTTCAACTCGCACTTCACGACGTCCTTGGATTCGATTCGGGTGCCGAAGTTGACGGCCTGCTGGCGCATCAGGGCCATGAGTTCGGGGCCGTTGATGCCGTGGGTCGGCTGTTCCTTGTCGGCGGCGACCCAGTACGGGAAATCGGGATCGTCCGCTTTGAGTGCGGTTTTGAGGTACTGCCGGGTGTCGCCGGCGGGCCAACTGGGGAAGTTCTCGACTTCCGTGGTCAGGGCGAGTTGGCCGAGCGGGAGTGTTCCGTTGATGCGGTTTTTGTCGTCGTGCGGGTTCCCCTGGATGACGAGGGGGTTGATGTTGGCACGGGCGGCGTAGATGGCGGCGGTCCAGGCGGCGGGGCCGGAACCGATGATGACGACATTCTCAGGCATGAGATCCTCGCAATGCGGGGCCAGTTTGCACTTCGTCGCGGGCGGCGATCACCCTATTCTAGACCCCATTCCGCCGTCGGCCGGGGAAGTTGCGATCCGCCCGGCCACGGCTCGCCATAGCGCGAACCACTGCCGGGCTACACCCACCCATGCTCCAGCGACTGACGTACTTCCGCGAAATCCTCCGGTACGTGCCCCGATTCCGCGACCGTGTCTTCGTCATTGCCATCGACGGAGCCATCGTCGAGGATGACAACTTCCCGAATCTTCTCCTCGACATCGCCCTGCTGCGGAGCTTGAACATCCGGGTGGTGCTGGTCCACGGGGCAGCCGCACAGGTAGAGCGATTCGCGCGAATTTCCGGGGTCACACCATCCGACCTGGATGGCACGGGAATCACGGACGCACCGACTTTGCAGATCGCGATCACCGCGGCCAACCGGGTTTCCCACGAGATTCTCGAGGGGTTGACGGCCAACGACCTCCGGGCGGCTTGCCCCAACGCCATAGTCGCCCACCCGGCGGGGATTCTCGGCGGAGTCGACCACCAGTTCACCGGCCGAGTCGAGCGCGTCGACGCGTTCCTGCTCCAGACCCTGCTCGAACGCGACATCGTCCCGGTGATCCCGCCGATCGGGATCGACGGCGTCGGCCGATCTTACCGCCTCAACTCGGACGCGGTCGCTGTCGAGGTGGCCAAGACGCTGCACGCCGTCAAGCTCGTCTACCTCTGCACCGAGGGGGGGATTCGCGGGCCCAAGGGGGTGATCCGGCAACTCACCGTCGAGGAGGCGGATGGCCTGCTTCGGCGGGGAAAAGCCGAGCTTTCCCGCATGGGCGTCACGAAACTCACGCATTCCGTCCGGGCCGGGAAAGAGGGCGTCGAGCGCGTCCACATCATCGACGGCCGGGAGCAGGAAGGACTTCTCGGCGAGGTCTTTTCCAACGAGGGAATCGGCACGCTCGTCTACACCAACGAGTACCAGGCAATCCGCCCGGCCCAGAAAAAGGATGTGCGGGCCGTCTTCAACCTCATCCAGCAGGGGATCAAGGCGGAGGAACTTGTCAAGCGGACACGGACGGATCTGGAACGGCAGATCGGCGACTACTTCGTCTTCGAGGTCGACCGCAACCCGGTCGGGTGCGGGGCCCTGCACATGTACCCGGAGCAGAACAAGGCCGAGCTCGCGTCGGTGTACGTTGACCCCCGGTACGAGAACCAGGGGATCGGCGGGAAACTCATCACCTACGCGGAGAGCGTCGCCCGGGCTCGCGGCGTCGCGGTGCTCTACTGCCTGTCGACGCAGGCGATCAACTATTTCATCCAGCGTGGGGGTTTTTCCCTCGGCACGCCGGACGATCTCCCTCCATCGCGTCGGGAAATCTACGAGCGAAACGGCCGTCGCAGCCAGGTGTTGGTGAAGCAACTCCCCCCGCCGGCACCCCCCTCGGGCCGACTGGACGGGCTGTGATGCTGCCCATTTCGCGGATTCTCCGACCGTCGCCGACAACGGGGTGTTTCCTCATCCTGTTCCTCGGCCTGATCGTGACCGGGCGGACCAACCTGTTCCGCGATCCGGGGACGTTCTGGCACATTCGCACCGGGGAAATCATCCTTTCGGGGAGATTCATCAATCACGATCCCTTCACCTTCACCCACCAGGGCGGATTTTGGGCTCCGTACTCCTGGCTCGGGGAAGTCGGGATGGCGGCGGTGCACGCACTGGGGGGATTCGATGCGTTGCTCGTCATGTCGGCGGCGTTGATTGCGGGGGTGTTCACGTTTCTTTTCGTGCGAATTCAAGCGACGGGATTGCACTGGTCCGTGGCGGTGGGGGTGGTACTGCTCGCGGTGGCGGCATCGGCGGGGCACTTCCACGCCCGACCGCACCTGATTTCACTCGCGATTTTCTCGGGGATGTTCGCGTTCCTGCTCCGGGTCGACGGGGGGAAGTCGCCGATGCGGAGCTTGTGGTGGCTGGTCCCGATGCTCGTGGTGTGGGCCAACATCCACGGGGCCGTGCTGGCGGGGTACGGGACGATCGCCCTCGCGTTGCTCGGCTGGTCGGCGTTTCGCGTGCTGGGGTTGCCGTCGCCGATCCAGGGTTCCCGGGACTGGTGGACGCTGGTGTCGGTGGGCAGTGTCATCGCGGTGACACCGATCGTCAACCCGTACGGCCTGGGCGTGCCGCGAACCTGGCTCGACATCATGACGATGCGGGATCTGCCGCGAATCATCAAGGAACACTCGCCGGTCGATCCGTCGGAACCGAGTAGCTGGGGGTTTTTCCTGGTAGCTTCGGGGTTCGTGGTGGCACTGGCGGGGATACGGGAGAAACCGCGGGTGATGTGGTTGCTTCCGCTGGTGTGGTTCACGCTGGGATGTCAGCGAGTCCGACACGAGCCGTTGTTCGCGGTGGCGGCGGTGCTGGCGTTTGCGGACTTTTTCCCGGCAACGGTCTGGGCGCGGAAGCTGCTCGCCCGGCCGGACCTGTACGACCCGCCGGCGGCGGACTCAGCCGGAAACTCTTGGGCGGGGGTCGGACCGATGTTGGTGGCGGTGGCGATCGCACTCGCGGCGACCGCATTTGGGACGGGATTCTCCGTGGGTAGGCTCGACCCGCAGTTGTGGCCGGTGGAACTCCTGCCGGCAATGCACCAGGAAGTGGAGGGGAAGCGAGATGTGCCGATCTTCAACGAGTACGAGTACGGCGGGTTCGTGATCTACTTCACGCCGGAATATCGGCCATTTGTGGATGACCGCTGCGAGGTGTTCGGCAACGACTGGCTGGTGGAATTCGTCGAGGCGAGCGTGGGAGATGCTGCCCCGGCGATGGCGAAGTGGGAGGCGATGTATCCGCGATTCGACTATGCCCTGGTGGGCGAGCGGTTTGGCCGATACTTCTCGGCACAACCCGACTGGGAAGTGGTCGCCAGCGACGGAACCGCGACGTTTTACCGGCGAAAACGCGGGGTTACTTCCCGGTAACCGGCGTTCCGGAGGCGATCGTGAGCTTCACCCGATCGCCGGAACCGAGAGGGACCTTCCGCTCGGCGGAGTACTTCTTCCCCTCGAAGGTCCAGATCGCCCGGACGGCGAATTCTTCCTCGGTTCCCCGGGCGATCGGCGAGGTTCGGACCTTGTAGAGGTCGCCGTTCCCATCCTGTTTTTGACCGTTGACCCACAATTCGCCGGCAACGGGAAGCTGGACGGTGAGCACAGCCGAGTTCTCGTTTCCGGGTACGAGTTGCGGCTTCGCGGGCGGGGTTGGTGCAGCCTCGGCCGGGGCCGCCGAGCCGTAGTTGTACATCGGCCCGTAGTAGAGTCCGCCGTAATAGAACGGGTTGTTGAACCAGGGGTAGTAGCCGCCATAACCGTAGCCGCCGTACCCGTAGAGGGGGGTGCTAAACCAACCCCCGGTCGAGAGCGGCGGCGCGGGTGGCACGGTGCTGGGCAGGGTTCCGGGAATTGGGACGTTTGGCATCGACCCGGGAATCACCCGGGAACCGGAAAAACCCTGAGCCGAGGCCGTCGCGGCGGAAAGGATCACAGTGGTGAGGATGGCAAAGTAGCGGCTCATGATCGGCTCCGGTTCTGGTTTGGGAATTGTACCCCGCCTCGGTGGGGAATGCGATTACCTCGTCAGAAGATACCTCGGAGAGCGTCGGAGCTTACCCGAAACGCCGGAAGAGGCGGGCACGGACAGGTTCGAGTTGTGTCACGGCTGCAGGGCTTTCCCTTGCCTGAGGCGGGCGGAGCGGGCTACGATGCAGTCTTGCCGGACACCCATCGACCGACGCCGGAGGTACGCCGTGACCCGCCTCACGTCCCTGATTCTGTTCTCCCTCCTCGGCGTCGCACTCGCTCTTCCCGCACGGGTCAACTCCGCCCCAGCACCGGAAACTCCGCCGATATCGGAGCAGGAACTCGACCCCGAAAAACTTGCGAAGGAACTGGCTCACGATTCCTTCGCGGTTCGAGAACGGGCTGCGAAGGCGCTCTGGAAAATGGGGGAGAAAGCTCGCCCCGCCCTCCTCAAGGCCGCCACCGGGGACGATGTCGAGGCGGCGGAGAGGGCCCGGGAGATCCTCGGCAAGTTCGACAAGGGAATCTACTTCGACACCCCCGTCGAGATGATCCGCTTGATGGGCGACTTCCGGAGCGGCTTCATCGACAAGCAGCGGTCAGCGATCTGGAAACTCGTCAAGGCCCGGGACAAGGGCGTCCCCACCCTGCGGATCCTGCTTCGGGAGAAGCTGACACCGGAGAATCGCGGGTATGTGCTCGAATTCCTGGTGCACGCGCTGCGTCAGGAAGTGCCGAAGGTCCTCTTCGATGGGCGACCGGATATCGCGGAAGACATGCTCTCGCTCAACACGCTCGGCACCTGGACGTGGTCCGCCGAGACCAACATCCACGCCTGGTCGCCGGGCATGCTCGACTATGCCGTCCTCGTCCACCTTCGGGGTCGTGGGAAAGAAGTGGCGGCGGAACTCGAGAAACGCAAGCCGATCGACGAGCACGTCGAACTCGCCACCCGGCGGGCGCTGATCTTCGCCCTCAAGGCGGCCGGGGAAGAGAAAAAAGCTCGAACCGTGGCCGAGAAACTCGCCGAGCAGGAAAAGGCGGATCCGCACATCCAGGCCATCTACGACTCGATCCTCGAGGATACCGGTGCCTGGGCCGACCTCGCCGTCCGCTCCGACAACCTGCGCGTCAACAGCTTCGAAGGCCTGAAGATGTTCCGGCTCCTTCTCGCGGGGAAGAAAAAGGAAGCCGACACGATCGGCGACCAGGCCCGTGATGCCGAGGATTTCGGGTCCGGCTATGGTGTCGATTCCCAGACCATGGCGCTGATGCTCAACGGCCGGGAACTCGACGGCATCAACCGGATGCGGGAGAAAAAGAACGCCCCGCAAATCCTCGCCGATGTCCTCGCTGCCCGGCTCGAGTTCAAGGAAGCTCTCGAAAAAGTCGGCGACGGACTCGACAAGGCCAACGACGAGGAAGGCATCGTTCCCCCCGGGATGCCTCGCGTCCTCTCGATCCAGTACGGAGCCCGCAAAGGCCGGTTGCTGGCCCAGCTCGGGAACAAGGAAGCCGCCACGCAGATCTTCAACAAGCTCGCCGAGGGAATGACGGACCCGCAGGGGGAATCGCAGTTCTACCAGATCATCCGTGCGGAAGTTCGGGCCGGTCTTCCGGACCTGGCCGCGTCCCACCTTGGCACGTTCCTCGCCAACACGGGCCGGGAAGCGCGGTCGATGGTCTTTTCCAGCAGCCAGAACCCTTTCGAGGCACTCTTCGACGTCGACGCGGAGGCGGCGATGTACTGGTGGCGTGTCCTCGGCCTGCAGAAACCCGAGGAGGAAAAAGCGCCGGACACCATGAAGAGGGTGCGTCGGTTGCTCGCCGGGAAAGCCACGCCTGCCGAGTTCGACCACGCGGTCAAGTGCGCCGCCCGGGATTTCCCCACACCGGACGCGGGATCCTCGGAGGGATTCACCCGGGCGACGGCGATCGCTTCCGCCTACCGTGCCGCCGGCAAACCGGAGCTTGCCATCGCGGAGCTCGCGAAAGTTGCGGACAAACTCGCGAAAACCGACGACACCGATTCCCGCGTCGAGGACCACGACCCCACCCGCCGCGGCGGAACCGGGGCCCGCTCCTGGATCTTCGGCACCGACGAGCGAGTTCGCCTCTGGATCGACCTCGGCGACATGCTCGCGGATCGCGGCAAACACCGCGACGCCGCCACCCGCTATGAGCAGGGCTGGCGACGATTCCCCGACAACCCGATCCCGCTCTACCTCTCCGGCCGGGCACTCGTCGCCGCCGGGGATGCGAAAGAGGGCCGCCGACGCATCGAACTCGCCCACTGGGTGGCTCTGGGCAACGCCCGGATTCGCGGCCGATTCCTGGAAGAACTCCTCGACCGCGGATCCCACGCCGAGATCCGCACGGAGAAGGACCTGATCCGGGAATCCGGCTGGGTCTCGGAACTGTACATCGGCAACGTGTGGAACCAGGTCGGCCGGGCGTGCGTCCGCTTGAAGGATCACGACGGGGCCGCCGACGCTACCCGCCGGGCCATCCACTACCTCCTCCGCACACCGGGGATTTCCTACGTCGAGGGCTACGCCTACTTGACGGTCCCCCAGGCGGTCCGCGTCCACACCGCCCGCTCGCTGGTGTCGGCCGGCAAGGTCGATGACGGGGTCGCTCTCGCGAAAGACTGCCTCAAAATTCTCCCGGGCAACATCGATGTCCCCCTCGGGATGGTGCCGACCCTGGAGAAACTCGACCGCAAAAAAGACGCTGACGCCCTCTTCCAACTCGTGTGGGACACATACGCCCGGCAGATCAAGGACCACCCTTCCTCCGCGTGGGCTCGCAATTCCGCCGCCTGGCTCGCCGCCGGTTGCAAACGCGAACTCGACACGGCCCTGGCCCACGCGAAGAAAGCCGTCGAACTCGAGCCGGACTCGAAGTCCTATCGCGAAACCCTGGCCGAGGTCCATTTCCGCCGGGGCGAACGCACCGACGCCGTCAAGCTCATGCAGGAGGTGTCGAAGAGCGACCCTCGCAACCACCACTACCGCCGTCAACTGGACCGATACCGGACGCAGAGCTTCGACAGCCCCCTCCCCGAATCCGCCGACAACTGATCCGAAGGTTAGCCGAAGCGGGGATTTCGGGTGTAACCAAGTTCTCTGGGGGTTCGAGCTAACAGCAAACGTCCAACAGCTAATCGCGAGATTGGGAAAAAAGTCGAAACCTTTTGACTTCCAGCGATTAGTTGTTCGCCGTTAGCTGTTCGCCGGAATCGCCCACTCGATGCTCACTCCCAAAAAATTTCGCTGGATCCTGGATTTCTGACGTCCCGAAGTTCCCCTTTACACGGCGGAATTTTCTCGGCATAAGCCCGCCGATCTTCAGCGACACGTTGCGGACCGGGGCTCGCCCAGTCATGGGGATGGCGGCGAGTTCGGCGGGGGAACGTCCGGGCCGGTCCGCTCGGGGGGAACTGTCATGCACCGATTCGGGGCCTGGGGGCTGTCCGCAGCCCTGGCGACCGGCGCGGGGGCGCCGCTCGCCATTGCCGCCGACCCGGCCCCGCGCCCGCCCGAGGCGCGGTCGGCCGACAACAAGCCGTGGTACGCCCGGCTGGCCGGCACAGATGACAAAAAAGATCCGCCCGCACCGGCCAGGCCGATCGCCTATGCTCCGCTCTCCGCGGAAGTCCTCGCCGAGGCACTGCGGGCCGAGCAGGATGCCTACCTCCGCCGGCTCGATGTCTGCGGCAAGCTCCGTCAGATCGCAGCCCAGGCGAACGACGACGCCCTCTTCGCGGAAGCGGACCGCCTCGAGCAGCAGGCCACCACGCTGTACCACCAGCGCGTCGCCCGGCTCGGCGTCAAAGGCGGACCTCGCGGATCCACGGCACCCGCCATGGTCCGAACCCCGGCTGACGTTCTCGATTCCAAGCTCGGAAGCGGCATCGCCGCCGATCCGCGGAATGCGAAAACGCCCGGCAAACCAGACACTTCGACCGCCGAACTTCGCCCGGGTCGAGGAGGGAAGCCATGAAATCGATCGCTCTCGGATTCGCGCTGGTCGGAATGGCGTCGGGCCTGGGTTGCGTCCACATGCAGCCGGTCGGGCCATTCGCGAACTCGCTTCGCTCGCCGACTGGTCCGGCCCCACGGGGGAACGCGGAGTCAACGTCGGCCAAGGTTCCCGCGCTGCCGGTTCTCCAACCACCGCCCGCACCTGTCCCGCCAGCTCTTCTGGTGACGCCCGGTGAGGTGACGGAGGCCAACCACCATCAGTCCGCCCGCCGGCTGGTCGATGAGATGGAAGCGGACCGGAAGGCGATGGAAACGATGCCGCGGTACGCGGAAGTGTCGGTGATCAAGGCTCGATAGGAACTCGCTCGGGGAAACCGAGCGTTTGGAAGCACAGTCGGCCGGCGGAGGCGTACCGGGGGAGTACGCCGCCGTCGGCCGATTTGTCGTTTCCACCACTTTCGATCAGTAGCGGACGTTCCACGTCAGAACCGCTTCCACGTTCCACGGCCGGGGGCCGGTGACCGGAACGTTGATCGCAGTACCGATCACCGACCGGTACAGGGCGACGTAGGCACCACTGGTGATGCTGACCTGGTCGTTGATGAAGGTCGCGTCGGTGGCGTCGCGGTGGTTGAGCGGGGTGTTGACGTGAACTTCGGTCACGGGGATGATCGCGCTGATCCAGCCGTTCCCGTTGCCGCGGTAAGCCCAGTAACCGACGCCGATGCTGTTGAACCACACCATCAACTCATCCGAATCCGTTGGGATGATGAGGGAGGAGAAACCCTGGGCGTACCAGTTGCCGGCGTTCTTGATGAATGCACCGTAGGGCTGGATGAGAACGGAGTGTGCGGCCCCCGACTCCAGGCTCGCACCGGTCGGGAAGGTCAAGCCTGCACCCCCCGAGATGAGGTCCCCGGTGGAAAGGTCGTTGTAGAAGGCGTACTTCCCGATCATCGTCAGGTCGCCGATACGCTGGTAGGCACCGCCGGTGTAAGTCCACTGAAGGAACGGCAATCGGAGTTCAACGGACGCATCCCCGCCGGCGAACGTCTTTTCCAGGTGGATCGTTTCCCGGTGAATGTCAATCGTGGAACCGTTGATGTTGTCGTAGAAGTTGTAAGCGATCGACACGCGATCCTGCGGCCGAGGGCTGTTGTTCTCGGTCAACTTCACGCTGGAATACCGGGGAATGAGCGGTGGCCGGGAACTTGACGAAGAGGAACTTGACAGAGAACTGCTCAGAGCCGACAGCTGGAACGAGTTCAGGCCTCGCGGGAAACCGCTCTTGTAACCCACACCCGGGAAGTCCCCGAACATGTTGGGGTTGAAGGTTTCGAAGGGTTGGCCACCCGCCTCGCGTTGTTGTTGTTCCATGTCCGCGAGGCGGTTCGGCAGTGCTTCCGTGTTCGGATCGACGCCGGGAGGTGTGGTTCCCGGAGTCGTGCCGGGCATGGTTCCCGGCATCGCGCCGGGCATCGAGCCGGGCGGGCAAGAGTAGGTCGGGATGCTCGAGCTGCGGCGGAATGTCGCAGGTTCGAGACCCGTCTGGGCGGGAGAGGCGGCTGCGACGGCGGCGATACCGACGAGCCCGAGGAAGAACCGGTTCACGGGACCCTCCATCTTCCTGATGGAAGAAACATCCTTGCCGGCAGATCCATCCGCCGGCCCGATGGGAGGATCTTCGGATTTGCAACCCGCCCTGAATCATTCGCTGGCAGCATTGGAGACGCGAGATCAGCCGGTCGTTCCCGTGCTTCCGGCAGAAAGCGTTCTGCCGCTACCGCCGGTACGATCGGACCCCGGACAGTCCGCACAGCTTCGCCAGCCTACTCCACCGTCACAACCACATCGGGGCGGGATTTTTGCAGGGCATCTCGGCCCGTTTTCGTTACCTTCGTCCGGGCGAAGAGCACCTGTTTGAGTCCCTTCAACCGCGCCAGATCCCGGGCAGCGGGGTCGCCAACCGCGGTGGCGGTGATGTCGAATTGTTCCAGGACTGGCAGGCCGAGAATCGACCGGATCCCCGCGTCGGTGACGGAGGACTCGGAGAGATCGAGTTTCTTGAGCCTGGTCAGGCCCGCGACCCGGCGGAAGCCGGCGTCGTCGACCTGTTTTCCGGAGAGCTTCAGTTCTTCGAGTTCCGGAAGTTTTTCGAGGGCATCGAGACCTCGGCCGGTGACCGCGGTCTCGCCGAGCTTCAGGATTCGCAGCGACTTTAGCCCCGCCAGGGAAGCGAGGCCGGCGTCGGTGACCTGCGTTCCGGTCAGGTTGAGTTCCACGAGTTTCGGCAGGTTTGCGATCGACTTCAGACCCGCGTCCGTGACCGGAGACCCGGAAAGGTCGAGGAATTCGAGTTCGCCCCAGCCGGTGACCGGAACCTCGGCGAGAGACACCTGCGTGTCCGCGAGGGTGAGACGCTTCAGCGTCTTCGATCCCGCGAGAGGTTTGATCGCATCGTCGCCGAGGCTGGAACCCCTGAGATCGACGCGAGCAAGTTTCGGAAGTCCGGAAATGGCAGCGACCCCGCTGGCGGACGCCTTCGATTTCTGGGCGTACACCTCTTCCAGTTCCGGCAACTTTCCGATGGCTGCGTAGCCGGCATCCGTGGCGGCGGAATCAGAAACATCGATCGACTTCAACCACGCGAGGTGCTCCGGAAGCTGCTTCAGGAGGGAATCCGTGTCTTTGCTCCCTTCCAGCCCGAGGAATCGGAGGGCCTTGAGGGGTTGGAGCTTCGCGGCGTCGATGTTCGCGACGGAGAGGTTCTCGAAACCGACGGTCGCGAGCTGGCTGTATTCCGCGACGTCCCGCAGGGCACGACCGCCGGCATCGGTGACGTATTTGATGGCGGCTTTTTCCGCGACTGGATCGACCTTCGGCGGCCGGGGGCCCTTCTTCGGAAACGGGTTGCCCTTCTTCGGAGCCGGTTTCGGGTCTGGTTTCGGTTCCGACTTCGTGTCCGGAGATTCGGAGGGTTTGGTGTCGACGGTCTGGTCGCCCGAGACCACTTCGGGCGGGGCGGGCGGTGATTGCGGTTCGGGTTTGGCGGCACACCCGATCAGCGCGGCCACGAGGGCGAGCAAGGCGAGGCGGCGAAGCATGTGGATCTCCTCCGGGCGGAGCGGATTCGGATATAGTACGGCACGCGTTCCCGGTGGGTGGTTTCTCGGAAGTTTCTCATGGTCGACGGCATCGGGCCCAGCCTCGGCGGAATCGTCCTGTGCGGCGGCGAGTCGACGCGGATGGGCCGCTCGAAGGCCTGGCTTCCGATCGGCGAGGAATTTCTGCTGCAACGGGTCGTGCGGGTCGTGGGCGAGGCGGTCGGGCCGGTGGTGGTCGTGGCGGCGGAGGGGCAGGAGGTTCCACCACTGCCCGCAACCGTCGAGTTGGTTCGCGACCGGATTGCGGGGAAGGGACCGCTCGCCGGCTTTCTCGCGGGGTTGGAGGCGTTCGCGGATCGGGTGGACGCGGTCTACCTGTCGGCGGGGGACATGCCATTCCTGCGGCCCGGATTCGTGCGGCGAGTGGTGGAGTCGCTCGCGGAGTTCGACATTGCGGTTCCCCGCGTCGACGGTCGGCGTCACCCGCTGGCCGGCGTCTACCGCACTTCCGTTCGCGCGGCGGCGGAGGGACTACTCGCGACTCGCCGGGCGGGGCCGGTGCATCTTTTCGACGTCGTGCCGACGCGGTATCTCGGGCCGGAAGCTTTCGCGGATGTGGATCCGGGGTGTGTTTCCCTTCGGAATGTCAACACACCGGAGGAATACGCCGCCGCTTTGGAGGAACTGTGGGTGATCCGTCGGTAAGTATTGATGGGTTTCGACTCGCGGCTTCCGGGTCTTCGCCTGTTCCCACGGAAGGGGGAGTCCTATACCGTTCAGAAGTGCCCGTGCCCACCCTCCGCCGAGTTTCCCATGAGCGATCGCCAGGTCATTCCGGGGCTGGAAGACGTTCCGGCCGCCAAATCTGCGGTAAGTTTCATCGACGGCAAACGTGCCCGCCTGGAATATCGCGGGATTCCGGTCGAGGTGCTGGCCCGGGAAAGCTGCTTCGAGGAAACCTCCTGGCTGCTCCTCAAGGGGAGTCTGCCGACGCAGCGGGAACTCGCCGATTTCGACCGCGGATTGCGGGAACGGCGGGCGATCCACTTCCGCCTGAAGGATCTGATCCGGTGCATGCCGGCGAGCGGGCACCCGATGGACGCGCTGCAATCGAGCGTCGCCGCCCTCGGGATGTACGCCCCGTCGCGGTCGGTCACGAATCCGGACGCGAACTGGGACTCGACGCTGCGGCTGATCGCGAGCATGCCAACACTGGTGGCGGCGTTTGCCCGGGTTCGGCAGGGTGAGGAAATCCTCGAACCGCGGTCCGATCTCGACCACGCCGGGAACTTCTTCTACATGCTCTTCGGAAAAGAACCGACGCCAGCGGTGCGGAAGGTTCTCGACGCCGCCCTGATCACGCACGCCGAGCACACGATGAACGCGAGCACGTTCACGGCCCGCGTGACGGGGTCGGCCCTGGCGAATCCGTTTGCCGTCATTTCCTCCGCGATCGGCACCCTCTCCGGGCCGTTGCACGGGGGGGCGAACGAGGAAGCGCTGGCGCAGTTCGAGTCGATCGGCGGGCCGGAAAAGGTCAAGGCGTGGCTCGACGGCAAGCTCGCCGCCGACCCGAAGTTCAAGATCATGGGCCTCGGCCACCGTGTCTACAAGGTCAAGGACCCCCGGGCGAACGTGATCCAGGAACTTGCCGAGCACGTCTTCGCCGAGTCGAGCCGGCCCAAGGCGTACGACACAGCCGTGGAACTTGAGAAAGTTGCCGCCGGAATTTACGGCGTCAAGGGGGTCTATCCCAACGTCGACTTCTATTCCGGCGTGGTCTACCAGGCCCTCGGCATTCCGACGGACATTTTCACCCCCGTCTTCGCCATCGCCCGCGTCACCGGCTGGCTCGCTCACTGGCAGGAACAACTCGTCGGCAACCGCATCTTCCGCCCGGAACAGGAATTCGTGGGCAAAACCGACGTGCCGTACGTCCCACTGGAAAAGCGAGCGTGACGGGTCGAGATTCGACAGCGATGACTTTGAGGCCCCGAAAGTCAACAATCTGCTGTTGAGGTGTCCTACTATGGTTGCTGTATGGTGGGATGGGTATAGCGTCACCCGCACAACCGCGGTTTTTCCGCTTGTTAGATGCGATCATTGTGGGAAGGAATACATCTACTATCTGGAAGTGTCTGCAGAGAGCACCCAATGGACGCTCTATTCTTGGGATGACCGGGGCGCTTATGACCGAGCCAGTAAGGATTCCGAACGAAAACTTGCGGAGCAAGCCCGGACTCAATTCCTCGTTGTCTCGTGCCCGAAATGTAGGAAGTTCCAGCCTTACATGGTCCGCCCTGCAGCGATGTTAGCATACGGACCACCAATTGCAAAACTCGTGCTGATTTGTGGAACTGGCGTATGCATTGGATTTGGATCTTTTGTGATCCTGAGCTTGCTCCCGGGATGGTTGCCTGTCGCGACGCTGGTTCTTGTGGCGTCAATCTCGATCCCGGTTGCGCTTTCTGTGATCTATGCTATTCTGGCGTCGAGTCGAGCACGGAACTTCGATCCGAACTCGATGCCACTCCCCCCTCGGATCGCCCAATTGGTCGACGTTGGGGTGCCGAAGGAGGAGTTCCTCGCGAAAGTTGAACGCGACAACGCGGAGCGATGGAAGCGATATTCACAAGGTCACGCCGATCCTGAAGAGGATTTGTCATTCCTGGGTCGCTTTCTCGTCGACGTTTGGTTCGAGCCTGAAGAGATTTCCAGAACACCTGTCTATCGCCGAAAATTCCCTGGAAACCTCGAACTTTCCCTGGAACTTCGGTTGAGCCGGGCGGACAACGGTGTGCTGGATTTTGAAGATCACGCGATCTCGGGGCTGCCTCAATTCTCCGCAAGGATCCACGTATTTACCTCTGAACCTCGACCTAAACGATACCGCGCGGCAACTTCGGACGCTTGAATCGTGAACCTTGAAGCTGTGTTTGTCTCGGTTCCCATTCGTGCAACACAACCTCGACACCGTCAACCCCGACACCCTCAACCGTCTCGAATCCGACGGGTTCGCGATTCTTCCGCAGGTTCTGACCACGGGGGAAGTCGAGACGGCCAGGGAGGCGTGTGCGGCGGCTCTCGCATCGGCGGCGGATGACGGGTCCGTCTTCGGGCGGGGCGGAGCGACACACGGGGCGCGGAATCTCCTGCGAACTTGGCCGACCGTGGTGGAACTGCTGCGAATTCCGGTTCTGGTCGAGGTTGCGAGGCAGGTGCTCGGGCCAGATGCGGGGGTGGTTCGCGGGTTGTACTTCGACAAACCGCCGGGGGATGGGTGGGCCCTGCCCTGGCACCGCGACACGACCGTGGCCGTCAAATCGCACGGAATCGTGGGGAAATTCGGGAAGTTCACAACCAAGGCCGGCGTTCCGCACGCCGAGGCACCGATCGAGATTCTCGACCGGATGCTCACCTTCCGCTTCCAACTCGACGCGATGACGCCGGAAAACGGGCCGCTTCGCGTGCTGCCCGGTTCGCACCGTGTCGAGGTTCCAACGGAGACAGCAGTCGATGTGCTGTGCGAAGCCGGGGATGTGGTCCTGATGCGGCCCCGGCTGTTGCACGCGAGCAGCCACTGCACCCCCGGTCACGCGGGACATCGACGAGTGGTACACCTCGAGTTGGCCGGCGACCCCGACCTGCCGGACGGGTACGAGTGGGATCGCTTCGTTCGAGTGACCGCCGGTTGAGCGTCAATTCGCCTCCGGGTTCCCGGGAGGTTTGGGTCGTATCGGGTGGCGGGAAGATTGGATCCCCGCCGACGGATGCTCCCGTACAATACCAGCTAGACGGATCGCCCCTGGCCCGTCGTGTTTGTTGTTTCCCCTCCAGGAATTCCCATGCGAACTTTGCTCGCGTTTGCCCTCCTCACTGCCGTCTCGGCGTGTTCTCGGGCGGAAGACAAGAAGCCCAATGAGCCGGAGAAGAAACTCGGCATCGGGGATGTCGCCCCGCCGTTGACCGTCACGAAGTGGCTCAACGGGCCGGAAACCAAGATCGAGAAGGGGAACGTCTACATTCTCGAATTCTGGGCCACCTGGTGCGGCCCCTGCATCGCCTCGATGCCGCACCTCGCCGAGATTCGCGAGGAGTACAAGGACAAGGGCCTCAAGGTCATCGCGGTCACGTCCAAGGACCCCAACAATTCCCAGGAAGACGTCGAAAAATTCGTCGCGAAAAAGGGGGCGAAGTTCGGGTTTACCTACGCCTACTGCGACAGCCGGGAAACGGACAAGGCGTACATGCAAGCCGCCGGCCAGGACGGAATCCCGTGCTCGTTCGTGGTCGGGAAGGATGGCAAGATCGCGTTTATCGGGCACCCGATGGAACTCGATGACGTCCTTCCGAAGGTGATCGACGGCACCTGGCGTGGCCAGGCGGACGTGGACGCAATCCAGGAAAATGCGAAGAAACTCGGCGAAATCTTCGCCAAGGCCGAGACCGACATCGACACCGCCCTCAAGCAACTCGCCGAGTACGAGAAGGCGAACCCGCACAAGGCGAAGCAGGAGATGTTCCAGGTCAGCAAAGTCGCGATGCTGATGCAGGGGAAGAAAATCGAGGACGCCAAGGCCCTTTCCGAGCCGCTGCTGAAGAAGCTGATCGAGAAGAAGAACGCGAGCCTGCTCGGGAATCTCCGGAACATCTGGGCGGCGAAGGAACTCAACCCGGACAAGAAGCACATCGAGATTGCCACGCAGGCCGCCGACGCGGTGCTGACGATCGAGGGGGACACGCCGGTCGCGCTGTACGGCGCTGCCGAGACCTACTCGAACGCCGGCGACAAAACCAAGGCCATCGCGCTGCTGGAAAAGGCGATCGCGGCGGCGGAAAACGATCGCCAGAAAGAGTTCCTCAAGAAGAAGCTCGAAGAGTACAAGAAGTGAGCGAGGACGCTCTGCTTCGAGGGATTGCTGCCGAGCCGACGGACGATGTCCGTCGGCTCGTTCTCGCTGACTGGCTCGACGAGCACGGGGAACCGCAACACGCCGAGTTTCTCCGGACGCAAATCGAACTCGCCCGCACCGCGGAGACCGACCCGTCCTTCCCCGTTCTCCTCGCTCGCTCCCGCCGATGCGGCCTCCTGACCGACCCGCCCCGCCGACCGTTTCTCGACCACATCCCCGGCGGCAAAATTCTCTTCCGACGCGGACTCATCGCCGGCGTAGTGATCGGTTCCCGGGAACTGCTCCGAACCCGCTCCGAGGACTGGGACGTCGTTCCGCTCGAGCAGATGATCCTGATCCTGGCGGAGGGGACGGGGGATGCCGTCGCCCGCCGACCGGAACTGGCGAAGCTCCACACGCTGCAACTGGCCGGGCGACTCACGGAGCTTCGCCCCCTGCTGTGCGGCTGCCCCCATCTCGCGGGGTTGCGAGCCCTCCGGGTCAACGTCTGGCAGGGGGACCGCGACGCGATCTCGGAACTGTTCCGGAACCTCGATCTTCCCGCTCTCGACTCCATCGCGGTGACCGCCGCCCCCGGGTACGCTCGGGCCCTCCTCGACTCCTTCCCCGCCACCTTGCGCCGACTTGACCTCACCTCCGAGTCCGCCGACCGCGACGCGTTCGCCGGCGATGTCGACTGGGAATACCTCGAATCGACCCGGCACTGGCCACACCTGGAATCGGCAAATCTCTCGATGTTGTGGAACCACGCCGGCTGGGGGGACGTCGAGAACGTCACCCCACGCCACCCCGACCGTGTGCGGTTGCTGCGGGCCGGACGCTCCCTCCGGGCGGTGTCGGCGACCTGGTTCGAACTCGAAGAACTGCTTCGCGAGCAAATGTGGGTGCCACCGGGAAACCTACAGGTCAGCGGGTGCCCGATCGCGAATCTCGAGCAACTTGGGAGCGTGGAGCGGTTCCGGAACCTGGATTCTCTAGAAATTTTTACCTTCGACCCGGATACGGACCCGGCACCGGTGCCGAGGGGATGGGGGGAGTCTCTGACGGGGTTGCGTCGGTTGCGGATGTTCGTGTCGAACTTCAACCCCGAGACCTGCGACCGACAGATCCAGGCGATGCTGGCGGCCCGGTTTCTGCCCCAGTTGTGGGAACTGGAACTGTCCGGGCGTCTGACTCGGCCGGGTTTCGACTCCCTCGCCCGGGTGGAGTTTCCAAATCTGACCTGGCTGAGCGTCCGGGATTCGCTGGAGAGTCTGGAGCCGGTTTGGGCGGCCAACGGATGCCCGCACCTCTCGACCGTCGCGGTGGTCCCGAGCCCCAGCGAGCGACGAGAGATGGAAGCGGTCACGGCGATCGCGGTCCGCCGCCGGCCGCACCTCAGCCTGATCGCGTACTCGAAACGGGCGTGGGTTCTGGCGGATGGTGAGGCGGTCCCGGTCCGGGGCGACGTCTACCCAGTCGATGCGGACTGGTGGGAAAGCCACCCCGGCGGGGATTGAACCGGGTCGGCCGGAGCCAGGGTGTGGTCAGCCGTCGAGCAGTTCCGAGGCGCGGAGGGTGTTTTCGAGCAGCATTGTGATGGTCATCGGGCCTACGCCGCCGGGGACGGGGGACATGGCGCCGGCGACTTCCCAGACGGCCGGGTCGACATCGCCGACGAGTTTCCCGTTCTCGAGGTTGGTTCCGACATCGACGACGGCAGCACCCGGCTTGACCATGTCCGCGGTGATGAGGCGTGCCCTGCCGGCGGCCGCAATGAGGATGTCGGCGCGTCGGCAGACCGCCGGGAGGTCCGGCGTCCGGGTGTGGGCGATCGTGACGGTCGCATCGCAGCCCGCCGGGTTGAAGCTGGTCCGTTTCTGCACCATCATCATCGCGAGCGGCTTGCCGACGATGTTGCTCCGCCCGACGATCACGACTTCCTTCCCGGCCGGGTCGATGCCATTGCGGAGCAGAAGCTCGACGACGCCGCGGGGGGTGCAGGGGAAGAACCGGGGGTGTCCCGTCATGAGCAGCCCGACGTTCTCCGGGTGGAACGCATCCACGTCGATGTTCGCGTCGATCGCCTCGATGACACTTTTTTCGTCGATGTGAGACGGAAGCGGAAGCTGGACGAGGATCCCGTGCACCTCGGGGTCGGCGTTGAGTTTCTGGATCAGGTCGAGAAGCGCATTCTGCGGAGTGTCCTCGGGCAGGTGGTGGAGCCAGCTTCGGATTCCGACTTCCTCGCAGGATTTCCGTTTGTTTCGGACGTAGGTCTGGCTGGCGGGGTTGTCGCCAACGAGGACGGCAGCGAGACCGGGTGGGCGTCGGCCGTTGGATGTGCGGTCTGCGACGCGGGCGGCAATGTCGGCCCGCATCGTCGCAGCCAGACCTTTTCCGTCGAGTTTCTTCGCTGTCATTCCGTATTCCGGGGAAAATTCCGTTCGCCAGTCGCAAGATCCGCCAGAATTCGGCGGAGATACAGATCCAGTTCCTCACGACCCATGACATTCTCGGCAAAATGCAATGCCTTCGCCAGCAGCAACCGCGCCGACTTCACGTCTGGAGGTGTGGTGCGGGTGTCTGCCGGACGCGCGTCGCGTTTCGGAAACAACTCGATGATCTCGAGAGGAGGCACTCGACCCGTCGTTGCGGAAGGGGCGGGGGAGTAGAATCTGCACTTCGACGGTTGCTCATGTTTGCGTCGTGACTTTGAAGGATTAGTCCGTCGCGATTTTTCGAACTAGATGTTCAGCTTGTCAAGGGGCGCTCAAAACAAGCGCCCAATGACAATCGACGCCGAGACCTTCGCTGCCAAGGCTCAAGAGCTACGTGACGAGGAAGCCGCCCTGCGGCTCAAGATCGAGACGTGCAGCCGGGGAAGGAACGAGACCATCGACCTCGCCCTGAAAGCGTTTGAACTTTCGCAAAACCTGCGGGAGAATTGGTTTGCGGCGGATCACGCAGCGAAACGCCGAATCCTCGAAATCGTCTGTTTGAACTGGAAGCTTGTAGGCGTAAGTCTCGTCCCTGAAATGAGAAAGCCCTTCGACGCCATCGCCGAAGGGCTTCTCAAGAAAGATAGTCGGGCCGGCGGGATTTGAACCCACGACCTCTTGCACCCCAATCAAGCGGCTATCCATCAAAATCGCTGGAAATCATGGGAAATATGAATGTTCCCGAGAAATGTGCCCACGAAAGTGCCGACATGCCGACTTCCCCCACTTCCCCCTCCTTGACAGACTTGCTCGTTCAGCTCGCAGCGCTACCGCCTGAGCAACGCGCCGCCCTGGCTGCGTTACTCGGACCCCAGCCGAATCCGCCGAGCCAGCCGAGGTGACTAGGTCCTTGATTGTTTCCGAACTCATGACGGTCACAGTCGGATCAAATTTGCCGGGAACCACTCCACTCGGTGATATAGAGATACAGCATCATGAGGCACAAGATGGCAGTGGGAAACATCAACAATCCGGCGTGCTTTGATCCATAAAACAACATGGTCAGGTAACCGACCACGATCAACCCCAGGAATATCGACATCTCACCCCAGAAGCTTTTTCTCCGCCGATCTTGCAGACGGGAATGCTCACGCCAAATGTCGACTTGTGCGCGTTCACCGAGAACGTCCTGCACAGTTGAGGGAGAAGGATTGCCTGGCGAGCTCGATTTTGTGAAGGAATAGTCAGAGGTGTGAACCCGTCCCGTCTTTTGGCAGACGCGTAATTGACGTGGGATTCGAACAACCGAATCAACGAGTTCCGAATAATACACGAGAAACGTGTCTTTCTCGCTTGTCACTCCGTCGATCTCGGGATCCTCTATGCCATGAGCCCGGAAGAACGCAATCAGCCGAGTCTCGAGGGCCTGCCTTGTATTCAGACGGAACCGTTTCGCATCCAAACCCAGCAGCCACTCCTCAGGCAACTCCTGTTTGAATTTTTCCAACTCCTCCGCAGCCGTCGCATAGCCCTCCAGATCCGTGAGAGGGATCTCATGGAGGTAGCACCAGGCCCGCAAAAATCGGGCTTTCGCCACGCAAAGTTCAGAGCCCTGCTCCTCAAGCCAATCCGCGAACACAAGCCGCCGCAAAAGGTCGTCGGGATGGGCCTTCACCTCATCGAGGAAGATCAGTTCGTCGGACATAAAAGACGAACCTCAGGTTGGACGAGTATGATTCCAACAGCCATGATAGCAATTCGGGAACCTGATGGATCGAGAAGTGAGTGAGAAGTGCGGCCGAATTTCGGGTTGACGGTGGACGATCGACGTGAGGTGGAGAAGCGATCGAGGAGGTGCGTCTTCAGCCCGTTCGGGGCGATTTCTCCCACTTCCCGCATCACGGGAATGTTGCTAGCCGCCACCGACGCCCCGTAACCCAATGCATCGATCACAGGAAGCCCGAAACCCTCGGCCTCACTTGGGACGAGGACCACTTGCAATGAAAGGACCGGGGACCCTTCGGCCTCGAAGCACCAGGAGTCAACCGAGGATTCCCTTGATGACTTCGCCATGCACGTTGGTCAAGCGCCGGCGGATACCATTGTGGTAGAAGGTCAATTTTTCGTGATCGAGCCCGAGCAGATGCAGCACGGTGGCGTGGAAATCGTACCATTGCACGGGGTGGTCTGCTGCCTTCCAGCCGACCTCGTCGGTGGAACCGAACGCGATACCCGATTTTAGCCCCGCCCCGGCGAGCCAGACGCTAAAGCCGTATTTGTTGTGGTCCCGCCCCGGTCCGACGACGTTCGCATCGGACTGTGTGAAAGGGGTCCGCCCAAACTCCGTCGTGAAAAGGACAAGGGTATCCTTTAGCAAGCCGGTGCGTTTGAGGTCCGCGAGTAACCCGGCGACCGGCCTGTCGATTTTCGCCGCCTCCACGCCGTGGTTTTCCCGCACGTTCTCGTGGGCATCCCAGCTGGCTCGGGGAGAACCGGCGATCGGACCGCCGGAAAACAGCTGAACGAAGCGGACCCCTTTTTCCAGCAGTCGACGAGCGAGCAGGCAGTTCCGGCCGAACGGAGCGGTGACCTTCTGATCGAGACCATACAACTTCTGCGTCTCGGCGGTTTCTTTCGACACATCCGTGACGGCGGGCACGGCGAGTTGCATCTTCGCGGCCAGTTCGTAGCTCCGCATCCGGGCGGAGAGTAGACCATCATCGCCGGCCCGCTCTCGATGAAGCGAGTTGACCCTCTCCAGAAACGCACGAGAGTCCGACTCTTCCACTGCTGAGCGTTTCGTCGCGGGAAACAGGTCTCGAACCGGAGACTCACCGCCACCGATCAACACGCCTTGATGCTCGGCCGATAGGAAACCGCTCGACCAAATCGACGCTCCGCCGTTTGGCAGCCCCCGTGGGTCTGGCAGCACGACGTACGCGGGTAGGTCGTCCGCCATCGAGCCCAGCCCATAACTGACCCAGCTTCCGGCTGAGGGGAAGCCGCTCGTTTGGAACCCGTTATTCGCGTAGTACAGGGCCGGGGTGTGGTTGGCCGACTCCGCGGTCATCGAGCGGACGACCGTCAGCAAGTCCGCTAGCTCGGAAATGTGCGGGAAGAGGTCCGAGACCTCAAGCCCCGATCGACCCCGTTTTCGAAACGCGAAATCTGACTTCCGCAGCGGCCCGAGTTTGCCGAAGAACGTATCGGGGGTTTCTTTTGTATCGAGCGGTTTTCCGTGCTTCCGTTCCAGCTCGGGCTTGGGGTCAAAGGAATCAAGGTGGCTCAACCCGCCGATGAGCGAGATGTGCACGATGCGTTTCGCCTTCGCGGGGTGGTGCCTCTCGGCCCGGGCGTCGCGGTTGAGCAAGTGCAGAAACGCCACCGCCCCGAGTCCTCGTATAGACCAGTCGAAGAAGTGCCGGCGATTCATGGGAATTGGTGACTCCATTGATGCCTCATCCACCGGCGTTCGAGACGACTCCGATCACTCCACCACCACGAATTCGTTGCTGTTGAACAGGACCCGGGCCAGGACGGCGAGACCGCGCTTCCCAACCAAGTCCGCCGCCCCCGTTGCCTCTTCCTGAGAGGGGTCACGGGACAAGGCTATGCGATACATCCGCTTCACTTGCTCGGCGACATCTTTGCCTGCGTCCTTCGTCACACGCTCTGCGAAGTGGTCGGCCATCCGCAGGACGAACGCGTTGTTCCACAGCGCAAGGGCCTGTAATGGTGTCGTCGTGACCTGCCGTCGCGGGGTGGCGGCGGATGGGTCGGGGCAGTCGAAGGTTTCCAGTACGGAACTTCGCTCGCCACGCGGGGAAAACCGGTAGATGGTGCGACGGTGGAATTGCGGGCCCGCAGGGTCGATGGGTTCGTAATAGGTCGTGCCGGCGTTGTGGTAAATGCGAACATCATGGAACCCAGGTCCGCCGCCGGCAGGGTTGAGTTGCCCCGAGACTTGCAACATTGCGTCGCGAACAGCTTCCGCTTCCAGCCGAGTCGGCGATTTTCGCCAAAGCAGTCGGTTGTCCGCGTCAACCAGCCTGGCTTCCGGGTTGGACCTGGAACTCTGGCGATACGCGGCGGAGGTGACAATCCGGCGGTGGATATGCTTCAGTGAAAACTTGTTGGCTATGAGATCATTCGCGAGCCAATCGACCAGTTCGGGGTGAGTCGGTAGACCACCATTAAACCCGAGGTCGCTGGGCGTGTCGACGATGCCAACGCATCAGGCGGTTGCAGGCGTCGGAGCGAAGCGGAGCACGCTTGCAACTGTCGTGTTGAACGACAGCCGAAGCGTTCCGCGACCGGGACTGGCTATGGGGATTTCGTCCCGACGGGCACTTCACCGGCAGACTGAGATGGGCAATCGGTGACCATCGACGGCTTCTGGGCGGGCCCTTTCACGCGGTTGCACCGACGCCGAGCCGCCGATTTTCGCACCATTTCCCGACTCGGCGCAGCAGTCCCCGGGCCGGCCTGGCGGTCGGTTCTCGAACGGTCACCGTATCGAACCATCTCATCGACTCACGAGCTATCGCACCCCGTTGCCCCGGTCGGCACTGTCGCCGGCTCGGGTTCGGGCCCGGCCTGCGGGCGGCCTTCCCAGGGCTCGCGGTGCAGTTCCCCCTCGCACTTCGGACACCTTCGAGACTTCGCGAACGCCGATGACCACTCCTCCCACCATGTCGGCCGATCGGGTCGGGTCGGCTCCGGTGGCGAG
>CAZKIQ010000013.1:89152-122635 GCA_964552815.1 uncultured Alcaligenaceae bacterium | reverse complement strand
TCGGCTCGGCAGGAGCCTCGCCCTCCCGGTCGCCCCAAACAATAGGGACACCCTGGCTCATCCCGCGTCGCCGTACCGCACCCCAAGCCAGACGGTCGGCTCGTCGGGTGTGGTCCATTCCACCCGGTGCCGCATCTTCGCCGGGATATTGACAAAATCCCCCGGCCCCATCTCGATCACGCCGTCCTCGAACTGCAACCGGGCCGACCCCTGCAGCACGATCACCCACTCGTTCTGGTCCTGGTCGTACCAGAAATTCTCCGGAGAAACGTGGCCGTGGGAAACGATCCGCTCGATCCGTCCGCCCGGGATTGGCAGAAGCGTCTGGACGAGTTCCTTCGGCAGATTTCGCGGCACATTCGCGAATAGGTTCTGCACCTCGACCCGCGATGGCTGGTTCCTCGGCGATTCGCTCATGCGTACACCCCGCAGTTTCGAATTTCTCGATGGTCTTGTGCGTTCCGGGCGAACCTGGCAGCCTGATGATATCTCCTGTCTGCGGAATCGCGTCACACGGAGGACCCAGCCATGGGGGAGAAACGAGACAACTCGGGAAAGAAGGTCCGCCCCAAAACGGCCCCGCGGGGGAAGCGGTACCTGTGCGCGACGTGCCGGAAACGCAGCCCTCGGCCGGTGTACGAACCGGCTCCGTGGTACTGCCCGAAGTGCGTTGTCGTGAAGCAGCCGATCTCGGGATGAGATCGGCTGCTTCTTTTTCCCCGGCGATCAGTAGGCCACCGCTTCCGAGTTCCGCCCCGTCATCGACGCCGGGATCACCAGATTCGCGCTGCTCGACCGGAGATTCCGGCCATCCGGGGAATCCACCCGCGGGAACGTGATGTGGAAGGTCGTCCCTTCCCCCGGGGTGCTCTCGACGGCGATCATTCCCTTCGCCTGCTTCACGATCCCCTGCACCACCGCGAGGCCGAGGCCAGTTCCCTTGTCGGGTCCCTTGGTGGTGAAGAACGGGTCGAAAATCTTGTCCTTGATCTCCGCGGACATGCCACACCCGGTGTCGGCGATCGACAGCCGGGCCATGGGGGTCGGTGTGTCCATTGTGGAGATCGCCATGCGGAGCCGGCCCCCGGTGGGCATCGCATCCCGGGCGTTGACGACGAGGTTCATCACGATCTGCTCGATCTGGCCTCGGTCGGCGGTGATGTAGACGGGGTGGTCGGGGCACTCGAAGACCACCAGGATCCGGCCGAGAAGTCGGCGGACCATCCCCGAGGTTCCCTGCACCACCCGGGCGAGGTCGATCACTTCCAGCTTCGCCTGTTGCGGCCGGGAGAAGGTCAGAAGCTGGCGGACGAGGTTCGCCCCCTGCTCCGCCGCCTCGGCGATCTCCGACATCATTCGGAGTTCTTCCTCGTCGTGGTTACTTTCCCGCAGAAGTTCCGTGTTGCCGATGATGACGGTGAGCAAGTTCCGGAAATCGTGGGCAATCCCGCCGGCGAGTCGGCCGATCGCCTCCATCTTCTGGGCCTGCCGGAACTGCTCCTCGAGCCGCTTGCGGTCCGTGATGTCGAGGTAGGCCCCGACCACGCCGGTGACGGCCCCGGAGGTGTCGCGGAATGGGACCCGGCTCGACAGCAGCGTCTGCTTCGTCCCATCCCGGCGGGATCGGACCTCTTCCTCGTTGAGGACCGGCTCCCCGGAACTGATGATGTGACGGTCGATTTCGCGGGAAAACTCGGCCTGTTCCGCGTCGATTCCGAGTTCGTAGTCGGTGATCCCGACGATTTCGCCCGGGACCGTGAGCCCGACATCCTGGGCGAAGCGGTCATTGCAGCCGAGGTAAATCGAGGCACGGTCTTTCCAGTAGACGCCGCAGGGAACGTGCGACAGGATGTTCTTTAGCAAATCTTCCTGTTGCCGCAACGCCTTTTCCGCCCGTTTCCGCTCGGTGATGTCGGAGGCGACGATCAGTCGGGCGGCTCGGGATCCAAACTGGACGCAGTGCGAGGTGGCCTCGATTTCGCGAAGGACGCCCGCCTTGGTGCGGTGCCTCCACAGGGAAAGTCGGCCGCTTGACCCCGGCGAAGGGGGCGGCGTGCTGGCAAGAGCCTGGACGTCGTCCGTGGGTGCGATATCGCGGAGGGTCATGCCGAGGAATTCTTCGCGGGTGTACCCGTACGCCGTCATCGCGGGCTCGTTGACCGCGAGGATTTTGAGGGATTGCTCGTCGTAGACCCACATGGGGTACGGGTTGCCATCGAAGAGCATGCGGTATCGTTCCTCGCTCTGTCGCAGCGCTTCCTCGGCCCGGGTTTGGTCGGTGACATCGACGAAAACGACTCCGACGAGGCCGCTCGGGAGCAGGAACTGGACGGTGACGTAGTTCCGCACGCCCCGACCGAGATCGAGAACCGTCTTGCCGCGGATGGCTCGTCCGGTGGAGCGGACGGCCTGGGCATGGCGTGCGAGAATCTGCGCCGTCGCCTGCGGAAGGACCTCCGAGATTCGCCGACCGGTGGCCTGTTCTGCAGGAACCTTGGTGGTGCGAACCCACGCGGGGTTGACGAGGTGGATCCGATCCTCGGCATCCGTCACGGAAACGAGAGCAGGAAGGTGCTCCAGCATCGAGCCGACAAAATCCCGAGATCCCTGGGCCTCCGACTCGGCCCGTCGCTTCTCTGTGATATCGCGGATGACCACGATCGTGTCTCCGTGCCGATCGTGGACATTGGAGACGGGGAAGACCTGCCACTCCGTCCAGACGGGCTGGTGGGTCTTGCGTCGCATCGGAACCTCGATGCGGACGGGCGACTGGCCCTGCATCGCGGTGCGGACGGCATCGGGTACGAACGGGCCGAGGTCCGTCTCGTAGAGGTTGCTGGTGCTCTGGCCGGCGACTTCTGCGGAAGAGTATCCGGTGATCCGCTCGAAGGCGGGGTTGGTGTAGACGATCTGCACGCCGACCCCGGACGGTTTCGGGCTCGCGACCATGATCCCATCTTCCGACGCCGTCCACGCCGTCTCCAGAATCCGGAGAAGCCCGATGTGGGCGGCGTGGAGCGTCGGAGTCGGAGTCGGGCGTGACACCGGCTCGGCAGGCGCCGGCTTCGCACGCGGTGGTGGTGGTGGCGCCGGGGCGGCCGGTTCCTCGTGGAATATCCCGCGATACCCGAGCCACGCACACGCCAGCGATTGGACCAGTGCCAGGACCAGAACCGGCACCGAGGGACCCGGGGATGCGACGATCTGGGCGATCTGAGCGACCGGAACCAGGAGGGTGATCGCGAGCGTCGGCAGGGACCACCAGGGTCGCCCGGTTTCGCGGGAGCGGCTCGCGAGGATGGCCAGGGCCGCCGCCAGGGCACAGAGCGACGCCAAGCCGGCGACCAGCGACGACAACAATACCCCGGAGAAATCGTGCTTCTCCGCCGCGAAACAGACCGATGTCGCGGTGGAAAACGTCTCGACATGGTCGATGCTGGCAAACATGGTCGGTCCTCGTCGGGAGTGGGGCCGTCGCTGGCGATGCCAGAACCCGGACGATCAATCCAGGGGCACGCGACCGGCGAAGCAGTCGGCGGCTCGCCGGTACTCCCCGGCGGTTTCGTACCCTCTCCCGAGAATTCGCAGCGCATCCTCCCGGTCGCTCCCTCGGCGTGCGAGGGCTGACCGGGCGTGACGGATGCAGTCGGTGATTTTCCCTTGTTCCATGGCAATTTCCGCGAGTCGAAGCTCCGCTTTGGCCCCGGCCGGACCCAGATCCGCCGCCGCCAGCGCCAGGTAGCGCACCCGGGCCGCCTCCCGCCGGTCGGTCTGGTCCAGGTGATCCGCGACCGCCAGAGTCATCTCCGTCGCGATTGGGCCGCGTGCGGTCAGGGCCGACCGGTCGTACAGATCTGCCATCGGCTCAAGCCGGCCCATTTCCCGGTAGACCCGGCCGGTCAGGAGTGGCCCCGCCGGCCCCAGGTACGCCCCATCCTTCGCCACCTTCGCCGCACTCGCGAACGCATCCCCTCGCAGCGGCGACGGGTAGACGCGGTAGCGAAACAGAGCGTCGATCCACCCGGAAATCGCGACCGCCTCCGGGTCGATCGGGTTTCGCATCGCGGTTCGCACGAGTCGCGCCTCGTCCTCGTGCCCCTGCAAGAGGCTCGTCATGCAGAGCCCCAGGGATGCGGCCGTCGCGAGTTTCCGGTGGGGGCACTTCTCGACCAGTTGCAGCGGTTGCATGGCGGGCGGGAAGTCGCCGGCATCGAGGTGGCTTCTCGCGATCCACCACGAGGCCGCCGCACGCCAGACCGGCGCCGGTCGCCGGTCGAGAACCTCGAGGAACCGCGATCGAGCCCCGAGGAGATCCCCGGTGTGCAGGTCGTGGAGCCCCTGGTTGTGGGCGGCGAGGGCCGCTTCCGGAGCGTGCCCCCGTTCGTCGAGAAGTTCGCGGTAGATTCGGGTCGCGTCCAGGGCGTGACCCGAGGAGAGCAGCAGGTTCGCGAGGGCCAGTTGCTCCGCCCGGTGGGAGGGGTGGGCTGGCTCGAGTTCGAGCGCCGTCTGCAGTGCCTCGATCGCCCGTGCAGGACCTGTCGAAGCGGCTTTGGGTTCTGGTCGGATGTCCAGCACGCCGTTCCGGATCCTCCAGCCGAGCCCGGCCGGTTGCGTCAGGGCATCGAGCATCAGCGGGAGCGGGACCTGCTCCACGGCGACGGAGGTGACGAGTCCGGAGAGCATGCCGGCGGCGGCCGGGTCCATTTCCACCGCCAACCCTGCCGTCAGGCCGACCGTGCGGATCACATCGACGGCCATCGCCTCGGGAGCGGTGCCGGTGACGACGGGAAGCTTGGATTTCGAGGACCGCACGACCCGGAAGGGGACCGGTTTGACGACGGGTCGAGCCGGCACCGCCTTCTCCGCGTGCCCGGGAACCGTCGGTTTCGCGTGCGGATCCTTCCCGTGCCCGTGAGCGTCGACGTGAGCCGCGGCGGGGCCAGCGTGAGCCTCGGCGGGGCCGGGAAGATGCTTTCCAACCGGTGCGTGCGATGGCTTTTCCGGTGGCTTCTGGTGACCGTGACTGTCCGGTGGCGGGGATTTTCCAGGCAGAGGTTTCTCAACCGGGTGCCCGGAAGAGTGCGGATTCCCCTGCGGGTCAGCGGCATGATGCGGATCGGTCACAATCTTCGCCCGAGGAGGAGGGATCCCATCGTGGGGATGCTCCTCGTGGGTTGGCGAGGATTGCTCCGGAAGCCAGTCGAGGTAGTCGATCACGCCACCGTGGAACGGGGCCCACGCCAGCACGCTGGGGTCGTAAGGGTCTGGTTCCGTGGGGGGAGCCAGTTTGCGGACCAGAAGCTGAGCCCGGACGTGCAAGCATTCCGCCAGGATGTGCCCTTTCTCACAATCCGGGTGCCCCGACACGAGAACGACGCGATGGAGCAGCAGCCAGGCTCCGGCCGGGTCGTCCGACATCGTCCGGATCCGACCGAGGGTCGCCCTCGCCCAGGCACCGACATCGTCCTCGGGTTCCTGGGCCTTGGTGTAGCACGCCGCCGCCTCGGGGAATCGCCCCAGTCCCTCGAGGCAGAGCCCTTCCCGGTATCGCACCCGGGCCTGGAAGTGGGCATCTCCCCCGGCTGCGTGGTCGTCCCGGCAGACCTCCAGCGCGTCCGCGAATCGCCCAGCCCGGAGAGCCAGGTCGACCCGTCGGAGCATCGCCGCGTGGGGGTCCGAGGGATGTTCCTCCGCCGCCGTCACCGGGTGCGGCCCCGGGGGAGGGCTGACTTCCGAGTGCGCCCGGGACCCACCGGCCAGTGTCCCGACAACGACTCCGATCCCCACGAGCAGAACCGCGACCAGCAATCGACCCAGCTTCCGGCCGAGCGACGATCGCCGCGGGGGGGCAGCGAGGGCGGATGATGCGGGGGTTGCGGCAGGCGGTTCCGTGTGCGTGTCTGTCTGCATCGCTGCCATGCCTCCGTTCGGCAAACTCCCGGGTGGAAGTGATGATCGAATCGAGGCGAGGTAGAATTGCGAGGGGAAAGGGGAATCGGGAAAATCTCCAGACGGGCGGGCAACCGGCTCGTCCGGGGATTTCCTTACATCGAGTCGAATCCGATTGCTGTTGCCTCGGTTGAGAAATTTGGCAACATACCCGGGATTGCGTCGACCATGAATCTAGGACTGATAATGGTCGCCAACTCAGTCCGAGGAGTGACTTTCCGATGAGAATCGAGCCGACCTCGGGTCAACCGCCCGTCACGCAAACTCAGTCAACCGCCGCCCGGCCTGGTGCTCGTCCCGCCGAGGGAGGAGCGACGGAACCAGCGACGTTTACACCAACTGCCGAACTGGCGGGTCTTTTGCAAGCAGTCCAAGCGAGTCCGGACATCCGGACCGATGTGATCGAATCCGTTACGGCACGCCTGAACGCTGGCGAACTGGCCACGATTCAGGCAGCGCAGGAAGCCGCCAAAGCTGCACTTTCGACGGGGGATCTCAACCCTCCCGCCGAGGTGGGCTGACAATCCTTGCATCCCACTTGTTTGGGGATCCTCCAGGCTTGCGGCCCACCCGCAAGCCTGCTTGCATTTCCGGCGGTCCGAGAGCGGAACAGAAACCGCGACTGCCCAGGAGCGGTCGCTTCCAGGGAAGAATCGCAGAATTTCCGTTAGCCCGAAGCGTAAGCGAGGGATCT
This sequence comes from uncultured Alcaligenaceae bacterium, assembly GCA_964552815.1. Taxonomy (GTDB): domain Bacteria; phylum Planctomycetota; class Planctomycetia; order Gemmatales; family Gemmataceae; genus CAYUHJ01. Next base: position 115,992 of record CAZKIQ010000013.1, on the reverse strand, counting down.
GCTTCCGCCCTCGCTTACGCCTCGGGCTAACCCCGAATCGCTGACGTTGTGACACCAGAATTCCGTTAGCCCGAAGCTTAGGCGAGGGCCAGTCGCGGAAGATCACTCGTCCCGGTAGTAGGTCGCACCCGTCGCCAGACCGATTCCCAGAGAAATGCACACGAGAATGTACTGCACCGTCGCGAAAAGTGCACCCTGCGAGATGCTCAGCCAGACCAGCAACACCCCCGCCAGAATCGCCGACACCCCAAACACGGCCACGAACGTCCGCACCCACGTTGGTGCGATGATCCCGAGCCGTCCGGTTCCGAACTGCAGCGTTGCCGAAATCAACCCCACCACAAGCGTTGTACCCGCCGCGATGAACATCGTGACCGGGAACCACATCCCGACCTGGACCGCCCGGATCGGCTGCTCTTCCGTTCCAGCGACTCGCGTTTGCAGCACATCCTGGGGCATGAACAAAACCGCAACGAACGGAACCCCACCGAGCAGGGCATAGCACCCCACCCAGCCAAAAAGATCCCAGGAGACGAAACGCCTCGCCATCGCGGATCCGCGTGTGTGCAGAAAGATTGGAGTATCGTACCGCCAGCGGATCCGGAAGCAATCCCCTGGCGGCGGGTCGCCATCGCCGGAGAATCAGCGGTGGTTCTTGGGGAAGGTGAGCGAACTCGGGTCGACTTCCTCCCCACCGCTGATGGTCACCATGGCTCGCAGTTTGTCCCGGTCGAGGGATTTGGGAAACCGGCGAACCGATCCGTCGAACATCACCGCCTGGAACTCCCCGCCGAGCATGGTCCCCAGTTTCGGGAACTCTTTCTTCGGGTCGAACGGAATGTCGTCGGGTTTCGTCCAAATCACAGGTTCCCCCGCCTCGACGATGGCAATGGTGTTGGAAGAGCCATCCGAAATACCGATGATCGTGAGCTTCTTGCCGAGTTCGAAACCGGTCCCTTTCCCCGTGAAACCGCGGTAAAACGTTTCCCCCGGCTTCGCCTTGACCCGCACCGGTGCGAAGATCTCGGGCATTTGTTCGATCAGCCGCTTGTTCTCAGGGGAATCCCACGCCTTGCGTTGATCAAACTGCCTGTACAGTTTTTCTTGACCGACGAACGGCAGGAGCGCGACCCGCCAGGAGAGCAGCGCCTTCCCGTCCGCCGAGTAGTTGTTCGGAAGCACACCATAAGCGGATTCATAATTGTGGAGGGCGAGACCAATCTCTTTCAGGTTCTTCTGCGATGTTTCTCGGTGCTTGTCCGTCACAGGTCCGTAGTCCGGTTCTTTTGGCGGCGGCGTGACCGGTGCGGCCAGAACCGTCGTCGCGACTCCGATCAGGACCAGCAGAAGAGGGAACTTCATTAGCGGCTCCGAGCTTTGAACTACGAATGGCCCTGAGGTTCTACGACTCCGAGACCCAGGCGACGATCCCAGCGTCGGGAAGCCAGGTCGATTCCAACAACCCTCGCTCACGCTTCGGGCTTACACGTCTCGGATTCGTCTCTGCAGGAGAGTATGGGGTCGCTCCCCCCTCTTTTCCCTCGCGGCGTGCCGTGGTGCGTGGTATACTTCAAGTCCTGCCGAAGATTCGCTTCTCCCGCCCTGCTGGACGCCGACATGCGGTTCTCTCGTGCGATTGTTCCGGGCTTGCTGCTCGCGGTGGTTGTTGGTTCTGGCTCGAATCCAGGCCGCCTTCCGAGTGCCCCCGCTGCCGAGCCGCCCGCCGGGAAGCCGGTTCCACCACCGAAATTCGACGTGGCCGCCGCGTTTGTCAAGCAGCACTGCGTTTCCTGCCACAATGCCCAGAAACCCAAGGCCGATCTGAACCTGGCGAGTTTCTCGGACTCCGCGTCGGTGTTGAAAGCCCGGAAAAAATGGGAGCAGGTGGTTCTCGCGGTGAAGTCAGGGGAGATGCCGCCGCCGCAGAAACCGAAGCCGAGCCAGGCTGACCGCGACGCGTTTCTCGCCACAATTGAGGGCATCTTCGACCACGCCGACCGCAACGCGAAGCCCGATCCCGGCCGGGTCACAATGCGTCGCCTCAACCGGGCCGAGTACAACGCCACTATCCGGGATCTGATCGGAATCGACTTCAACCCCGCCGACGACTTCCCCTCCGACGATGTCGGCCACGGCTTCGACAACATCGGCGACGTGCTGACGCTTTCCCCGGTGCTGATGGAACGGTACCTCGGGGCGGCCGAAAACATCATGGAACGGGCGATTTTTCCGAACCCGCCGAAACCCGTCGGCCGCTGGCAGTCCGCCCAGTACACCGAACCCGCCTCCGCCAATGTCCCCATGAAGGACCGCTTTCGAGCTATTTCCGTCAAGGGGGACGGCGTGCAGACCGGCCCGGTCCACACGCCCTACAAGGTCCCCGTCGACGGCGAGTACATCTTCCGCACCCAGGTCTACGCCGAGACGACCGGCAAAGAGCCCGTGAAGATGGCGATCCTCGCCCTGTGCGACAAGTCCGCCCCCGGCCTCGCCTCCGACAAGGACATCGAGAACCTCGTCGGAAACGCCGCCGGAATGAAGCCGTTCGTGATCCTCCAGACCGTCGAGGTCAAATCCCGCGACCCGAAGAAGGCGAACCATTTCGAGGTCAAGGTTCCGCCAAACCTCGGCCTCCACCGGATGGCCGTCGCCCTGGTGAAGCCGTCGAAGGACGAGCCGGACCCGAAGCTGTACGTCCACCACCTCGCACTGGAAGGCCCGCTCGACACCCGGCCGGCGTCGCAACGTCGACTGCTGGCGTGCGACCCGAAGAAACCGCAAGCCGAGCAAACCCGCGAAGTGATGGCCCGGTTCGCGTCGAAAGCCTACCGTCGGCCGGCAACCGCCGACGAGGTCGAACGGCTCGCGAAGATCGTCGACGCCGCCGTCGCCCGCGGAGAGAAGTGGGAGGCCGGCTGCCAGACCGCCTTCGTTGCCGCCCTCGTTTCCCCGAAATTCCTCTTCCGGGTCGAACTCGACGACCGCCCCGATTCGCCCGACGCCCACCCCATCGACGAGTACCAACTCGCGAGCCGGCTGAGCTACTTCCTCTGGAGTAGCATGCCCGACGACGAGTTGGTCGCCCTCGCCGGGAAGAAGCAACTCTCCGCCAATCTGCCGGCCCAGGTCAAGCGGATGCTCCGCGACCCGAAGGCGAACGCGCTCGTCGACAACTTCGTGATGCAGTGGCTGCAACTGCAACCGCTCTCGAAGGTGCAGCCCGACACCAAGCGATTTCCCGGCTTCAACGAGCAACTTCGCACCGCGATGCGAACCGAAACGGAACTCTTCTTCGAGGAACTGATCCGGGAAGACCGCAGCGTTCTGGAGATCCTCGACGCCGATTTCACGTACCTCAATCGGCAACTGGCCCAGCACTACGGCATCCAGGACACGGCCGGGAACACCGCCGCCACCAAGCCCCGCAAACCGGGCGGGAAACAGATTCCGAACGAGAAATTCGTCCGCGTCAACCTGGCCGGCACCGGCCGTGGCGGGCTCCTTCTGCAGGCAAGCGTCCTAACCGTGACGTCGAACCCGACCCGAACTTCCCCCGTGAAACGCGGCAAGTGGGTCCTCGAGCAGCTCCTCGGCACACCACCGCCACCCCCGCCGCCGAACGTGCCAGAACTGGAGAAGGACGGCAAGCCCCTCTCCGCCGGGACGCTCCGCCAGCGGATGGAAGAGCACCGCAAGAACGTCGCCTGCGCGAACTGCCACGCGAAAATGGACCCGCTCGGGTTCGGCCTCGAAAACTTCGACGCCGTCGGCGGTTTCCGGGCGAAAGATCCCGATGCGAACTGGGCCCCGATCGATCCGTCCGGCATCCTCCCCGACGGCAAGACATTCGCCGGCCCTCACGAACTCAAGCAGATTCTGCTCGCGAAAAAAGACCTCTTCCTCCGCTGCCTCGCCGAGCGGATGCTGACCTACGCAATCGGGCGTGGGCTGGAACCAACCGACAAACGGCACGTCGACCGTATTGTCGAACTGACCGCCAAAGACGGCTTCACATTCTCCGCTCTCGTCACCGCCGTGGTGACGAGCGACCCGTTCCGCCTCCGCCGTGGGAAGTCCCAGCCATGACCCTGCCCGTTTCTCGCCGGACCGTCCTCCGCGGCGTCGGTGCGACCGTCGCCCTCCCCTGGCTCGAAGCGATGGGGAACGTTACCGCCTGGGCGGCACCCGGTTCCCCCACGAAATCGCCGGCCCCGAACCGGATGTGCATCCTGTACGTCCCGAACGGCAAGAACATGGCCGACTGGACGCCGAAGACAGAGGGGCCGAACTTCGATCTGCCGCACATTCTGCAGCCGCTCAAGGGCGTGAAGGATGACCTCCTCGTGCTCACCGGCCTGACGGCGGACAAGGCCCGAGCCCACGGCGACGGCGGCGGCGATCACGCCCGGGCCCTCGCCGCCTTCCTCACCGGTGCCCAGCCCCGCAAGACCGACGGCACCGACATCCGCGCCGGGGTTTCCGTCGACCAGGTCGCCGCCGGCCGGCTCGCCGACCAGACCCGACTCGCCTCCCTCGAAGTCGGCTGCGAAGCCGGCGGAATGGCCGGCAACTGCGATTCCGGCTACTCCTGCGTCTACTCCTCCACCATGTCCTGGCGATCCGCCACCCTTCCGAATCCGAAGGAAGTCAACCCGAAGCTCGTCTTCTCCCGGCTCTTCTCGACCACCCCCGACGCCGACCGCCTCAAACGCGACGCCCGCCGCAAGAGCGTCCTCGATTTCGTCCGCGAAGACACCGCCGACCTCAAAGGGAAACTCGGCTCCAACGACCAGCGCAAACTCGACGAGTACTTCTCCGCCGTCCGCGATGTCGAACTCCGGATCGAGCGTGCGGAAAAACTTCCCCCGGTGAAACCGCCCGCCGGCATGAAAACACCCGAGGGTCCGCCCGCGAAGTACGACGAGCACGTCCGCCTGATGTACGACCTGATCGCCCTCGCGTTCCAGGCCGACATCACCCGCGTCATCACGTGCGTCCTCGGCAACGAGGGAAGCAACCGGCCCTACCCATTTGTCGGCGTCCGCGAGGGGCACCACGACCTCTCCCACCACGGCAACGACCCGAAGAAGAAGGAAAAGATCCGCGACATCAACACTTTCCACACCACGCAACTCGCCTACCTGCTGGAGAAACTCAAGGGCATCCGCGAAGGGGATGGCACGCTCCTCGACCACTGCATGGTCGCGTACGGCAGCGGCAACTCCGACGGCAACGCCCACAACCACGACGACCTGCCGATCCTCGTCGCCGGCCGCGGCTGCGGCACCCTCAAACCCGGCCGACACATCCGCTTCCCCAAGGAAACGCCCCTCAACAACCTCTGGCTCGGCCTCCTCGACCGCATGAGCATCAAGGTCGACAGCCTCGGCGACAGCACGGGGGCGTTGAAGGGTCTGGCGTAAGCAGGACTCGGAAATGGGAACTGTCCGCATCGCGATCGCGATTGCCGCGTGGACGATGATGTCGCTCACCGTCATCATCGCCTACCACAACGGCACCGCGATTCGATCGAATCCGGTGATGAACATTCCCGCCGTCATGTCGCCGAGCGTCATAGCGGTCATCGCTGCTCTGGTCGCCCGGAAACGCGGTGAGGTCGGAGCTGCATTCGTCACCACTTTTCTGCTCCTGATTTTGCTCGCAAACGGGTGGTTCCTCGGCGTGGTTTCCGCCGACATGGCGACGAAATCAGGTTGGACGATCCGCCGACCCCCTTCATGGATGACCCGCGACTGGCCGATCTGGGCTGAATATCCCCTCGCCATTCTGGCCCTGATCCTCGCCTGCCTTTCTCCCCGGGTTCCTTCGCACTCGGAAGAATCCCGATCGGAAACGTGATTCACTTCGAAAACGGTAAGTGTCGATCGGGACTGTTTTGCCAACCCATGCAGGTTCGCATGCCCTTGAGAGATGTCGTGTCGTTTTCGTATCCGTCGATCACCGGAGCGAAGTTCGGACGTTGTCGGCGGCTTCCATTTTTGCTCGAAGATCCGCGAAGTAGCTGGTGAGATCCTCCGCGGAGCGGACTTTGCCGCGGGAGCAACTGCCGGTGCTGCATCCGCCACCGGTCCCACAGCCTCCGGTGGAGCACCCCCCGCCTTCGGTACCGCAACCGGGTTTGCCGCAGCCTGAGGTGGGCTCGGGGGCATCGCGCTCCGCCGGAGTCCGGGAGACATCCAACAGCCGGACCGGGACGTGGAATCGCTCCGCAAACTCGGCGAGAATTGGGTCCGCATCGCATTTTTCGAAGGGAATTGCATGCAGAATCACCGGCCCATCCAGCATCGGCTCAGCATCGGCGAAAGCGATCGGAAGCCCCGCAGAATCGGCGGCTTCGAGGATCCTTCGAGCCAGATCTTCCGCATTCCTGATCCCAGCCTCGTCGGCCTTTGTGGGGACGCGAAGAACCTCGCCCCCCGAACCGGGCGCGAGATGGCGGGCAAAGCGGTCGGTCGCCTCGCAGAGGACGGTGCCAATCTCGATGCCGCGCGGAGTGCGAACCACGACCCGCTCCGCACGGGCGAACCGGGGGGCGCAGCAGGCCACATCATCGGGCATGGTGAAGCGGCCGACGTAGGCGGCTCGGCCGTACTGCACGAGGTAGCCGGGTGCGGAATCCATCGCGAACCTGCCGGGGTCACGGGGTCGGGTCGTCTTCGAAGCCCAGGTAGCCGCGCATGTGCTTGTCGTACTCGGCGGCTCCGAACTCGGAACTGAGGTCGAGTCGAAGCTCGTTGATGACCTTGATGGAGTAGTCTTTCTTCCAGGAATCCCAGCAATCGGTGCAGATCTTGCCGTGGACCCGCTCGGCGAGTTTCCCGCCCAGGTTCGGGGGTGCCGGGAGTTGCTTCGCCCGCCGGCCGGCCACACAACCGGGACGCTCGCAACGGAAGCCCGTGTCCGGTCCGTCATCCGCGACGGCGGCCACCTCCGGTTTCGGAACCGCAGCCCCCAGGTCCGTCAGCATCTTCCCCATCGCCTCCCGCGGCATCCGATCGCCTCGCTCGTCGGCGACCTTGTATCCCGTGGTCAGCACCTCGATCGCCTTCGCATGATCGTCGAGCTTCGCGTAGCACTCGCCGAGTAGCTGGTAGACCTTGGAGAAGGTCGGGGAAAGCTCGAGGGTTTTCTCGAAAGATTTGACCGCCTCGGCGTGCTGACCATCCTCGGCGAGGAGTTGGCCGAGCCGGAAATGGCCAAGCTCGTTCTCGGGGTCGTCGGTCGCCATCTTGCGGAACTGCGCGATCCGGTCGTGCAGGGAACTCATGTCGATCTCGGAAGGAGAATCTGGGTGCCGACAGGTCGGTTTCTGGTCGGCCTCAAGGGCATTCTACGCGATCCCGGGGTGGTTTCTGGGCCACGACCGGAACCTTTTCTGCTTCCCCGCCCTCCCTTCGAATATCCCCCGGCCCGGTCACTTCCTGGCTCGCCCGGGTTCTCCATCGGGTAGAATCGCAGTATGGCGAAGAAGAAACTCACCCGTGTCGAGCTCCGGAAGAACCGCACGAAACCGCCGCGGGAAAACGACCTGACGCGGGCCTTCCACGACGACGCGGACCGTACGGCCGATGCCAGCAGTGGCGAGCGGGTCCGCGCGAAGGGAGACGTTTCCCGCCACCGGACCATCGCCGCCGACACGGACGCGGGGATGCCGGCCGTCGACGAAACCGCGTGTCTGCCGGGCCGGGTTCTGCGGGTCCACGGGCTCTACAGCTACGTCGAACTCGAAGATTCGCGGATCGTCCGGTGTGCCGTCCGCCGACTTTTGAAATCCCTCGCCACCGACGAGCGGAACATCGTCACCACCGGCGACCGCGTCTGGATCCGCCTCGCCGGAGGGAACGCGGCCCCTTCCACAAAAGAAACCCCGGAACCCTCCGAATCCGCCACCCCTGCCGAGGGAATGATCGAGCGCGTCGAGCCCCGGCACGGCGTGCTGACCCGCGCATCCCGCCGCCGGGAACACGTCCTCGTTTCGAACGTGGACCAGCTGGTGATTGTGGTTTCTCTCGTGAATCCGGACCTCAAACCGCACCTGATCGACCGGTACATCGCGGCGGCGGCGAAAGGGGAACTCGCCCCGGTCGTCTGCCTCAACAAGGCCGACCTCGCCGATCCGGTCGAACTCCAGCCGCTGGTGGGGGCCTACTCGCAACTCGGAATCCCGACGATCCTGACGAGTGCGGTCACCGGGTTGGGCATCGACCGGCTCCGGCACCGACTCCGCGGCCGGGCGACCGTCTTTTCCGGCCAGAGCGGCGTCGGGAAATCGTCCCTTCTCAACGCCGTGCAACCCGGCCTGGAATTGCGGGTCAAGGAAGTCTCCGACGTCAACAACAAGGGGAAGCACACCACCACCACCGCGGAACTGATCCGTCTCGAAACCGGCGGCTGGGTCGTCGACACCCCGGGCGTCCGCCAACTGCAACTGTGGAACACCCGGCCGGAAGAAGTCGAGGGCTACTTCCGCGATTTCCGACCGTTTGTGCCCCACTGCGGCTTCCCGGATTGCACCCACACCCACGAGCGAAACTGCGCCGTCAAGGACGCCCTCGCTCGCGGACGCATCAGCGATCGCCGATACCACAGCTACATCGGAATGTTCCGCGGCGTGGCCGAGGAGTAAGCCGTGACACTGTTCGCGGGAATGCCCGCACCTCTGCCGCTCCCACCGGAAACACCCGTCGTCCGCCTCACCGAGGTGACGGTCGAGCGGTTGCAGGTGATCTCGTTCTTCCTCCTCGTCATTGTCCTGTCTGCGCTTGTCGTCTGGTGGCTGTGGTCGGTGCTTCGCCGGGATATCCCGCAACTGCCGCGACTTTCCTTCGGGGGCTCGCTTGCGGCGGTCCTGTTGTGGGGCTTCCTCTCGATCGTGGTGCTGACGATGATCTCGGGTGCCCGGGAACTGATGACCCCCGGCGCGTGGAAGCGGACCGGCCCGACCTACGAGCTTGCCGACCCTCCGCCCTCGACTCATCCGTCGCGGTGACAACGCACTGTCACCGACCCCACGTACCGCCGACTTGCACTTCTCCCCTCGCCCGCCCACTTCGACGTCGTCGATCGGTTGCATTGAGCCTGCCCCGCAAATCCTGCGAAATCACGTCGTAAATCCTCTCGTGCCGAATTTGCCGATCCGACGAGTCGGCTAAGGAATTCGCATCGTCTGAGGTGGCATTGCATCATGAAGATCGATCTCCAGGGTCTGGAGCCGCGGCTCACGCCGACGGCCCATTTTGCGGATGCGCCGGGGATCCCGGTGGTGACCGCTTATGTCGGGGATTTCGAAGTCATCGCGGCCCAGGCTGGTGGTTCCGACCGCGTTGCCGCCTTCGATCACAACGGTGCCGAGGTCTGGAGCGTTTACGCGCGGGCGAACACCGACCGTGTCGGATCCACCCTGGGGGCCGCCGACCTCGATGGTGATGGAACCCCGGAGATCGTCGTCGGGACCGGCTTCGGCGGCGGCCCGCGAGTCGACATCCTCCGCCTCGCGGATGGGGCCCACCTCGATTCCGTCTGGGTCGGTGATCCCAGCTCCCGCAGCGGCGTCGACGCGGGGGCCATTGTCGGATTGCTCGCCCCGAAATCGGCCGTGGTGGGCATTTCCGACCCGGTTCCCCCAGCCGGAGTCGACCCCGGGGCGAACGCGATCAACGGCGGCTACGGTCTGCTCGACGAGTGGACCACCACCGGGGTCGGCCTGGTCTTCCAGACCACCGTTGGACCCACGACCGAGGATTTGCAGGCGAGATTGTACATGCCGCAAGATGTCTGGACCATTCTCGCGGATTCGGGAAAGATCGATCCCTACAGCGTCTACGTGGGCATCGGCAGCGACATCACGAAGATTCGCAAGCTTCCGAACTACATCGAGGTGCAGGTCTCGGAACCTCTGGATCCGTCGGCGATCGCGAACCAGGTGCTCTCGAAACTGGGCGTCTGATGGGGGTCCGGCTCACTCGTCGGAACCCGAGGTGAGCACGAACGCGAAGCCAACCGTGAAGCCGATCATCACGCCAATCCAGGCGGCGAGCATCCAGCCGACGAAAACGGCGAGGCCCGCGACGGTTGCGACGGCGAGGATCAGGGGGATCGGGTTGCGGTGCGGCCGGGCCGTGTCCTTGACGAATTCGAAGACTTTCTCGGAGACCGCTTTCCGTTCCCGGGCACCGGAACGGGAATCTTCCATCAGAAGCGAGGCGGAGGTCCGGACGTTGCGGACGCCGGCCTTGAAGTTGTCCATCGAGGCGCGTCGGGGCGTGGGTTTGGACGCGGGCGGTGGCGGGACCGGCCGCGATTTCGAGGGTTTCGGCGGCTGCGGCGGCGGGTCGGGAAACGGTGCGGCCCAGGAACCCGGTGGCTTCGGGGTGGGGCCGGATCGCGGTGCCACCGGGCGAGCCGGGGAATGCGGGGGAGCAGGAGGAGCAGACTGCGACGGAGATGCGGGTTCCGGGGGCGCTGGCGGAATCGCGATCTCCGGCTGACTCTTCCGGCCGATGCTCAGACCCGGCGGCGGGCTCTTCTCCATGTTCGCCCGCATCAGCTTCAGGAACTCCTCCGTGCCGAGGTCCGCTGGTTTCTCCCGGTTCGGCGGCGGGGCGGTGATTCCACTCGTGCGTTCTCCCGGCGTCACCAGTTTCGGAGACGAGGTCGGCAATGATGTCGACGAAGTGGTCGAGGATGAGCTCGGCGTGACCCCGGAAATTCCACTGCTGGGTCCGGTTCGCGACAGGGGTTGGCCGAGAATGCCGCTGATCGACGAGGAGGACACCCGACTCGATCCGGGTTGGCCGGTCGGTCGCGGGGTCGCCAGAATCGCCCGAAACTGGTCGCGAAGGTCGGACGGTTTCCCCCGGTAACTCGGGGCCACCGCGAGCATCTGCTGGAGAAGGCGGTCCAGTTCCACGGGGACATCCGGTCGGCGGACCCGCACGGAGGGGCGATCGTTGAGTTTGTGCATCCGGGCGAGTTCGCTCATGAAGAGCATCTTGTTCCCGGAGTTTTTGCAGGGGAACGGGAGCTCGCCGGCGAGGGCGTAGTAGAGGGTTCCGCCGAGGGCGTAGGTGTCGGACTCGGGGAGGGCAGCGCCGCCGCCTTCCCACTGTTCCGGGGCCATGTATTCTGGCGTTCCGAGAAGTTGGAATTGCCCGGTGATCTGCTCCCCCATCGAGGAACCGGTGCCGGACTGGCCTTCTCCAACGGGGTCGCCATCCCACTTGGCGAGGCCCATGTCGAGGAGTTTGGGGACGTATTTTTCGCCGCCCGGAACCTTGGTCCGCATCAGCATGACGTTGGCGGGCTTGATGTCGCGGTGGATGACGGTGAGCCCCTTGCGGTTTCGGCCGTGGGCATGGTCGAGGGCGTCGAGCAGGTCGGCGGCCATCTCCGCGACAAACGCCCATGGCAGAGGCTTCTTCTCTTTCCTCCGTTTCGACACCACCTCGTTGAGCGGAGCGCCGGGCAGGTACTCCAGCACCAGCAGATCCGCGTGCCCGAATTTCTCCCGGCTGTACAACTTCGCGATGTTCGGGTGGTTGAGGTACTTCTGCAGCGACGCTTCCCGGCGGAGGCGTTTGCGGGCTTCCGGGGATTCCCGGTGAGTCCGCTTGATCGCGACGTACCGCTGGTTGGCGAGGTCCCAGCCCTTGTAGACGACGCCCATCCCGCCCTTGCCGAGGGTTTCGATCAGGAGGTAGTCGTTCCACTTCAGAAGCTTGGGGAGTTTCTTCAAGCCGCCGTCGTTCTGGGCTTTCTGGATCTGCTGGACCTGGAACTCGGAGAGGGCGGTGGAGCGGATGGTGGTGGTGGAATCGTTGACCTTGGTCCACTTTGCCCAGTGTGCGGGGGTTCGGGTGAGGAGGCCGAGTGCGGCGGTAAGTTGCTCGATTCCGCCGGCCCGTACGAGTGCCATTTCCCACTGTGCCGGGGTGAGGACGTTCAATTCCACGAGAACCGCCCCGAGTTCCAGGGGGTCGAACGGGGGGGGTGGGCTGGATGCCACGGTCGTCGTCTCGGCAGGAACCCGCAAGCAGTGCTTTGCCCGATCATACTTCCAGAATCGGGATCAGCCAACAATCCGGGTTTGGGAAACGGTTCGCCGCTTGACGCGGGGTCGTCCATCCGTCAGGATTTGGTAACCGCCGGAAATCCGGTCCCGCCCCATTACCCCTCGCTGCCGGGGTTCTCCCATGCTCGCCGCCGCATCCCGCCTGGGGATTCTCGCTGCTTTTGTCTGCGCATCGGGATATGCCGCCATCGCGGCAGATTCGCCGATGCCAGGCTCGGCTTCGGAATCGGAAAAACCACTTCCGACGCCGACACCCCCGGCCGGGTCGCCGCGAGAACTGCAGGTGTATCCGCCCACGATCTCGCTCACCGGACCGCGAGACGAGCAGCGCATCATCGTTCTCGGTGTGTGGGCAGACGGCACGAAGTGGGATCTGACCCGCACCGCGAAGTGGGCCGTCCGGAACGGGAACATCGCCGCCATCGGTAAGGATGGGATCGTCCGCCCCGGTTCGGACGGGAAGACGGTGGTGACCGTGACCGCCGGGGGGAAATCCAGTGACATCCCGGTGTCAGTGGCCGGGGCGAAGTCGGATGTCCCGGTGAGTTTCGCCACGGAAGTGGAGCCGATCCTCACGAAATTCGGGTGCAACGGCGGCGGCTGCCACGGCGCCGCCCTCGGCCGCGGCGGCTTCCGACTCTCCCTCTTCGGATTCGACCCCGCTTTCGACCACACCCAGATCGTTCAGAGCAACGAGGGCCGACGCGTCGTCGTCTCGGATCCGGAACGCAGCATCCTCCTCGCCAAGCCCGCACTCGTCATGGAGCACGGCGGCGGGGAAAAGTTGAAGCTCCATTCCCGCGAGTACGTCCGGCTCCGCACCTGGCTCGAAGACGGTGCCCCCGAACCGGGCCGGAACGAGCCGACCGTCTCGAAACTCGAGGTTTTCCCGGCGAAGCGGATCATGGTCCCCGGCGAGCAGCAGCAACTCGCGGTGACGGCGATCTGGTCCGACGGCCGGCGGGAAGACGTGACACCGGTGGCCCAGTTCGATGCACTCAACGATTCCGTCGCCGGCGTCACCGCCACCGGCTTCGTCACCGCGAAAAAGACCGGGGAAACCCACGTCATGGTCCGTTTCGGCGGCCAGGCGGACATCGCATCCGTCACGCTCCCCTTCGCGAAGGTCCCGGATTTCCCGAAGCTCCAGGCGAACAATTTCATCGACGTGAAACTCATCGCGAAGTGGAAGGATCTCGGCCTGATCCCATCCCCGCTGTGCGACGACGAGGACTTCCTCCGCCGGCTCTACCTCGACGCGATCGGCACGCTTCCCACCCCGGCCGAGGTCAAGAAATTCCTCGCGGACGCTTCGAAAGACAAACGGAAGAAAGCGATCGATGCGGTGCTCGATCGGCCGGAATTCGTCGACTGGTGGGCCCTCAAGTGGGGCGATCTCCTCCGCGTCGACCGGACGGCACTCCAGGAAAAGGGGATGTGGAGCTTCCACAACTGGGTCCGCGCCCAGATCCGGGACGGGAAGAAAGTCGACGAGTTTGTGCGGGAAATCGTCACCGCCGAGGGGAGCACCTTCACGGAGGGCCCGGCGAACTTCTACCGGGTCGGGAAAACCGCCGAGGACTGGGCCGAGACCACCAGCCAGGTTTTCCTCGGCATCCGGGTGCAGTGCGCGAAGTGCCACAGCCATCCGTTCGAGAAGTGGACTCAGGCCGACTATTACGGCATGACCGCGTTCTTCTCCCGGCTCGGAACCAAGAACAGCACCGAGTTCGGCATCTTCGGCCGGGAAACGATCATCTACCTCAAACCGACCGGCGAGGCCCGCCACCCGCGAACCGGGCAGGTCACCCCACCCCGCCCCTTCGACGGCGAGCCCTGCGAGGACGAGTTCGATCGGCGAAAGAAACTCGCCGACTGGCTCACTGACCCGAAGAACCCGATGTTCGCGAAGAACATCGTCAACCGGTTCTGGGGTTACACCATGGGTCGCGGCCTCGTCGAACCGCTCGACGACATGCGAGCCACCAACCCCGCCTCGAACCCGGAACTTCTCGACGCCCTCGCCATCGACTTCGTGAAGGCGAAGTTTGACCAGAAGCACCTCCTGCGGACGATTTTCAACAGCCGGGCGTACCAACTTTCGAGCGCGGTGACGGACGGGAACCGGGTCGACGGGGCGAACACGCACTTCACCCGGTACACGGTCAAACGCCTGACCGCCGAGCAACTCGCGGATGCCCTCGATTTCGCGACGGGAACCCGGGAGAAATACCTGGGGGTGCCGCTCGGAACCCGGGCGATCCAGCTTCCGGACACGCAATACCGCAGCTACCTGATGGACACGTTCGGCCGACCGGCCCGGCAGGTGGTTTGCGAGTGCGAACGGACCACGAAACCGAACATCGCCCAGGCGTTGCACCTGCTCAACGGGGATTTCCTGAACAAGAAGATCGCGGACAAATCGGGCCGGGTCGAGAAACTGGCTGCCGCGAAGAAGCTCGACGTGGAGGCCGCCATCACGGAACTGTACCTCTCGACCGTTTCCCGGCCCCCGAAGTCCGACGAACTCGCCAAGGCGAAGAGCTGGCTCGACTCGGCCCCCAGCCCGCGGGAAGGGTTGCAGGACCTGATGTGGGTCCTCCTCAATAGCCGGGAATTCCTGTTTAGCCATTGATTTCCGCGTTTCCTCCCTCCCTTGGAACCGCCTCTCCGGGATCGAACCATGCACCGCTTCGCCCTGCTTGTGTTGGTCGTGTCGGCGACGTCGGTTCCTGCGGCCCCAGCGGCGGATCCGACCTACTGGCAGGACGTCCGTCCGATTCTGCGGAAGAACTGCACGGTTTGCCACCGCGAGGCGAAACTCAAGGAGATCGACGTTTCCGCGGGTCTGGCTCTGGATTCACCGGAGCACATCCGGAGCACGGGAAAGAAACCGAGCGTCGTGGCCCGGAAGCCGGACGAGTCGTTGCTGGTGACGCTGTTGACCGCGAAGGATGTGCGTCGCCGGATGCCCCTGGATGCGGACCCGCTTCCGGCGGAGTCGGTTGCCATCCTGCGGAAATGGGTGGCTGCCGGGATGCCGGAGGGGACGAAGCCGGTGGAGACGGCGGAGAACCCGACCACCACGCCGACCCGGCCGGTGCGGAAACTTCCGGTGAGATTCGCGACCAAAACCACGCTCACCAAGCTCGGAGCACTCGAGCTGACGCTGCTGATCGGGCCGTTACCTCCGGTCGCCGCCGTCGTCTTCCACCCGGGCGGGAAGTGGCTTGCAGTCGGAACCTACGGCCGGGTCACGGTGTGGGACCTGACCACCGCGAAGCCGGCCAAAGTTCTCACCAACGTGCTCGGGGCGGTCAACGACCTCAAGTTCTCCCCGAAGGGGGACATCCTGGCCGTCGCCGGCGGACTTCCCTCCGCCCGCGGGGACATCCGGCTCTTCGACACCCGGGACTGGAAGCTCGTCGGCACCCTCGGCGGCCACCTCGACACGGTCTCCTGCGTCAGTTTCAGCCCCGACGGAACCCGCCTGGCCTCCGCCAGCTTCGACAAAACCGTCCGTCTCTGGGACGTGAAAAACCGCAAGATTTCGCACACCTTCACGGGTCACTCGGACTTCGTGTACGCCGTCAGTTTCGGGCCCAAGGGGGACTTCTACGCGACGGCAAGCAAGGACCGCACCGGGCGGATCGTCGACGCGGCCACCGGCCAGAGTCGGTTCACGTTCAGCGGCATGGATCAGGAAGTGCTTGCCGTCGCGGTCCGCCCGGACGGTGCCCAGGTTTTCACGTCCGGCTTCGAACCGCAACTGCACGTCTGGGATGTCGAGACCGGCGAGCGGTTGAAGAAGCAGGGGGGCCACAACACGGCGGTGCACGAGATCGCGTTCGACGCCAAGGGTACGATGGCCGTGACGGCGGGCGGGGACAGGCAGGTTCGCGTTTGGAACGCCGCCGAGGCGACGCAATCGAAGAATATCCTCGTCGATTCGGTGGTCTTCGCGGTGGCGGCCGATGCGGCAGGGAAGCGGATCGCGGGCGGCTGTGCGGACGGGCTCGTGCGGTTGTGGGACCCCGCCGGCAAGCCCCTCGCCACCCTCTGGGCCGGCCCCGGAAAGGGAGAGCTCGGCCACTGGCTGGCGATCACATCCGAGGGCTACACCTCCGCTTCCGAGTCGCTCCTTTCCAAAGAGGCCTGGCGGATCGGTGGAAAATCGCTTCCCGATTCGGGTGTGCTGGAGGTTCTCTCGAACCCGGGACTGGTGGCGAAATCGCTGGCCGGTGAAAAGATCCCCGAACCGGTTCTCCGAAAGTAGGTGCAGTCTCCCGCAAATGGGACAGTTCCGGGAACTTTGCTGCCCTGTCCCGCGTCAGAGGGTGGGGTTTCCGTCATTTCCGATCGTCTCGCAGCGGTTCCCATCCCGGAGACCGACCATGCGTCTGGCGTTTGTCGTTGTCCTGGCAATCGTTACGGCACTTCCGGCCCAGCAGAAACCAGATTCCAAACCGGCATCCTCGCCCGAGACGCCTGCCCCAGTTCGGGACCTTCTCCAGGAACTCGACCTCCCCGGAAGTCTTGACCAACCTGGCGAGCTGCCGGAAAAGTTTGCTTCCGATGGAATCTCGGAGCGAGAGATCCGCCAGAACCCTGGCAAGTTCCCGCTCCGGATGCGGGTTCTGGAAACGGTGACCGCCCTGGGATTCGCCCGCCGGGTGGTCGCCGCCGATCTGACCGTCCCGGCCAAGATCGACGAGGACGCGAAGAAGATGATTCGCGCCAGGCAGGAAGAAGTCGCGACCAGCATCGCCGAACTGGAAGATGCGATTGCCGGCTTGAAAAAGGCCGCCAAGCACCGCGAGAAGGAATCCCCCCGCTGGCAGGCCCACTACGATTTCGCCCTCGCCGAGGCCCACTATCGCATCGCCATGCTCACCGAGCAGAACTACACCTACGCTCAGGTGATACGCGAAGAGATGCCGCTACTCAACGTCGCCGGTGGAGAGACCGGCTGGCAGCTTGTCCCCAGCGATCGACCCAACAAGCACAATCGAAACCGCTTCCAGGAAGCCAAAGATCAACTCGGCAAGGTCGCGGAGCAGTATCCCCGCACGCCCTGGTCGAAACTCGTCGAGAAAACCACCGGCACTCCTCCCGGGTTGGCCTGGAAACCGACCAAACTCCCGGGGTTTCGCGACTGATCCGTCGCATTCGCGCCCTTCTATTCCCTCCCTGTCGGGGAAATCGCATGCTTCTGACCTACGGAACGCTGGCGCTTCTGCTGGCAGCCCCGATCCGCAAGGACACCCCGGCGGACATCCTCTACCGGGAACTGGGAATGTCGACACCGGCGGACACGATCGGGGAGGTCCCCGTCGAGTACGCGGCCGATGAGGTCGACGCCGCCGCGGTGCGAAAGAACCCGAAGAAGTACCCCTTCCGGGCTGCCATTCTGGAAGCAGCCACCCTGATCCGCCCGGCCCGAACTGCCCCGTTCGAGAAAGAACTCAAGCCGATCCGGGCGGTCCATCCCTTCGGGAACAAGTTCGAGAAAGATCCGCCGCAACGCCACTGCGTCGACGAATCTCCGGGCCAAATCTCGGACGGCTCCGCAATTGTCCCGAACATGCACCAGGATCTCCGGGAGAAGTACGCCCGGCTCCAGTTGGACCTGACCGAAGCGAGCCGGTTGCTCCAGAAAGTGGCCCACCTGCGGGACAAGGAATTGTCGCCCCGCTGGCGAGCCCACTTCGACCTGCTCTCCGGCGAGGCGAACTACCGACGCGTCCAGGCGAATAACTTCGGCACTGCGCTCGGCTCGCACTGGCGGGTGGAACCCTTGAAGAAAGAGACCGTCTGGAAGCTCGTGACGGACGTCAACCCGCGAAGTCAGGGGTTACGAGATACCTTGAAGCTCGCCCAGCAGACCTTGACCGACATCGAGACGACCTACCCCGCTACACCCTGGGCGAAGCAAGCCTCTCTGCTCCTCTCGATCGAGCCGAACTTCCGGTGGGTCGAGTTCCCGGAAGAATGAGGTAGTCCCGATCACGCATCGCCGAGCAGGACGGGGACCTTCTCCCGCAAGTGCTCGATTTCCTGGTGCGTTTCGCCGAGATACGCGAGTAGCCGCAGGTCGTCGCGGGAAACCGTGCCGCCGCTGAAGAGCCAGGCCCGAACCCGGAAAAGCTTGTAGAGCTTCACGAGCTTCCGGTCGCTGATGAAGATCTTGTCCTCGCGAACCAGGGTTTTGACGAGCCGCTGGAACTCGCGGAAGACATCCGCCGGGAAGAACAGGTCGCGGTCGTTCTGCTCCTCGCCCCGGGAATCGGGCTGCTTTCGTCCAAACAGGAACGTCAGGTACCGGTTCGCCTTCACGAAATCGTCCAGACTCGCGTGCCCTTCCGCCCACGGCTTCTGGTTCAACCCGCGATACGACTCCGCCCGCAGCCCGAAATCGATCAAATCCTGGAAGTGCTCGTCCTGCACCGACCGACTCTGCACCTTGAGAACGAAACGGTCCTTGAGGGCCGCGAGTTCCCCTTGCTCCGGAATTTCGTTGGTCGCCGCGAACAGCACCTTGAGCGGCACCGGCTCCGGTTTCCCTTCCTGGTAGAACTTCTTCTCGTTGATGATCGTCAGCAGGATGTTCAGAATCGCGGAGTTCGACTTGA
Source organism: uncultured Alcaligenaceae bacterium (assembly GCA_964552815.1). Classification (GTDB taxonomy): domain Bacteria; phylum Planctomycetota; class Planctomycetia; order Gemmatales; family Gemmataceae; genus CAYUHJ01. The sequence continues at coordinate 97,269 of CAZKIQ010000013.1, read as the reverse complement.
AGATTTCGTCCAGGAAGACGAGCCGGGCGGTCGGCAGCTTCCCTTCCTTGCGGCGGATGTACCGGCCATCGCGGAGTTCCTTGATGTCGATCGCGCCGATGATTTCGCTCGGCTCCGTGAACCGCGTCAGCATGTACTCGAAGTAATCCCCCTCATCGAGGCCCATCGCGTCCTTGAATTTCAGGACCAGATCGGACTTCGCGGTGCCCGGGGGGCCAACGAGCAGGAGCGGTTCCTGGGCGATGGCGGCGACCGTCATCAGGTCGATGAGGTCTTCCTTTTTGACGAAGAACCGTTTGAGGGAATCGGCAAATCGGCGGATCTTCTTCCGCAGATCCTCAGCCTCCGCCTGGAGGTCGGCGAGGGACAGGTCTTCCGGGGCGGACTTCGTGGCCACCATGTCGCGGGCATCCTCAGGATTCGAGAAGCAGTGTTGGAATTGTACAGCCCGGCGTCGCAGGGATGGAGGCCAGCCGCATTTCTTGGTTCAGGCTGCGGTCCTCGGAGATTTTTCCCTGACTTGGCTCATTCGCCGGCCCGGCACGGGGTACAACCAGCTTCTCTGGGTGGTCGTCCAATAGCTAACGGCTAACCGCTAATCGCGAGACTCGAATTCGAAACCCTTTGAGTCTAGCGGTTCGCCCGTTGCCGTAACCTCGCGTCGAGCGAGTAATCCGTCTACCCCCAGAAAGTTCGCTTCACCCCCGGCACGCATTTTCTTGGGCGCGGGGTTGTCGGATTTGCGAACGACGTTATGCTTACGGTTTTCCCGTTCGCGCGAAGGGTCGGCTCGCCGGCCCCAAGGTGGGTTATGAAAGTTCGATCAAGCATCAAACGTATTTGCGAGAAATGCAAGCTGATCAAGCGGAAGGGCGTCGTCCGCGTGATCTGCGAAGACCCGCGACACAAGCAACGGCAAGGCTGAGAGACCACCCATGCCCCGTATCCAAGGCGTCGACATCCCGCCGAACAAACCGACCCACATTTCCTTGCGATATCTCAAGGGAATCGGGCCGACGACGGCACTGGAATTGTGCGAAAAGGTCGGGCTCGACCCGCACCGGCGTTGCGGCGAGCTCACCGACGATGAAGTCGCCCGCCTCGCGGTCATCATCGACCGGGATTACCTCGTCGAGGGTGCCCTCCGTCGCTTCGACGGCGGCAACATCCAGCGGCTGAAGGAAATCAAGGCGTACCGTGGCGAACGGCACCGGAAGAACCTCCCGTGCCGGGGCCAACGGACCAAAACCAACGCCCGTTCCCGCAAGGGGATCCGCAAAACGGTCGCCGGTAAGAAGGGCGTCAAGGACAAGTAATCGTAAGGTAGTGAGGTGGTGAGGTATTGAGATGGTTCGGTGGTGGGTTGTTTCCCCCGCCATCCGCACAACCTCACCACCGCACAACCTCACCACCGCACAACCTCACCACCGCACAACCTCACCACCGCACAACCTCGCTATCACCGACAAAAATGGCCAAGAGCAAGAAAAAGAAGGCACGTCGTAACGTCTCCCGTGGGATCGCCCACGTCCAGAGCACGTTCAACAATACGATCGTGACCATCTCGGACACGAACGGCGACACGCTATGCCAGTCGTCCGGCGGGCAGGTCGGCTTCAAGGGGAGCCGGAAGAGCACGCCGTTCGCCGCCCAGCGGGCCGCCGAGGAATGTGCCGGCAAGGCCCAGAAGTTCGGCGTGAAGGAAATCGAAGTCCGGGTCAAGGGTCCGGGGGCCGGCCGGGAATCGGCGGTCACCGCCCTCCAGGCTGCCGGGCTCAACGTGAAAGCGATCGAAGACGTCACCCCGCTGCCGCACAACGGCTGCCGGCCGCCCAAGAAACGGCGCGTCTGACGATTCTCGGAAAAGTGCCCGTGCCGGTGTCAGTGTCAGTGTGGACCAACTGGCACTGGCACTTTTCCGTTTCATCCCCGACCCGACCCAGGGGTTCGACGGGGAGCAGCAACCGCGGACTTCTCCCGGTTTGGACCCCTGATCTCACACTGACACCGTCCCGAGTTCCCGCACCGCCATGGCCCGCTATCTCGATTCCGTCTGCAAACGCTGCCGCCGCGAACAAATGAAGCTCTACCTCAAGGGCTCCCGCTGCTTCAGCCCCAAGTGCCCGATCGACCGCGAAGCCCCGCCCCCGGGGATGCACGGCACCCGCCGAAGCAAAACCTCCGAGTACGGCGTCCGTCTCCGGGAAAAGCAACGGCTCAAGTGGTTTTACGGCGTCCTCGAACGGCAGTTCCGCCGCTACTTCGAACTCGCCAGCCGATCCCCGGCCAACACCGGCGAAGTGCTCCTGACCATCATGGAACGCCGGCTCGACAATGTCGTGCACCGGCTCGGCTTCGCCCCGAACCGCGCCCAGGCTCGCCAGCTCGTCTCGCACGGCCACGTTCTGATCAACGGCCTGAAGTGCGACATCCCGAGCCGGCTGATCCGCCCCGGCGACCTCATCAAGGTCAAGGGTCAGCCCCGCAGCCTTGCCCTCGCCCGGCTCTCGCTGCAAACCCCGCTCAATACCGTCCCCGATTTCCTCGCCATCACCAACAACGAGGATCTCGAAGGAACGATGACCCGCCTCCCGAGCCGGCAGGACGTTGACCCGCGAATCTCCGAGATCCGCGAGCAACTGATCATCGAAATCGCGACCCGGTAAGTCCCTGTTCCAAGCCCGCACTTGAAACCGCGAACCCGATTCTGGAAACTCGGAAATTCCCGGCCCTCGCGAATGGGCCGGGTGTGTGTTGGTTCCGTCTGGTCCGTCCCCGGCGAGGCTTGCTGGGTGGTCGAATTCCGGGTCCATTCGCGAACTCGGCTCGGCCACGGAAAGCTGACTCCCGGGAAATCGGAGGTTTCTCATGCGTATCCGTTGGCGGGGGCTCGAGCTCCCGAACCGCGTCTCGTCCGACCGCTCCACTCTGTCCGACACCTACGGCAAGTTTTACGTCGAGCCGTTCGAACGCGGCTTCGGGATGACCGTCGGCAACAGTATCCGGCGGATCCTGCTGTCCAGCCTCGAAGGCTCGGCCGTCACCCGCGTCAAGATCCAGGGCGTCCAGCACGAAATCTCCACGATTCCCGGCGTCGTCGAGGATGTCACCGACATCATCCTCAACATCAAGTCCCTGGTCGTGAAGAACACTTCCGAGCAGCCCAAAACGATCCGCATCGACAAACACGGGGCCGGCGAGGTACGGGCCGCCGACATCCAGCACGATGAGACGATCCAGATCGTCAACCCGGAACACCACATCGCGACGATGACGGCGGACGTTCCGTTCGTCGTCGAGATGACCGTCGAGAACGGCCGGGGGTACCGCACCCAGGACGAAAACGCCGGAAAAGAACGGGAAATTGGCGTCATTCCGGTCGACAGTTCCTTCTCCCCGGTGGTTCGCGTCAAGTACGACACCGAGGAAACGAGGGTCGGCCAGCGGACGAACTACGACCGCCTGGTGCTCGAAGTCTGGACCAACGGCACGGTCGGGCCGCAGATGGCGATCGTGGAGGCCGCCAAGATTCTGCGGAAGCACCTCAACCCGTTCATCCAGTACTCGGAGCCCGGCCCCGAGGTCCCGCTCGACGAGCCGATCGAAATCCACGGTGGCGGCGGTGGGGGCGGCGGCATCATCGACGCCGAGTTCGAACGCAAGCTCAACATGAGCCTGGCCGAACTCGAACTCTCCGTCCGGGCGACGAACTGCCTGGAATCCGAGGGAATCACGACGGTCCGCGACCTGATTATCCGGACCGACGACGAACTGCTCGAAGTGCGGAACTTCGGCGAAACGACGCTGCGAGAGGTCAAGGGCAAGCTCCAAGAGCGCGGCCTGCACCTCGGCATGAAGATGCCTTCGCGGCGTTAAACAGTTTCAAGTTTCATGTTTCAGAGTGCAAAGTGTTCGACTTGAAACTCTGAAACTTGAAACTCGAAACTCTTCAAGCCCCACCTTCCTTGGCACGGGGTGGGGATTTTCTGGCTCCCAGCTGAGAGGAACGCCATGCGCCACCGTTTGAAAGGCCGGCACCTGAGCCGGACGTCGGATCACCGGATCGCGATGTTCCGGAACATGACCCGGTCGCTGATCACGCACGAGTCCATCACCACGACCGTTCCGAAGGCCAAGTCGCTGCGGATTTTCGTCGAGAAAATCATCACGCTGGCGAAGAAGGCCGCCCTGGTCGACACGACCACGCCCGAAGGGAAGATCAAGGCCCTGCACTACCGTCGGCTGGCGATTTCCAAACTCGGCCCGACGCACGGCACCGGGATCTGGGACAAGAAGGATGAGCTCGTCGAGACCAACGAGACCGTCCTGAAGAAATTGTTCAACGAGCTCGGCCCGCGGTTCAAGGATCGACCGGGCGGGTACACGCGGATTCTGAAGCTGCACAAACGTCGGCTCGGCGACGCGAGCGAACTCGCGGTCATCGAGTTCCTCAAAGCCGGGGAAACCAAGGTGCAGAAGAAGTCGACCGCCGCACCGGCACCGACGCCTGCACCCGCTCCGGCCCCGACACCGGCGACCACCCCGGAACCGACGCCACCGGCGGCAGAGTGATTTCGGTTACCCCGGTCAACACAGTTAGCCCGACGCGTCAGCGAGGGAAGTCTCGCTGACGCGTCGGGCTAACTGGCAAGGTCGGGAGGAAGGTCAGTCGATGACCCTCGCTGACGCGTCGGGCTAACACCGCTTCAACTTCCGACGAGGTATCCGGCTGCGAACGCGAGTGCCAGCAGGACCAACCCGGCCACCACCATCATCGTCAGGGCTCCGCGGCTGAGGAAGATTCCCTGGGAATCGGGCGATGCCGCCGACGCTGCCAACACCTTTGCCGGTATCACTTTCTCACCGGAACCCGCCACGGGATGCGGTTTCGAGCCGTTGACCTCGGCCGACACCTTCGACACATCCTGCTTCAGGAGCGCCTCGAACTGCGGATCCTCGAAGAGGGGTGAGTCGGATTTCTTGGGCTTCGTGGAAGCGGGAGCAAGAACCGGAGCCGGTGCCGGAGGTTTGGGTTTTTCGAGCTCGGCGACGGCGGTGGTTCGCGGTTCCTTGACGGCCACCACGGTTTGCACGCCGGCGCCACCACTTTCCAGCGGTCGGGTGGGTTTCGACTTCACGACCGGTTCGGGCTTCGGGGCCTCGACCTTGATCGGTTCCTTATTGGGGCTCGGCACTTCCGGTGCGTCCTCGGGCCCGTCGAGATCCATCTCTGTCTGATCGTCGGGAATCGGGGGGACGATGACGAGTTCGCCGCACTTCGGGCAGGCGACATCGGTGCCGGCTTTTCGACGGGCGATGCTCAAAAGCCCGTCGCACCCCGGGCACCGGAAACGAATCGGCATGGCATCTCCAACGCTGGGCCGGTTGCTGCGTTCTCTTGTTGGCTAATCCGCGAACACACCGGTAAACGAATTCTGCGTCGCCTTGTTGGCTTGTGCAACGGATTCCTTGACCCGACTTCAGATCCGGGAACAATGGAGAGGCGTGCCAACCGCACCTGCCTCCGAATCGTTTGCGACGAGGGAACCCCCGATGACACGCATCCGTCTCCGCCGCCACACCGCCCGTCTGGCCGTTGTCGCGGTGGTATTCCTGGCGTTTACCGCCGCCCTGATCGCACCCGCCTCGGATGCAGTCATTCTAACCGACGGATTCGTCCTCAACGGAAAAGTCCTGAAAGAAGGCGGGGCCGGCACCTACGGCTTCGATGTCGTTGACGACGGTGCCAAGGTGACCGTCTTTAGCACGCACACCAAGAAGGGGGGCAAGGTCGAGAAGGACGTGCTCCGCCCTGAATTCATCGGCTACAAACGCGATTTCCCCGGCACCCGCGGCTTCCGCCCCCCTGCCATGGGCGAGCTCAAGGGTGGCGATTTCAACGACAAGTGGCGCCGCACCCTCGAAGTCAAATCCCCGGACGGGAACTTCACCCGCATCGAGCAACTCGTGGTCTTACTCGACCCGAATGTCTGCAAGGTCTGGTCGACCACGCACAGTATGCGGACGGAATACCACACCCCGGAAATGGATCCGAAACAGGTCCGGCAACTGCTCGCGAATCACCCGGACCTCATGGACAAAGACCCCGCCAAGCCGGACCCGATGAAGCGGATCGCGATTGCCGTCTTTATGAAAGACGCGGGCTGGCTCCTCTCTGCGAAGCAAGAGCTGGAACGGGCCCACAAGGAAATCCCCGGAACCTGGGAGAAGGACGCCCTCGAACGCGAGGAGAAGGTCAAATCGGAGATCGAGGCGGCGGAGAATCGGATCGTCATCGAGGATCTGGAGGCGGCGACCCAATCCGGCCGGTACGCTGCCGCCACCGCGATTCTGAAGCAGTTCAACCCCAAGACCACCGACCCCAAGGACACCACCCGGCTCGCGGTGGTGAAGGCGAAGGTCGAGACGGCGCTGCCGAAATTCGACCAGACGCGCCGATTGCTGCGGGAACTGATCGATCGGGAGCGGATCGGTGACGCCGCCGATGCGAGCGGATCCCTGGCAGGCGGGGCAGCAGTCACCTCCGGGCCGCGGAAGAAGGTCGGCGAGCCGCTCGCCACCCTGCTCACCGCCGCCGAGTCGGTCTACGAGGAACTCCACCCGGATTCCGTGACGCGAATCGAACTCTTTTCCACCATCGCGGCCCAGGAAGACGCACGCCGGCAGGGTGGGAAACCGCCGGCGACCAAGGCTCCGGAACTGCTGGCCCTCGCGATCACCGGCTGGCTCAAGGGGAAAGCCGGGGCCGAGACCAACGTCGACACCGCCATCAAGTTCTGGGCCACCCGGCAGATGGCCGTCGCCTACCTGGCCGAGGAAGGGGCCAACAACCGCCGAGGCCTCCTCAACGAGTACTTGAAGTCGCAAAACGCGTTGCCGCCAGACGAGGTTGCACAGGTCATCTCCGTCCTCCCCCCGACTTCCCCGGAAGACCTGAGCCAGCCGCTGGGGGTCAAGGTTCCGAAGGAAGATGCGGCCGGCGTCGACGGCATCTGGAAACGCAACACCACCGGCGAGGGGGACGACCTCCGGGCGGGTGGGGTCAACTACCTCCTCCGCCTGCCGCCCGAGTACCATCACGGCCGATCCTATCCGGTGATGATCGCGCTAACGCACCCGACGATCACCCCCGAGAAACTCCTCGCGGGCCTGTCCGGGGAATGCGACAAGCACGGCTACATCCTCGCCGCCCCCGTCTGGACCGGGGCGTTTGACACTGGCTACGACTACACCGGAAAGCAACACCACTTCGTCACCGCTGTCCTCCGCGACCTGCTGCGACGATTCCAGGTCGACTCGGATCGCGTCTTCCTCTTCGGCTTCGGGGAGGGGGCGAACTTCGCCTTCGACATGGGCCTTTCGAAGCCCGATCTCTTCGCGGGCGTCATCACCTTCGGGCCGACCTCGCGGTGGGATGTCCACATGCACACCTGGCGGAATGCCCAGAAACTCCCTTACTACGTGGTGACCGGTGAGTACGGCGGCGGGTCGGCCCAGACGATTCGGAAGGTCTTCGAGAAGTGGATGCCCCGCGGGTTCTACGCCCTGATGACGATGTATAAGGGCCGCGGCGTGGAATGGTTCGGGGCGGAACTGCCGAAAATCTTCGACTGGATGGGCCGCAAGACGCGGGTCCGGGGCACCGGCAGCTTGCGGCTCAACAACCCGGGTTTCGAGGCCTGGCAGTTCTGCCGAGACTCCGAGGACCGATTCTACTGGCTCGGCACCACTTCCCTCAAACCCGCGAACACGATCCAGAAAACCCCCAAGGGCAAGGCCCTCATCCCCGGCTCCATCAGTGCCGACATCCGCCAGGGGAACCTCATCGACATTCGTGCCTTCGGCATGAAAAACGTCGTCATCTGGCTCGAAAAGGACATGATCGACTGGTCGTTGGATGTCAAGGTGCAGATCAACTCCGGCGCTCCGCACGGGTACAAACCGAGCAAACTCACCCCCGACCTGTCGCTGATGCTCGAAGAACTGTACCGCACCGGCGACCGGAAGATGCTCTTCCTGGGCAAAATGACCTTCGATACCCCTGGCTAAGTCCACCCAACAAGGGGTTTCCCGGGATTGCGGGAGGGCGAGGCTCC
>CAZKIQ010000013.1:0-89052 GCA_964552815.1 uncultured Alcaligenaceae bacterium | reverse complement strand
TGCCGAGCCACGCATTCTCTCTCACCGGGAGGGCGAGGCTCCTGCCGAGCCACGCATTCTCTCTCAACGGGAGGGCGAGGCTCCTGCCGAGCCACGCATTCTCTCTCACCGGGAGGGCGAGGCTCCTGCCGAGCCACGCTCGTAATCCTGGCTCGGCAGGAGCCTCGCCCTCCCGAAAACGTAGAAACGCCAGCTCGGCAGGAGCCTCGCCCTTCCGGAAGAACTGCACTACCGACGGGATTCTTCACGGGGAACCACGACACTCGGTTCGTGGTCCTCGTCGGGGCCGTGGCAGCCGTGGGCGAAGACGAAAGCGACCAGGACCGCAACCGCGATTCCGGCTCGCACGAAATCGGCCGACCCGGAAACGCCTGCTTCAGGACATTCCCGGGTCGAGTTCTTTGCTCGGCTTTCCAGTCCGGTCACTTCGACACCTTCGCGGCGGCGGTCGGTTTGAGCTGCTCGACCAAAAATTGAATCGCCACCTCGGACGAATCCGCAAATTCCTTTCCGAACCAGCCGTGCCCCTTCCCCTTGACCTCGCACAGGATCGACTTCGCCCCCGCCTTGAGAAGCTTCGCGTGGAACGTCTCCGAGTGCAGAACCGGGACGATCAGGTCGAGTGTGCCGTGGATATGCAGGAACGGCGAGGATTTCTTGGAGACATAGTGGATCGGCGACGCCTTGGCGAAGACGTCGGCGTTGTTGCTGGTCTTGCACTGCAGGAACGAGTGGAAGAACGCCTTCTCGATTCCCGGGGTTTCGCAATACAGGGACAGATCCGTGGGGCCGAAGAAATTGACGACGCAGCAGACGCTGCTGGACTGATCGGGGTAGAGTTCCCCCTCGAAATCTTTTACGCCCTCGGTGGTGCCGAGCAGGGAGGCGAGGTGCCCGCCGGCCGAGAAGCCGTAGGCGGCGATGCGGTCCGGGTCGATGTTGAGTTTCTTCGCGTTGGCCCGGAGGTAGCGGACGGCCGTCTTGACGTCCTGGATTTGCGAGGGGAACTTGTTCTTCGGTGCGAGCCGGTAGGAGACGCTGGCGGCGGCGAAACCCCTCTCGGCGAGGATTTCCGTCAGGCTCTTGCCGTTGTTCCCGAAGTCCAGGTCCGCCGGGGGCCGACGCGACAGGTCTTTCCGGCTGCCCATCTTCCACGCCCCGCCGTGCAGCAGCACGACACACGGGTGCGGTCCTTCCCCTTTCGGTGCGGCAAAGTCCAGTGCGAGTTTGACACCATCAACGGTGGCGTACTCGATGTCGTTCTTGAAGACAATTTCCGGAGAGGGGGCTAACTTGCTGGGGGCCGCCGCGACGGGCAGACCAGCGGAAGCGAGGATCGCAAGCAGGGCGGGGGGCAACGTCATTTCGGGGATACCTCCGGGACGAGGTGGATTCGGTCCGAGTGATTCTACCTCAATCGACAAGTGCGGTTTCGAGGAAGGATCCATTTTTTCGGGGAAGACCCACAAAGCGGGAGGACCCGGCCGGCGAACAATTCTCCGGAGGAATCCTCGGTATAATTTCGAGACCGGGCAGGACCGCCCGGATTCACCCATTTTCCCGGAGAACCCCGGAATGACCCGCTGGCTGCTTTCCGCGGTGCTGGCTCTCGCCGTTCTGGCCCCGCTTTCTGCCGACGATTCGCCGAAGAAGGCCGCCGCGGCTGACAAAGACAAAAAAGCCGACACCGAACCAACTTCCCCCAAAATCGCCCACATCAAGCTCAGCGGGGAACTCGACGAGTCACCCGTCCCGGCTGATGCGCTTTTCGGTTCGCCCCCCGAGAACCTTCGCATGAAGCTCGACCGAATCCGCAAGGCCGCCAAGGACGACAAGGTCAAGGCCCTCTTCCTCGAACTCGGTTCCGAGGAAGGCAGCGGACTCCAAGTGGGGTTTGGCAAGCTTCACGAACTGCAGCAGGCCCTCGCCGACTTCCGGGCCACTGGCAAGAAAGCGTTCGCCTTCGCGGAAGCTCTCGACACCAAGGGCTTGCTCCTCGGCCTGTCCTGCGACAAGCTCTACATCCCCGAATCCGGGGCGGTCATGCTCGCCGGACTCCGGGCGGAGGTGACCTTCTACAAGAACACCCTCGATCTCCTGAAGCTCAAGGCGGACGTCCTCAAGATGGGGAACTACAAGTCCGCCGTGGAGCCGTTCCTCTCGGACAAGATGAGCAAGGAGAACCGCGAACAGATCGAGGCCCTGCTCGACGACAACTTCGAGAAGGAAATCGTCGAGAAGATCGTCCGTTCTCGGCCAAGCCGGAAATGGACGGCCCAGCAGGTCCGCGACATCATCGATCAGGGCCCGTTCACGGCGAAGAAAGCCGCCCAGCTCGGGTTGGTCGACGGGCTCGTCTACGAGGACGAACTCAAGGGAATCTTCGCGAAGGAAGTCGCGGCCGAGGAAGTGACGATCGTCAAAAACTACGGCAAACCCAAGGCCGCCACCCCGGACTTCTCGAACCCCTTCGCGCTCATCGAGGCACTTTCCGGCCCGAAGAAGCACAAGGAATCGAAAGATCCGAAGATCGCCGTCATCTACATCGTCGGCGGCATCTCCTCCGGGAAGAGCGGCAGCGGCTCCCCGCTCATGGGCGATAGCGTCGGTTCCGAGACGATCGTCGCCGCCATCCGCGAGGCCGAGAAAAACTCCACCGTCAAGGCAATCGTCCTCCGCGTCGACAGCCCCGGCGGCTCCGCCCTCGCCAGCGACGTGATGTGGCGGGCGATCACGCAGTGCAAGAAGCCCGTCGTCGCCAGCATGGGAGACGTCGCCGCCAGCGGGGGGTACTACGTCAGCATGCCCGCGAAGAAAATCTTTGCCGAGCCCGGCACGATCACCGGTTCCATCGGCGTCTTCGGGATGAAAATCGTCACCGGCGGCCTCGAAGAATGGGCCGGCATGAAGACCGAGGTCGTCGCACGCGGCAAAAACTCCGGCGTCAACTCCATCACCTTCCCCTGGTCCGAATCCGAACGGAAGGCGATGACCGAGTACATCGAGGAAACCTACGATCAGTTCATCGACAAGGGCCTCGCCGGCCGCAAAGCCGCGGGGCAGAAGATGACCCGCGAGGACCTCCTCAAGGTCGCCGGCGGACGCGTCTGGACCGGCCGTCAGGCCAAGGAACGCGGACTCGTCGACGAACTCGGCACCCTCGACGACGCCATCGCCGAGGCCAAGAAACTCGCCGGCATCGACCCGAAGAAGGAAATGGAACTCCTCACGCTCCCGAAAACGGAGTCCTTCCTCGACCGCCTCATGGAAGGAGACGTGAAGCTGCCCTTCTCGAAGCTCGCGAAGGAAATCCCCGGTTCCGAGCGAGCCCTCCGAATGATCGGCCCACTGCTCCGAACCAACCCCGACCCGGTGAAGGCGTTCCTCCCGCTGCGGGTGGAGTTCAAGTAGCGGGGAGCTTGAAGCGGGGAGCTTGGAGTTTGAAGCGGGGAATGCGGAGTGAGGAATCTCCTGTCTTCCTCCCTTCTCCCTGCCTGGGATCGTTCTTTTTCCTCCCCTCCCCGACGGGGAGAGGGTCAGAATTCGGAAACTGAACCGCGTTCCGAGTTCCCCGCTCCGAGTTCCCCGCTCCGAGTTCCCCGCTCCGAGTTCCCCGCTCCGAGTTCCCCGCTCCGAGTTCCGATGGATCCATCCGCGATTCGCACTGAGAATCTGACCCGCACCTATCGCCGGCCGCGGAAGGGGTGGTTCCGATCCCGCCAGGCGGAGGGCCCGGCGGAGTTCGTCGCCCTCGATGGCGTTGACCTCGAGGTGCGGCGGGGCGAACTCTTCGGGCTGCTCGGCCCAAACGGGGCGGGGAAGACGACGCTCATCAAGATCCTGACCACGCTTCTCGCCCCGACTTCCGGCCGGGCGTGGGTCGATGGCTTCGATGTTCTGACCGAGCCGCACGCCATCCGACCGCGGATCAACATGGTCTCCGGCGGCGAATCGAGCGGCTACGGCATCCTCACAGTTCGCGAAAACCTCTGGCTCTTCGCCCGAATTTACGGCGTCGCCAACCCCGTCGTCCGCGAGCGGATCGACCGGATGCTGCAGGTCGTGGCGCTCGGGGACAAGGCCAACAGCCGGGTCAGCCACCTGTCGACGGGGCAGCGGCAGAAGATGAACTTCTGCCGGGGATTTATCACGGACCCGAAGATTCTCTTTCTCGACGAGCCCACGCTGGGCCTCGACGTCACCAGCGCCCGGGCCATTCGCGGGTTCCTGCGGGAATGGATGAAAGAAGACCCGTCGCGGACGTTGCTGCTGACGACGCACTACATGGCCGAGGCCGACGAGCTCTGCGACCGCCTCGCGATCATCGACAAGGGGAAGGTGCTGGCCTGCGATACGCCGGCGAACCTGAAACGCCGGGTGCAGGAGTTCCCGCTGTACGCGATTTCCCTGGCCCCGGAGACGCGTGACATCCCGGTGTCACAGGTCGCCGGCGTCCACCAGGCGACCCGCTCCGAGACGCCAAACACGGTGGAATGGAAGGTGTCGCTACTGGAGGAATCGGCGGTCGGCGGGGTGGTGCAGAAGATGGTGGAGTCCGGCGGGAAGATCCTGACGCTGAAGAAAGTGGAACCGACGCTCGAGGATGTGTTTATCGAACTCGTCGGCCGCAGCCTCGAAGAGGGGACGGTCCGGGAGCCGAGTTGATCGGGAACGTCACTTCCGCCGGGAATCGGATCGCACAACCGGGAGAACCGGACCGGTTTGTCGGAACTGGAGGGAGAATCCGCGGTTCTGCGTTTCCCGCATTCCCCACTCTCGCTATTCTGCCCTGTACCCGATTTCCCCACGCCGACCGCCGCCATGAGCACGCCGGCCACCGCTCCGTCCAACTTCGACCGCACCCTTCGCGTGCTTCTCGTCGACGACCAGGCGATCGTCGCCGAGTCCGTCCGCCGGATGCTCGCGGACGACCCGTCGATCGAATTCCATTACTGCCAGGAACCGAGCAAGGCGATCGCGACCGCGAACGAGGTCAAGCCGACGGTCATTCTGCAAGATCTGGTCATGCCGGACATTGACGGGCTGATGCTCGTGAAGTTCTACCGGGCGAACGCGGCGACGAAGGAAACGCCGATGATCGTGCTCTCTTCCAAGGAGGAGCCGGTCGTGAAGGCGAAGGCGTTCGCGCTGGGTGCGAACGATTACCTCGTCAAACTCCCGGACAAGCTGGAACTCGTCGCCCGGGTGAAGTACCACTCGGCGGCGTACCTCAACCTGCAGGAACGGAACGAGGCGTACGTCAAACTCGCCCGAAGTCAGGAGGAACTCGCCCGGGAAGTGGCCCAGGCGGCGAGGTATGTGCAGTCGCTGTTACCCGCACCGCTGGCCGGGGAAGTGTCGGTCGCCTCGAAGTTCGTGCCGAGCACGCAACTCGGCGGCGACATGTTCGGGTACCACTGGCTCGACCCGGATCACCTGGCGATCTACCTGCTCGACGTCAGCGGGCACGGGGTGGGGTCGTCGCTGCTGGCGGTGACGGCGGCGAATGTGCTTTCCGCCCGATCCCTTCCGGACACCGACTTCCGCGACCCCGCCCAGGTGGGGACGAAGCTCAACGACACGTTCCAGATGGAACGCCAGGACGGGAAATACTTCACCGTCTTCTACGGCGTGTTCCAGAAATCCACGCGGAAACTGCGGTACTGCAACGCGGCTCACCCGGCGGCGTTGCTCCTGACGGGCGGAACCGTCAAGGAACTTGGCTCCGACAACCCGGTGATCGGGATGCTTCCCCCCGGCATGCCTTTCGACGCCGCGGAAACGGAGGTCCCGCCCGGTTCCCGTCTCCTGATCTTCAGCGATGGCGTGTTCGAGATCGAGCGCGAAGACGGGACTTACTGGCCGTTCAAGGAGTTTGTTGAGTTCGTCAGCAGCGCCGCAAACGGTGCGTCGCTGGTGGAATCGCTCTACACGGAGGCAAAGCGACTCGGCCGGTCGGAAGTGTTGGCGGACGACTTTTCGGTGCTCCATGCCCAACTCTGATCACGAACCTGGAGAACCCGGCCGATGTTGAGCCTTCGTTTCCTGACGATCCGAACCCGGTTACGCCTCCAAATTATTCTCGCCCTCACGGGCTTCACCATCGTCCTTGTGACGGCGTACACCCTCTCCGAACGGTTCCGGGTTGGCGGACCGCTGTACCAGCGACTGATGACGCGACGGGCAGCGGTCGGTGAGTTCCAACCTTCCAACCTGTCGGTCATCGATCCCGCACTGACCCTGGCCCTGATTCAAGGGACGCCCGATGCCGCCGACCAACCGCGGCTTCTCGAACAGTACCGCAAACAGGTCGCGTTGTTTCGAGAACGGCAGCTTCACTGGAAAACCGCTCTCTACGATGGTCCCCTCAAGACGGCGATGGAAACGGAACTCTACCCGACGGCCGAGGACTTTCTCCGGGCCGCCGACCAGGAGTACCTCCCCGCACTCGCCAAGGGGGACAAGGCAGCAGCCGGCCAAATCTTCATCAACCGCTTGAAACCCCTCTACCTCCGACATCGCGAGGCCGTGGACCGATGTGTCGCGGTGGGGCTGGACCGAACCGAAGCCGATGAGCAGATCGTGGCGGAGGAGGTGGCGACCGGGCGAACGCTCCTCGTCGTCACCATCATTGGGATTGCCCTGGTTCTCGCCACCTTCAAGTGGTACCTCGCAGAAGACATCAGTCGATCTGTGCGACTGCTGATCGAGCGGGTGCGTGAACTGGCAACCGGGGCCAGCGATCTGACGGCGCGCGTGAACATCACGTCCAAAGACGAACTCGGCGAACTCGGTGAGTCGATCAACACCATGATCAGCAAGATCCAGGGGGTGGTGTCCAAGGTCCGGGAGTCGAGCTTGCAGGTGCTCTCGACGGCGTCGGAAATCGGTGCGACGGCCCGGACGCAGGAGTCGGTGGTCCACGGGCTTAACTCGGCGACGACTCAGGTGGCCGCCGCGGTGCGGGAGATCAGCGCGACGGGCAAGGAACTTTCCGGGACGATGAACGACGTCAACGGGAAGGCGAACCAGGCGGCACAACTCGCGGTTTCCGGACGGGAACGGCTCGCCAACATGGAACGGACCATGCACCGCCTCGTCGAGTCGACGGCCTCGATTTCCGGGAAACTCGCCACCATCCGGGAAAAGGCGGACAACATCAACATGGTTGTGACCACGATCACCAAGGTCGCGGACCAGACCAACCTCCTCTCGATCAACGCGGCGATCGAGGCGGAGAAAGCCGGCGAATTCGGGCGGGGCTTCCTCGTCGTGGCCCGGGAAATCCGTCGCCTCGCCGACCAGACCGCGGTCGCGACCCTGGACATCGAGAACATCGTCCGGCTGATGCAGGACGCGGTGGCGGCCGGCGTGATGCAGATGGACAAGTTCTCCGACGAGGTGCGAACAAGCGTCGGCCGGGTCGGCGAAATCAACGTCCAGACGGGCCAGATCATCGCCGAGGTTTCGAGCCTCAGCGACAGCTTCCAGCACGTCACCGACGGGATGCGGAACCAGGCCACCGGGGCGGAGCAGATCAACGAGGCGATGGTCAACATGACCGGGAACATCCGGCAGACGGCGAATGCGGTGGAAGAATTCAACTCCGCGACAGCCCATTTGCGGAAGTCGATCGAACAATTGAACGGCGAGATCGAGATGTTCAAGGTGTAACCCGCGATGCTCGTGCTGACCTTCCAGATTGGTCACGAACCGGTCGGGCTCGACATCCGCCGGGTGCGGGAGGTCGTGCCGCGGGTGCGGTTGCGGCCCCTCTCCGGAGGTGCCGAGTGGCTCGCGGGCGTCTTCGTGTACCGCGGCCGGGTTATCCCGGTCGTCGATCTCCACCGCCTCGCCGGGCACGGGGAGTGTCCGATGCACCTGAGTTCCCGGATCATCCTGGTTCCGCACGGCGAGAATCTGCTGGGATTGCTCGCCACTCAGGTGGCGGATCTTCGCGAGATTCCGGACGACGCCCCGGCCCTGCCCTCGCCGGCTTCGGGAAATGCGGATCTGGGACGGGTCATCGCGGATGGGCAGGGCGTGCTGAGGTTACTCGAACCGGAGCGGTTGTTGCCCCCGGCGGCGCGAGAAATGGTGCTGGCGGCGGGAGCACCGCGATGACCCTCGCCGCGGTTCGCCGGGTTCTGGACGAGCGGGTCGGCCTGGATCCGGACACGCTCGGCCCGACCACATTCCCGACTGCGGTGGCGGAGCGGTGCCGGCTTCTGGGAATCGCGGACGCAACCGGGTACGCCGAGCGGATCACCCGCGATTCCGCGGAATTCGATGCCTTGCTGTCGAAACTGGTCGTGCCGGAAACGTGGTTTTTCCGGGGCTCGGTCTTCGAGGCGATCTCCCGTCGAGCGGTGGAGCACCGGTTGGAGCGGCCGGATCGCCCGTTTCGCGTTCTGTCGGTTCCGTGCAGCACCGGGGAAGAGCCGTTCTCGCTGGCGATGGCGTTGCTCGATTCCGGGCTGGTTTCCGTGGGGGCGTGGACGATCGACGGGGTGGATGTGAGCCCGGCAGCGGTGTCAGTCGCGAATCGGGGGGTGTATCGGGAACTCTCGTTCCGCCAGACCCCGGCCGAGGTGCGCGCGCGGTACTTCCGCAAGGTCGGGGATGGCTGGGAACTCGATGCCGGTGTCCGCGCTCGGGTCCGGTTCCGGGTGGGGAATGTGCTCGCCCCGACGGCGTTCGCGGCGGAACTTGGTCTCTACGACGTGATCCTTTGCCGAAATCTGCTGATCTATCTGACCGTAGATGGTCGGCGGCGGGTCGTGGACTTGCTCGAGACGCTGCTCGTGCCCGGGGGCTGGCTGGCGGTGGGGCACGCGGAGCCGGCAATCCTGGATGGCCGACGCTTCGGACCGGTCGGGCCCGACGGCAGCTTTCTGTTCGCGAAGGGGGCGCCGCCGCGGTCGGAGCGGATCCCGATGCCGGCTCCGCGGTCGACGCCGATTCCCCGGGAAGTTGCCCCATCCGCGGTTTCCCCAGGGTGGCCGCCGGTTCGGATCGATCCACCGCAGTCGCTGCCCGTACCGCTTTCTCCGTCTCCCCCGGCTTCCCCGTCCGCACCGGTCCAGCTCACACGTTGCCGGGAACTGGCGGATACGGGGCAGCTTTCCGCGGCCCGGCAGGAGTGCGAGTCGTCACTCGCCGCGAACCCGACGGCGGACGGGTACGCCCTGCTGGGGGTGATTCTGCAGGCGTCGGGGAATCTCGACGGGGCGGCGGAGGCGTTGCGGAAGGCGTTGTACCTCGACCCGACGCATCGGGAGGCGTTGATGCATGCGGAACTCGTGAGCCGATCGCGGGGCCAGTTTGCGGCGGCCGACGCGTTCCGGGCCCGCCTGGCCCGCATTCCCGGAGGTGAGACATGACGCAGCTTGCGGTCCTCCCCAACGGGCTGGTGTCGCTCCGGCCCGGAGACGGGGATTGTTGGAACCGGATCGGTGTGCGTGGTGACCGGTCGTGCCCCGAGTTGCCGGCGGTGGGGCACTGTCAGAACTGCCCCGTTTTCGCGGCAGCAGGTCGCCGATTCCTCGATGCCCCGGCTCCGGATGGGTATGCCGACGAGTGGGCGGATCGCCTGGCTCCGCCGGTGGAGGAGACGGCTGCGAATCTCGAGAGCGTGCTCGTGTTCCGGGTCGCAGACGAGTGGCTGGCGCTGAGCGTGCACGTCCTGGTGGAAGTGACTTCTCCAAAACCGGTGCACCGGGTTCCCCACCGGGCGGGTGTGCTGGCGGGGCTCGTGAATGTGCGTGGGGAACTGTACCTCTGCGTGCATCTGGCGAAGGTGCTGGGAATCGAGGCGAGTGACGCGTCGATCCGGGCGGCGATGCCTCCCACCAACGACCGCGACCGTCGCCGGCGTGGCGGGGTCTTCCCCGGGTCCGGTGGGGCCGGGCGGATGCTCCTGGTTCGCCGGGACGCGGATCGGTGGGTCTTCCCCGTGGACGCTGTCGATCAGGTGCACCGCGTCGCCCGCACGGGGATCAGCAAGCCCCCGGCGACCGTCGGCCGGGCCGCCTCCCAGCTTACCCACGGTGTCTTTTCCCACGACGGGCGGGCGGTCGGGCTCATCGATGATTCCCGGTTGTTCGAGACCCTCCGGACGAAACTCCGATGATCGACGCCGATTCCGATCCGGACCCGATGCTCGAACTCTTCCGGTCCGAGGTGCGCGACCAGACCGACGCCCTCGCCCGGGGGTTGTTCGCGCTGGAGGGGGACCCGGCCAACCTGACTCCTGTGCCGGACTTGACCATCGCGGTCAGTGCTGTCCGGGGTGCGGCGAAGATCGTCGGTCGCGGCGATGTCGCCACGTTTGCGGGAGCCCTGGAGGGTTTCTTTGCCGCCGTGGAAGCGGGACGGATCGCACTTTCCGGGAAGGATGTCGCGCTTGGCCAGCGAGCGGTCGACGCGTTGCGGCAATCCGAGTTTGCGGATCCGAGTCTGTGGTCGGCGGATGCTTCCGGAATCGCTCGGGAAATCGAGGCCCGCCTGGCCGGGAACCCTGCAGAATCGCGGTCGCCCGTGGGAGCTCCTCCCGCCCCGACATCCGTCGCACCCACTCCGCAACCGCCTCCGCCACCCGCGATTCCAGCCGCGAACGATCCACTTCCGACGCTGCCGCCGATCGACCCGGCGATGCTGGAACTCTTCCGGGAAGAGGTGCGATCCCACGCTTCTTCCCTGAGTTCCGGGCTGGTCGATCTCGAGCGGGATCCGGCCAATCCGCAGCGGATCGAGCCGCTGATGCGGGCGGCCCACTCACTCAAGGGGGCGTGCCGGATTGTCGGCCTCGACCTCGCCGTCGCCCTCGCCCACGATACCGAGGACGGATTCGTCGCAGCCCAGGCGGGGAAGATCCGCATCACCCCGGCGGCGATCGACACCTTCCTCCGCGTCGCCGACGTGCTCGCCGCCCTCGCGGAGGAGGAGCCGATCCGCTGGGTCGCGAAGTACCGGGCGGAGGTGGCCCAGCTCCTGCAGCAGGTGGGTACGGTCAATCGTGGGGAAACTCCAACTTCCCCGGCGATTTCCGCGGAGCCGGAGGTTGCCCCGGACATCGTGGTGTCCCCACCTCCGACAGTTCCCGAGGCGGCGGGAAAGGGCGCGACGGCGACGACGGAACAACCGGTGCTCGTGGATGTCGCCGGCACCCACACGCCGACCCACGCGGAACCAGCGGAGTCGGTGGTGCGGGTCACCGCGCAGAGCCTCAACCGCCTGATGTCGCTCGCCGGGGAGTCGCTGGTCCAGGCCCGGTGGTTGCAGCCGTTCGCGACGGCGATGCTGGAACTCAAGAAGCTCCAGGACCACATCGCGGCCCGGCTCGACACGCTGGCACACGGGATCGCCACGGGTCAGCCCGCCGACGCCCTGGCTCCGGTGGCAGCGGACGCTCGACGTCTTTCCGGGAAGTGTCGGCAGGTACTCGGGGAGCGGATCAGCGAGTTCGAGGAGCACGCCGGCCAGGCGGAGGACCTCAATTCCCGGCTGTATCGGGAAGTGATTGTGAGCCGGATGCGGCCGTTCTCCGACGGGGCCCACGGACTCCCCCGCCTGGCCCGCGATACCGCCCGCCGGCTCGGGAAAGCCGTCCGGCTCGATGTCGTCGGCCAGTCGACCGAGGTCGACCGCGACATTCTCGAGAAACTCGAAGCCCCACTGACCCACCTCGTCCGCAACGCCATCGACCACGGCCTCGAATCCCCGGAAGTCCGAGCGTCCGCGGGGAAACTGGCGGAGGGCGTCGTCCGCATTGAGGCCCGGCACCGCGGAGGGATGCTCTCGATCGCCGTCTCCGACGACGGGGGCGGCATCGATGTCGAGAAGCTTCGCAAGAAAATCGTCTCCCAGGGCCGATCCACCGCCGATGCCGCCTCCCGGATGTCGGACGCGGAACTGCTCGAGTTCCTGTTTCTGCCCGGCTTTTCCACGGCGTCGCAGGTGACGGAAGTATCCGGGCGGGGCGTCGGGCTCGATGTGGTGCAGGACATCGTCCGGAAGGTCGGCGGCTCGGTTCAGATCTCGACGCATCTCGGCCGGGGCACGACGTTCCACATGCTTCTGCCGCTGACCCTGTCCGTGGTGCGGGCCGTCCTCGTCGACATTGCCGGGGAACCGTACGCCTTCCCGCACAACCGCATCGACCGGCTGGTTCGCGTGCCCCGGAGCGAGGTTTCTTCGCTGCAACACCGGCAGTTTGTCAACGTCGACGGGCGGAACGTCGGGCTCGTGCTCGCGTCGCAACTCCTCGATTTGCCCGGGGAACCACCGGCGGGCGGGGAACTTCCTGTCCTGTTGCTCAGCGATGTCAGCGGAACTTACGGGCTGATCGTGGAGGCGTTCCGCGGTGAGCAGGACCTCGTGGTCCGACCGCTCGACCCCCGGCTTGGGAAGGTTCCCAACGTGTCGGCGGCCGCCATTCTCGACGATGGTTCCCCCGTCCTCATCGCTGACGTCGAGGATCTCGTCCGCTCGATGGATCGCTTCATCCAGACCGGCACGCTCCGCCGGTGCGACGCCGCCCCCCTCCGCACCGCGGCGAAGAAGCGGATCCTCGTCGTCGACGATTCCATCACCGTGCGGGAGGTGCAAAAACAGATCCTCCGCGGCCGGGGGTACGACGTCGAGGTCGCGTTCGATGGGCAGGACGGGTGGAACCGGGTGCGGGCGGAAAGCTTCGACCTTGTGGTCAGCGATGTGGACATGCCGCGGATGACGGGGCTCGAATTTGTGCGGAAAATCCGGGAAGATCAGCGGCTCCGCGAACTTCCGGTGGTGATCGTCTCCTACAAGGACCGCGAGGAGGACCGTCTCCGCGGCCTCGACGCCGGGGCGAACCACTACCTCACCAAGAGCAGCTTCCAGGACGATTCTTTTGTGGAGGCCGTCTCCGCCCTGATCGGCCCGGCGTGATTCGCAAGGGGGTCAGGGTTTCTCCGCGGATTCCCGATCCTCCCGAAGATCCTCGACGGCGGCCACGAACTCATCATGGACATCCATGAGGATGACGGACTCCGGCCAGACCGACTCCAACCGCGGCCCGGTGGTGTCGAGCCAGATCGCAATCAACGTCGCAATCAGAATCCACCCGAGAGTTCCCAGCACAAGCACGCGCATATCCACCGGCAGATTCACAGGAGCAGCCCAAGCAAAGATGGCCCCCACCCAGGTCGAAACCGCCAGTAGCAGCGCGATCCACATGCGAATTCGCCAGTGGTGACGGTGCGCTCGACACGTCGGCAATCGGAACTGTTTCCACCAGAAGTTGCGTTCCAGGATAGAAACGACCAGGGCGATACACATCCCAGTGAACATCCAGGGAAAACTGGTCCCGAAGAAGGTGATGATGGCACTCTCCCGCGGGTCCGATGACTGCGTCGTGTCGGCGTACTCGCCGCAGACGTAACAAACCGGCGGAAGTTGGTGCAGTTCTTCCTTCGCGAGTCGGATGCTGCCCATGGTTTCCCCTCCTCTTCTTCTCCGGTCGGGATAATGTAACCCGGTTCGTCGCACAATTCCGGAGGCGTCGGGAATGTCGGAACCGCTTGGGATCGCCCTGGTCGGGTGTGGAACCGTCGGCAGTGGCGTGGCAAAGGTGCTGCTGGAGAAAAGCGACCGCCTGTCGGCCCGGGCCGGTCGACCGCTGGTGCTTCGCCACGTGATCGTTCGCGATCCGGACAAGCCCCGTGTCGTCGAGGTGCCACGCGACCTCCTCTCCGCGGACTTCGCCCCCATCCTGGCCGACGCCGGAGTGCATGTCGTTTGCGAACTCGTCGGTGGAACCGGAATCGCCAAGCAGTTCGTGCTCGATGCCCTCGCGGCGGGGAAGCACGTCGTCACGGCGAACAAGGCGCTGCTGGCGGAGTGCGGGAAGGAAATCTTCGATGCGGCCCGGAAGGCGGAGCGGGTCGTCTGCTTCGAGGCGGCCGTCGCCGGCGGGGTGCCGATCATCCGGGCACTCGGGGAAAGCCTGGCGGCGAACCAGGTGACCGCCCTCCAGGGAATCCTCAACGGAACCTCGAACTTCATCCTGACGGCGATGGCCGACCGCGGGATGAGCTATGCCGACGCCCTGGCCGAGGCCCAGCGTCGCGGCTTCGCCGAGGCCGACCCGACACTCGATGTCGACGGTTCCGATGCCGCCCACAAACTCGCGATCCTGGCCCAGATTGCGTTCGGCGTCACCGCGAAACCCGGCGACATCGAGCGCGTCGGCATCGCCGGCCTCGACGCCATGGACATCCGCTTCGCCAACGAACTCGGGTACACGATCAAGCTCCTTGCGGAAGCGTGGACTTCGTCCGTCCCTGGTCCGTCGTCCCTGGTCCCTGGACAAATGACGAAGGACGAAGGACCACGAACGGTCGCTCTCCACGTTGCCCCGGTTTTGTTGCGGCACACGGACATGCTCGCCCAGGTTCGCGGAGCCTTCAACGCGATCCAGATCGTCGGCGACGTCGTCGGCGAGACCCTCTACCAGGGCCCCGGGGCGGGGATGCTGCCGACCGCGAGTTCCGTCCTCAGCGACCTCATCGACCTCGCCGTCGGCCGGGCCCAGCGGACATTCGCGGCGGCGAAGCTGTGGTCGCCGGGAAGTCGCGGCTTCCAGATTGCCCCCTCCGAGCGAGTGCGGAGCCGGTTCTACCTCCGGTTGATGGTGATCGACAAACCCGGCGTGCTGGCGGACATCACGCGAATTTTGGCCGACGAGCAGATCAGCATCTCGTCGTTCGTCCAGCACGAAGCGGTGGAAGGGGACGGCCCGCCGGTGCCGTTGGTGATCGTGACGCACTATGCCGAGACCGGCCGCTTCCGCAATGCGTTGAAGCGGATCGCCGCCTTGCCCACCGTCACCGCCCCGGCCGCGTGCTACTCGATGGACGATTGAGCGTCTCAAGCCCATCGGGAGGATTCCATGACCGAGCGGGAATGGGAACGGGCTCGCGATCCCGCGGTGATGTGGGCGTTCGCAGAGCCGCGGATGACGGCCCGGCAACGGCTGCTCTTCGCGGTCGGGTGCTGCCGGCGGATCTGGCCGCTCCTGACCGATCCCCAGTTGCGAAACCTCGTCGAGATTGGGGAATCGGTGGCGGACGGCCAGGCGAGCCGGGATGTGCTCGAAGACGCGGACAACGAGGTGCCAGCCCCCTACCTCTACGTCAACTGGCACGGGCTTCCCGCCTCGTTCCGCCACGCGTATTTCGCCGCCCGGGCCATCGCCGAGTTTGAGGGGTTACGCTCTGCCGAGAGTGCCGCGAACGCCGTGGAAACCGCCGCTGCGGCGAACTTCGCCGAGTTCCACCCGAATCACGCGAAGATCCGGCAACTGCGGGATCGCATCGCTGCCGAGGTTTCGAAACTCGACGACTACCGGTTCCGCGGCATGACCCAGGCCAGCGAGCGGAAAGCGGAGGAAGTCCGGCAACTCGACGCAGCCGTGCAGACCGCCATCGCCCGGTTGCAGGAGGAGATCGCCGCCGCGGGCCGCGAGGTTTCGGCTCGGGAAGTGGGAAAAGAACAGGAAGCCCAGGCAGAACTGCTCCGCTGCGTCGCCGGCCAACTCCACCGACCCGCACCCGATTTCGACCCCGCCTGGCGAACTGACCCTGTTCTCGGAATCGTCCGGCAGATCTACGATTCCCGCGAATTCGGGAACCTGCCCATCCTCGCGGACGCCCTGGAAGAGGCCGGCTGTTCCGACGCCAGCATCCTCACCCACTGCCGACACCGCACCGTCCACGCCCGGGGTTGTTGGATCCTCGACCAGATCCGGGACTGGACGCTCCCCGTCGCCACCTCGCCCATCCGGACCCGGTAACTCGTATCTCGGGCAGGAGGCCGGGCTACCGCCGAGCCGGGTTCTCGAGGGTTGCGGCGCATCCCCCTGGGAGTTCGGCTTCCCTGAAACAACGCGGAATCAGTCGCCGTTCTGGTGCTTCTCGGATTCCTTGCGGACGTACTCCTTGAAGGATCCGATGTTGTACGACAGGAACAAAAACGCGTGGTGGAGGGCGAGGTACGTCTCGTCCTCGGGGTCGTCGGCGTAGTCCTTTCTCAAGGCGTACAACTTCGCGAGGATCTGGTCGGCGTTCGGCATGGCGGCACACCTCGGGGGAACCGGGCACTGGCTCCGGTTGGGTTACGAGATTCCGGGCCCGTCAACCATTCCCCGTGGCGTTGGGGTTGCCGTACGGGTCGGGGGAAAGGTCGGAGATGAAATCGAGCCGCTTCCCGCTCGGGCTGTCGACGATTTCCTCGGTCTCGGTGACCCCGGCGAAGGTTCCGTTGAGGTCAGGCTTCTCGTCCCATTTCCGGCGGACATGTTCGAAGAACTTCTCCGGCACCGGAGAAACCGTGTAGAGCCGGAGCGTGAACCGGTTCTGACGGTCCTGGTGGATCTGGTATCGCCGCAGGAATCCGGATTCCGTCGGTGGGAATGTTTCGACCGCCTCGATAAGGCCGTTGACGCGGAGCCGGGTGTCGGGCGGGAGCCCGGCGTAGCGGCGGAATCGCCCCTCGATGTTCTGGAAGGATGGCAGCGTCCGGCCACAGGTGCAGGGGCCCTCGGCGGGCCGACCCATGTCGCCGGTGTCGTAGCGAAACAGGGGCATCGCCGAGTTCTGGAACGTCGTCACGACGACATGCCCGGTTTCCCCCGGCTGGCACGGCTGGCCGTCCGGGCGGACGATCTCGACGAAGCAGTGCTCGGTGAGGATGTGGTATCGGCCCGCCTCGCACCGGAACGCGACCTTGCCGACCTCGTTGAGGCCGTAGGTCTGGTGCACGGGGATGCGGTAAATTTCTTCCAGCCGTCGGCGGAGGGAATCGGTCAGCTGCGATCCCGTGGCGATGATCGCTTCGAGGGACTCGACGGGTTTGCGGCCGTCGGCGGCGAGCGCCCACTCTTCGTAAACGCCGGGATACGTCTGCGTGTAGCTGGGCCGAACCTGTCGGAGCCACGTCAGATGCTGCTCGACGGGAACTTCGACGGGGAAGCCGTACCCGATCCCGGTCTGGAAGAACTGCCCGAGGTATCTCCAGTAGGGGACGGATTCGAGCCCCGCCTTTTGCGGTGGGCCGTCTCCCACCGTCCGTCGGAGTTCGCTGGGAATCCGCACCTCGAGAAACACCTTGTGCGGTTCCATCCCGAACCACCGGGCCTGGCGAACCCACTGGAACGAGAACATCACCTGGCTGTTGTAGGAGTGCGTCACCGAGACCGGTCGGCCGGTGGTTCCTGAGGATTTCGTGGAACCGTATGGTCGGTCACCCGGGCGGAGCCGGACCGCCTGCATCGCGGGAAATTGCTCGACGAGCGTCTCTTTCCGCAGGATCGGAAGTTTGGGTAGGTCCGCGGGCCCCTGGACGTCGCCGGCGGTCAGGCCGAGCCGGGAGAAGAGGTTCGCGTAGTAGGGGACGTTCTCCACTGAGAAACGGACGGTGTCCGCGATGGCGAAGCGGAGGGCGGCGTTGTGCTCGTGGGCGGGGCGGAACTCGTTGATGAGGAAATGCTCGAAGATCGGGAACGGTTTCTCCCAGGCCGCGGCCATCCACCGGTCGTGCTTGGCCTTCTCCGCAGCGAAGGTGGTCATCGCAGCCTCGCGAACCGGGCGGTCAGATCTTCGAGAAATTGCGGAGCATCGCGAGCCCCACGGACTGACTCTTTTCCGGGTGGAACTGGGTGGCGAAGACGTTGTTCCGCCAGATCGCGGCACAGAATGGGGTCGGGTAGTCCGCTTCCGCAGCAGTGAGGTTGGCGTCAGTCGGGACGGGAAAGTAGCCGTGGACGAAATAGACGCTCGGGTTGGCCGGCAGGTCCGCGAAGAGGGGGCACGCCGACTGGTTGAGCCGGAGGGAATTCCAGCCCATGTGCGGGACCTTCAAGCCCGGCAGTTCCGGGAACCGCACCACATCCCCCGGGAAGACGCCGAGCCCTTCGTGGACGCCGTCCTCGTGGCTTCGCGAGAACAGAAGCTGGAACCCGAGACAGATCCCCAGGAACGGCCGACCCGCGTCGATATGCGACACCACCGCGTCGCCGAGCCCCGTTTCCCGCAACTTCGCGATCGCATCCCGGAACGCCCCGACGCCAGGCAGCACGATCTTCCCCGCGTCGGCGACCCGACCCGGATCGGAAGAGATCGTCGCCGACGCACCCACCGCCTCGAACGCCTTCTGGACGCTGCGGAGGTTCGCCATCCCATAGTCGACGATCACAATCTCCGAATCGGGCATCGAGTATCTCGTTTCTGGATTGGTCCAGGGCGTATCGACGTTGCCCCGGCTTCGCTGAGACTTCTTCACTATCACCAACACTAGCACTGTCACTGTTTTCCGAGCAAGAACAGTGACAGTGCTAGTGTTGGTGATAGTGCAATCCCGAAAATTCCAGACCTCACTTCTTCGGCGGGAACATCACCGGGTCAGCGACGATCGCGGGGATCGGTTCGCCTTCGAGGGCCTTGAGGAAGAGTATGAGGTTCGCTTTCTCTTCGGCGGTCAGGTTGAGCTTGAACGGGATAATCGGTCGGCCGCTGCGGGAGAAGAGCGTCGGTTTGGGGCCGGTGTACTCCTTCCCGCCCGCCTTGGAGTTGAGGTAGGCTTCCTCGGCGGCGATGTCGCGCATCTTCGCATCGAGGAATTCGTGTGCGTTTCCGCCCTTGTCGTAGAAGTCGACGACGGCTTCGAGCGTCGCCTCGCTGCCGTCGTGCATGTAGGGCTTGGTCACGGTGAGGGCTCGCAAGCCGGGGGTTTTCCAGGCCCCGATTTGCGTCGGATCCTTGTGGCCGGTCGGCAGGCGGAGGTAGCGGCCCTGCTCCGGGAGGGGCAGTTTTCCGTCGACCGCACCGACGCCGAGGTTGTGGAAGTTGTTGTCCGTGAAATTGTCGCCGACGTGGCAGTTCGAGCAGCGGGCTTTCCCGAAGAAGACGTTCCGCCCGTTGGCGATCTTCGCCCCAATGTCGGCCGCCTTGTCCGCGTCTTTTTCCGCATCGAGCCCGAGCGGAGCGAGGGTGGCCGTGTCCTTCTTCGCGAACGCTTCCTTCAAGACGGCCGCGAAATCGACACCTTGCAGTTCCGGCTTTTCCAACTCATCCTCGGAGACCCGCTTCCGCATCGCGACCTCGGCCCGGTCGAAGACGCTGTTCCCGGAAAGGACGGTGCGTTCGTAGGCGGCGATCGCCTTGGCGGCAGCGTCGCGGGTCGGCATGTGCCCGAAGACGGCCCGGAACGCCTTGATGTAATCCTCGTTCTTCCGCAAGCGGATGACCGCTTCTTCCCAGGCGTCCCCCTTGCCGGCGAACATTTCGAGGTTGTTGCCGACGGGCCCCTGGGCCTGGTCTTCGAGGGAAATGGCCCGACCGTCCCAGAACTGGAGGCGGTGGTAGGCGCTGTTGATGACGGTGGGAGCGTTCGCCCCGCCGAGTTGCTGGCCGATCCCGAGGGACTTGTGCCGCTGGTCCGTGAACCCTTTTGCCGGGTTGTGGCACGTCGCGCACGACACGGTGCCGTCCGTCGACAGGAGCTTGTCGTAGTACAGCTTCTTCCCGAGTTCCCACTTCGCGACCGTCATCGGGTTCTCGTTCGGGACCGGCGGGGAGACGGAAAGCCCGAGGGGAACCTTGATCTTCACGGCCCGGCGGGTCACCGACTTGCCGGTGACCGGTTCGAGCACCGTTTCCGTGGTTTCGTTCCAGAATTCCGGAAGCTTGGCCCATTCCGCGGGGTTCTGGGATCGGGCGACGAAGTAAATTGGAGCGTCGTCCTTGAAGGGGATCTTGAGGGCCTCGTTGGGGATGGCAGCCTCGTAGGGATCCTTCGCGGGCGGGGGTTCCGGCGGATTGGCACCGGCGAATTGCGACGCGGCTGCGAGCAGCCCGGCGACCGCGGAGAGTGAAAGGAGTCGCATCGGAAGGCCCTCGAGAACGGCGGTGGGTGGGTACAGTTATCGATAGACCTCCGGGGCCGATCAGTCAACGAAACCCTCGATAGGCCGTGCCATCCTCTCGCATAGGCGGATAATTCCCTCATGGATTCGGAATCCCCGCTGCTTTTGAGTTACGATCGCGGCACGGTCCTCGTCGCCGGGGGGCCGTCAGGCTTCGAGTACCCCTCCCTCCCCGGCGTCCTCTACGACCCCCGTACCTCCGCGTACCGGGCCCAGGCGCGGCACTACCGCGGGATCATCGAGCACTGCATCCGCGAGAAGCTTCCCTACACCGACACCGCCCGGACCTGGGAAAACAAGCCCGCCGGGTGGACGCTGACCGATCCGCGAACCCCGCACGAGCACCAGCGCGAAGCCGTCTCCGCGTGGTGGAAATCGGGCGGCCGGGGGGTCGTCGTGCTGCCCACCGGCACCGGCAAAACTTTCGTCGCCTTCCTCGCCATCGCGAAAGCCAACCGCCCCACGCTCGTCGTCACGCCGTACATCGAGCTCATGAACCAGTGGTACGGCCAGTTGAAAGATTCCTTCGGAGCGGACGTCGGCATCGTCGGCGGCGGATACCACGAGTTCAAACCCCTCACCGTGACCACCTACGATTCCGCGGCGAACCACGTCGAGAAGTGGGGAAATCGCTACGGATTCGTCGTCTTCGACGAGGCCCACCACCTCCCCGGCCCGACCTACAGCACCGCCGCCATCGGTAGCCTCGCCCCGTTCCGACTCGGCCTCACCGCCACCCCGGAACGAGCCGACGGCGGCGAGATGATGTTCCCCGAACTCGTCGGGCCGATCGTCTATCGCCGGGAAATCACCGAGTTCGGAACCGACCACCTCGCCCCCTACCGCTCGGAGGTGGTGCCCGTCCCGCTCACCCCGGAGGAAGAGGAGTCGTACCGCCGGAATCGCGAGGTTTACCGCCGTTTCGTCGCGGATCGCGGCATCTCGCTCGGCGGGCAGGGGGGCTGGCAGAAGTTCATCTTCGAGGCCAGCCGATCACCCGACGGCTGGGTCGCCCTCAAGGCATACCGAGAACAGAAACGCATCGAACGAACCGCATCCGGAAAGTTCGCGATGCTCGAGGAACTGATGCGTCGCCACGCCGGGGAACGGACGCTGATCTTCACCGCCGACAATGCCACGGTCTACCAGATCGCCCGGAAGTACCTCGTCCCCGCGATCACGCACCAGACCAAGACCAAGGAACGCAAGCAGATTCTGGAGCGGTTCCACAGCGGGGAATACACGGTGCTGGTGACGAGCCAGGTCCTCAACGAGGGGGTCGACGTCCCCGCGGCGAGCGTCGGCATCGTCCTTTCCGGCACGGGAAGCATCAAGGAGAACGTGCAGCGACTTGGGCGGATCTTGCGGAAGTACGGCGACAAGCAGGCGGTTCTGTACGAGTTGATCGCCGCGGGCACGGCCGAGGAATTTACCAGCGACCGCCGCCGCCAGCACCACGCCTTTCAGTGATCAAAGTGAGAGCAGATTCGGGAGTTTACGATTGGCGGTCGCATGGGGATACGACCGGTGCGGGCAGAAATTGCGAGGTCGGTTCGAAACACCGGCCACCCGGCCATCTCACATCCACCTCGTGAAGTCCGAGCGAAAAGGGCGGCTCGACATCTCCTCCAATTCCCACGCCTCGGCCCCAGGAGTCGAAGTCGTTGGAAATCGACGTCGCCGGGTTCCGCGCCAGTCAGTTCGCGATATCCTCGGCCAGTTTGGCAAGGGCTTCGTGCGTGAGGACGAAGGAGATCTGTTCCCGTTTGCCGTTGGCGTGGCTGGACTGGTAGCGGCGGACGCGGGCCTGGCCGAGGCCGGTCAGGCGGATCTCGGTGTAGCGAAGGAATTCCCCCTTGGGCGACGGGGCGACGCTGCGGAGGACCGCTTCCTGGTTCGACTCGTCGACCTCGTAGAGCTTCAGCGGTTCGAGGAGGCCGGAGGCGCGGGCGGCGATGAGGTCGGCCCACTGTCGAAGGGTGACGCCGGTGGGGGCGTCGCCGGTGCGGGTCAGGCTGACTTCCCAGGCGAGGGTGCTGAGGGAATCGTTTTTGTCGGACGTGAGGGTGACGGTCCAACCCGCGGCGGGGATGGCCGTGGTCAGGCTGTGCCGACCTTCACCGGCGGGTTGCCACTCACTTAGTTTTCCCAGCAGGGTTTCTGCGAGCGTCATTGTCGGCCCCTATTGGTTGGTGGGTGTGGTCCGTGCCGTCGAAACTCAGAAGGGTCGGCTTGTCGTCGACGATCGTTTCGAGATGGACCGGACGGCCCCAGACGTACTGCAAGTTGACGAGCGTATCCTTGGCCTCACTCAACTTCAACTCTACCCCATTATACTCGTGTCGCAACAGCAACTCGCCCCGGTTGCGGTGGTTCCCGTTGATGACGTAGATCCACGGCTTCCCGAAATTCGTCAAACTCTGCAGCAGGCGTTGCTTGACCTTCTGGAATTCGCGGGATTCGACGATGTAGTTCTTGGTCTGGTCCTGGTAGTTGAACGAGAAGAGTTTGTGCTGGACGCAGAACTCTGGGGTGAGGAAGGTGTCGATGAAGGTGATGTCGTTGTGGATTTTGCGGACTTCGAAGATTTTTTCGCGGCCGAGGCCGGTGGGGCGGTTCCACTTCTGTTTCGTGTCGAGGTCGTCGCAGTCGTCCCATTCGGGGCCGAATCGGCCGGTATCCCAGCGGTACTCGATGTCGCGGAGGAGTTCGATGCCGAGTTTGTAGGGGTTGAGCCGCTTCCCGCTGGTGGCCATGGTGCCGGAGTGGTGGTCGGCGTAGTCGACGAGTTCGGAGGGTTGCAGCACCTTTTGCGTCATCATGGTGCTGTGCCAGTAGCTTGCCCAGCCCTCGTTCATGATCTTCGTTTGGGCTTGCGGGTAGAAGTAGTAGGCCTCGTCCCGGACGATGCTCAGAACGTCGCGTTGCCAGTTCTTGAGCGGGGCGTGCTCGATCAGGAAGAGAAGGACGTCCTTCTCCGGGCGGTCGGGGAAACTCGGGGCGTGGCGGGCATCCCGGAGGCGTTTCCGCTCGTCCTCGTCGTCTTTTTTGATCTCCCGGGGGTTGATGTAGGAGTCCATGTAGCCCTTGCTCTTGAATTTGAGCGGGCGGTCGGAATCGTCGGCTTCGT
Organism: uncultured Alcaligenaceae bacterium; assembly: GCA_964552815.1. Taxonomy (GTDB): domain Bacteria; phylum Planctomycetota; class Planctomycetia; order Gemmatales; family Gemmataceae; genus CAYUHJ01. The sequence continues at coordinate 65,959 of CAZKIQ010000013.1, read as the reverse complement.
GGTCGTTGGGGGCGAACTCGAAGCGGGCGTGGTCGTCGCGGCGTTTGATCGCCACCGAGTGGATGTCGATCAGGTCATCGATCGACATGCATCGATCGAGGAAGCGTTCGACCTCATCTTCGCCGAAGCGTTCGACGTACCGGCGGATGCGGGCGCCGTGGTTGGCGATTTCGTCCATCATTTTGCGGGTGGTGTGGGCAAAATACGCGTTGTTCTTGAAGAAATCGCAGTGGCCGTAGACGTGGGCCATCACGAGTTTCTGGTCAACGACGTGGTTGCAACGCATCAGGTAGGCGTAGCACGGGTCGTTGTTGATGACCATTTCGTAGATCTTGGACAGGCCGTAGCTGTAGGACTTGTGGAGTTCCTCGTAGGCCATCCCGAAGGACCAGTGGGGGTAGCGGGTCGGGAATCCGCCGTAGGCGGCGATTTCGTTGAGATCGTCGGCATCGACGACTTCGAAGATGGTTTCGTAGAAGTCGAGGCCGTAACCGCGGGCGTAGCCTTCGATCTCGTCTTTGAGAACCCGCAGATTGGCGGGGAGATTGGTGTTGTAGAACCCGACGCTCATCCGTGATTCCTCCTGCTGCTCGGCGTTACGGCTTTGGCGGAGCCTGCCACTGTCCGCCCCATTCCTGCCGGAGCTGGAGCAGGAATCGGTCCCAACCCTCGCGTGGGCGTGTCGGGGGGAACGGTTCGGGCTTGAGAGGTGTCGCAGACCCGCCGACGACTTCGACCGATCCGTCTGCCTGAATTTTACCGACCCGGGCGGGCAACCACGTGTACTGCGTGGCGGGATCGATCTGGAGTTCGCCGAGGGGGCTGGGGAATTTGCGGCCCCGGAGTTTGACGGCGACCTTCTCGGGCTCGACGCTCCCGGCTGCCCTGGCGGCGGCGGCCCAGAGGTGGACGCCGGCGTACGCCGACGCCATCGGGTCGGAAGTCCGCTTCTCCTGCCCGAACCGCGCCTGAACTCGTTCCAGAAACTCCTTCCCCGACGGCGTTTCCATCGACTGGAAGTGGCAGGCTGCCAGGTAATCCCCGGCCACCTCGTTGGGGTCGATCGCTCGCAAATCCGTTTCTGGAACCGAAAGCGAAATCACCGGCAGTTTCTTCGACGACGGAAACTCCGTCCGGAGTGCCGTGAAGAACCGGAAATTCGTCGATCCGTTGATCGTGTTCACGATCACGTCCGGGTCGGCCGCCTTGATCGCCTCAATCGCCGGCTTCACGTTCCGCTCCGAGAGGGGGAGGTAGTACTCCCCGACGACGGTCACGCCTTTGCGGGACTTGACCGCGTCCTTGAGAATCGCACTGGCGGCCCGCGGGAAGACGTAGTCCGACCCGACGACGAAGATTTTCTTCTTCTTGAGGTCGCCGGTGATGTAGTCCAGAGCCGGGATCAGTTGCTGGTTCGCGGTCGGGCCGAGGTAGAAGATCCACTTCGATTCTTCGAGCCCCTCGAACTGCACGGGGTAGAAGAGGAGACCCTTGTATCGCTCGGCGACTTCGCGGACGGTCTTGCGGGAGGCGGAGGTCCAGCAGCCGAAAATCACGGGGGTTTTCTTGTCGCGGTAGAGGATCTCGGCCTGTCTTCCGAAGGATTCCGGGTCCGAGACGGGGTCGTGGACGGGGACGGCTTCGAGCTGCCGACCCAGGACGCCGCCGGCCTTGTTGACCTCGTCGATGGCCAGGATCGTCGCGTCGCGGACGGGTGCCTCGCTGACCGTCATCGGGCCGGTAGAACTGTAGAGGACCCCAACCGGAATCGGCGGTTCCGGGGCGACATCCGACGGTGCCGGGCCGGGAACCACGACCTGCTGGTTCCCCTTCTTGAGGGTGATGTAGAGCAGACCACTGATGACGAGGCAGATGACGACGGTTCCGAGCGCGACCGCCCGCCAGTTCCGTGTCGAGTCGGGCTCCGTCGCCGCCTGGTGGGCCGCTCGCAGTTCCGGGGTGGAGTACGTATCAAGCGGGGTCGGTGCTCCCCATCCCGGGACGGTTGCCGGAGCGGCCGGCGGAGGCACTGGCGGTGCCGGCGGGCCCCCGAGCTGCTGGAAGGAACCACGGTTGGGCTTCGCGAACGCCGCCGGGGCCGGGGTCACCGGGCCATACGGTGGCGGCTGACGCTGCGTGGCGGCGAACCCGACTCCACCCGACATCCGCATCGGGGACTGCGAGGGCACCGGCCAGCCCGAGCCGCTCGAGGGCAAGGCCGGGAAACCGTCCGGCCCCACGACCAGCATGCTCGCGGGCACGAAACCCGACATCTCCGCGAGCATACTGTCCAGCTCGTCCACCACCGCCTGGGCCGACGACGGCCGTTTCCCTGGGGTTTTCTCCAAAAGCTTCCCCACCAGGTCCGAGAGCTGGTCCGGAACCTCGACGTTCTTCGAAGAAACCTTGGGCGGGATGTGGTTCGCGAGGGCCATCAGGACGGCCATCGTCGATTTGCCGTCGAACGCGAGTTCCCCGGTGAGCATCGTGAACATGACGCATCCGAGGGCGAACAGGTCTGCCCGGGCGTCGAGGTCGTGACCGGACGCCTGTTCTGGGGCCATGTAGTGGGGGGTGCCGACGATCACGCCGGTCGCGGTGAGTTTTGTGGACTGGTTGTCCGGCTTGGCGAGTCCGAAATCGAGGATGCGGGTGCGGCGGTAGGATCCGCCCGGCTTGTCGGTTTCGAGCCAGAGATTGGCGGGTTTGACGTCGCGGTGGATCATCCCGACGGAGTGGGCCGCCGCCAGGCCAGAAGCCGTGTCCCGGGCGACGAGCATCGCGAAGCCGACCTGCAGGGGGGCTTCCCGTTGCAGCCGGGCCTGGAGGGATTCCCCTTGCAGGAACTGCATGGCGAGGAACGGAACTTCCCCGGCGGTTCCGACCTGGTAGACGGTGACGATGTTGTCCGAGGAGATGGCGGCCGCCGCCCGGGCCTCGACGACAAACCGCTGGCGATACGACAGGTTCGACGCCAGTTCCGGCCGCATCACCTTGAGGGCCACCGTCCGCCGAAGGTGAGTGTCTTCCGCCTCGAACACGAAACCCATCCCGCCCACGCCGAGCCGCTTCAAGACGCGGTAGTGCGACAGCCAGCCGATTTCCCCGGGTTTCTGGGGTGGTTCGAAGAAGGAATACGGCCCCTCTGGCGGTGGATCCGCACTGACGGGCCCATCCTGCCCGACGGAGGTGTGGCCAGCGGCGACGGAGTAAGGTCCCTGAGGCCCAAGCGGACTCGTAACCGGGTCGTGGGGCAAGCTCATCGGGCGACGGCTCCGGCGGAATCGAGGCAGGGGCGACGGCTATAGTTCTACCCGAATTCGACCCAGGACGGAAGCCATCGACCCACAATCACTTCCGAAGCTGCCCAACTAACCCGAGCTTCCGACACCCTCCACGAATCGGGAATAGCCCCTTTCTTGGAGAAACGGAAACGGTTTCGAATTCCTCGAGATCTGAGCATTGGCTGGGCCAGATTCAGGAGAGGGAGGTGTCGATTCTTTTCTTTGCATGGCAAAGTAATTCTTGACTTCCCGGTTGGGGTGCGACATCGTGATCCAGGTCCTTCCTGGATTTTTGGAGATTTCGAATGAAAATGGTGTGGATTCCCCGCGGAATGCGAGTGCCGCCAAAGCTGCCCAGTCACTTTACGAAGCAAACTCCATCTCCGCGCCATGCGTTGCTCGTGAATCCGTTCTACCCCAAAGATCCTCACGCGAGCTTCGGAAAGCACGTTCTCACACCCACGCTGGCACTCACGAGTGTGGCCGGGGCCACGCCGCCCGGGTGGACAGTCCGGTACTGGGACGAGAATTTGCTCCAGGGTCCGCCGCCTGTCGAGCCGTTCCCGCAGGTGGTCGGGATCACCGTCCACCTGACGTTTGCCAGGCGAGCGTTCGAACTTGCGGACTGGTTCCGGGAACGCGGTGCGATCGTGATTCTCGGCGGCCTGCACGTCATCTCGTGTCCGGACGAGTGTGCTCCACACGCGGATGCTCTCGCCTTCGGAGATGGGGTGCAGGTTTGGCCAGATCTTCTGCGAGATGTGGAAAACGGGGATTTGCAGCCACGGTACGACGGAAGCTTCCGTCGCCCGTACCGCCAAGATCCGCCTCCGCGGCGGGAGATTCTGCCCCGCGGGCAGTTTCTGACGACGACGAGTTTGATCGCGACACGGGGGTGTCACAACCGGTGCGGGTTCTGCTACCTGTCCACGGATGGGTTGCGGATGCCGTACCAGATGCGAGATCCCGAGCAGATCGCCGCCGAGTTTGCGGCCGACGGGGAACCCTACGGTGTCTTCACGGATAACAACCTCGGATCCCGTCCCGAGTACCTCCGACAACTCTGCCGGGCACTGGCTCCGCTCCGAAAAATCTGGTCTGCCGCCGTCACGATCGACATCACCGACGACCCCTCGCTAGTTCGGGAGATGGCCCTCGCCGGTTGCACCGGGGTTTTTGTCGGGTTCGAGTCGCTCAGCCCCCAGAACATCGCCGACGCGGGGAAGAAGAGCCCGTCACCGGAAGATTACGCCCGCCGGGTGGCGATCCTGCACGACCATGGAATCCAGGTCAACGGAAGCTTCGTGCTCGGTTTCGACCATGACGGTCCGGACGTGTTTGCCCGCACTGTCGAGTGGATCGAGTCGGCCCGGCTGGAGTGTGCGACGTTCCACATCCTGACACCGTACCCCGGGACACCGCTGTTCCGGCAGATGGAATCGGAGGGGCGGTTGTTGCACCGGGACTGGTCGAAGTACGACACCGGGCACGTCGTGTTTCGCCCCAGGAAGATGACGATCGAGCAACTCGAAGAGGGGTACGCGTGGTGCTACCGCCGGCTTTTCTCACACCGTTCCATCTGGCGACGGCGGCCGGCAGACTGGCGAGCGATCCCCGCTTACCTCGCGATGTCCTATCTCTACAAGCGATCGAACCTGCTCTGGTACTTCCTCATCCGCTACCGCCTGACGCATCTCGTGTGGCGACCGCTGGTCGAGATCACGCGGTGGCGGCACCTCCGTTTCCGGGACCGGCTCCGCCGAGAAAGCCAGGAGCCCATCCGGGCGTCGGTCCTGGTCTCGGCCGGGGTGTGATTTCTGGGCTGAGTCCACTCGGACTTGCGGCGGGGCGGGGAAATCGCTCCAATCTACTCTCCGCGGATGGAGAACCAGACCTCGCTCCCGAATTCGGGGCGACCGGCAACCCGGCGATGGACACCGGCCACGATGGCCTCGAAATCTGCCAGTGCGACAACAACACCCGGCGTTAGCGTCCGGGTCGAGGTACGCATTGGCACGGAGAAACCCGCCCAGTTCGAGTTCGCGGGGCACGAATTCCTCGTTGGCGGGGCGATTCCCTGCGATGTGCGGCTGCCCGGGTCCGATGTCCCCCCACTGGTCTGCCTCTTCGCCCGCACGGAACTCGGGGTCCGGATCCGCCGGCTCGCCCCGGCGTTCCCGATTCTCCTCAACGGAAACCCCCTGACGACCAGCGACCTTGTCGATGTGCCGTCGGGCTCCACGGTCGCCGTCGGCCCGGCGGACATCCGCATTACGGTCCTGTCGGCCCCGTCGATCCGCCCGAAGTTTGTGCCCGTCTCGAAGATGGTCGACCCGGCCGACGTGCCGACCGCGGTGATCACGCCGCACCCCGGGACACCGCCCGCCGAGATCGAGCGGATGCGAGCCGAGCTCGAGGAGCAAGCCCGGGAACTCGAAGCAGACCGGGTTTTGTGGTACCGCCGGCGACGCGAGATCGAGGAGGAGTGTCGCAAGCTCCAGGAGGAAGCGGACGCCGCCCGGATTCCCGCGACCCCGTCTCCACCAACGCCATCCCCCCGGGAACTCGACCTCGACGCCCGGGAACAGGATCTGGAACGAATCCGCGGGGAGCTTGCCGTCCTCCGGGAGGAACTCTTCTCGCGATACCGGGTCGGCCGGGAGGAACTGGACCAGAGGCAGGAGATTCTGCGCGGGGCCGCCGGGGAACTCCAGCAGCGCCAGCGCGAGTTCGAGACGGAGATGGCCCAGCGGCGGGCGGAAATCGAGACGGAGGTCCGGCTGCGGATCGAGGCGGAACTTCGCGCCGCGGAACCACGCCTGGCCGAGCTTCGCATCCGCCGGGGGGAACTCGAGGCCGCCCACGCGGATCTGACCGTCCGCCGGGCCGACTTCGCGCTGGAACGCAACCAGCTCGACGAGGGCCGGGCGATTCTCGAGGCCGACCGGGCCGCCCTCGGGAACCGCGAAGCCGACCTCGCCCGCCGGGAAGGGGAACTCGCCGCCGGCCGGGAAGCCCTGTCCCGCGAGCGGGAAGCCCACCAGGCCAACCTCCACCAGATCGACCGCTGGCAGGCCTCCCTCGCCGACCGCCAGCACCACCTCGAACGCCGGGCCGCCGAGATCGACGCCCGCTTCGAGCAACTCAAACGCGACACGCTCGAACTCGAAGAACAGGTCCGCCTCGCCGACGCAGACCAGGAGCGGATCACCGCCGAGTCCGATCGCCTCGAGAAACTCCGCACCGATCTCGACGACCGGGCCGCCAAGGTCCACGACCGCGCCGCACATCTCGAATCCCAGCAGGCGATGCTCGCCGTCCTCCGGGCACGGCTCGACCGGCAGGCGGAGGAATCCCGCCAGGAAACCGCCCGCCTCGCCTCCGACCGGGCCCGACTGGAGGAAACCCGCTCCGAGTTGACGAGCCGGCTCCGGGAAATCGAGCACCTCAAGATCGGCCTCGCCACTTCCCGGGAAGACCAGGAAGCCCAGCAGAAACTCCTCGCCGAGCAGGCCGCGAGAATCGACGCAACCCTGGAGGAACTCCGGCAGAAACAGGAAGCCATCGACGCCGAGCAGACCCGTCTGCGTGCGAAGGAGGACGAACTCGACGGCCGGGCGTCGGAAATCGCCGAGCAAGCCGCCGTCCTCAAGGCTCGCATCACCCAGGCGATGGACCTGCAATCCCGACTCGAAGCGGATCGCACCGCCGTCCGCACCCGCGAGACCACGCTCTCCGACGCCGAGACAGCCCGGGTCGCATTCCAGGAACAACTCCGCCGCCGGGCCGAGGATCTTTCCACCCGCACGAAACATCTCGAGGAAGCTGCCGGGAAACTCGAGGAACGCGAAGCCGACCTCGAACGTCAGCGGCTGGAACTGGTCCGCGACCGCGAACTCGCGGAGCAGGGGCTCGCGGCTACCCGCACGGAACTCGGGGAACGCTCCGTCGAACTTGCCCGGCAGACCGCCATCCTCGGGGAACGCGAGGCCGCACTGGAACGCCAGATTTCCCGGCTGCAAGAGGTCGGCCGTGGGGTCGCCGCCGCCCGGAAGCAACTGGCGGAAGAACGCCAGCAACTCGCCGGCACCCGCACCGACCTCGACCAGCAACGCTCGCAAATCGCCAGCGAGTGGGAGGAACTCCGCCGATCCGCCCCGGAACTCGAGTCCCGAGCGCAGGCCGCTGTCGACCGCCTCGCCTCCGCCCGTGACATGCTGCGGACGCAACTCGCGGAATTGCACGAATTCGCATCCCAGACCCGGGCCGACCTCGACGCCGCCCGGGCCGCCATCCTTGCGGAAAGCGACGGTCTCCGCACCCGCGAGCACCTTCTGGAACAGGCCCGCTCGGAGCACCGGCTCGCACTCGCGAACTTCCGCCAGCAACTCGTCGAGTGGCACGGGAAGGTCACCGACCTCCGCCAGGCGATGGCCCGCAGCGACGCCCGCCAGGCCGAGGTCGCTGCCGCCTCGACGCACCTCGAAACGACTTCCCAGGAACTCGCGAAGCAGGCCGAGGAACTTCGCGTCGAGCGGGAACGGGTCGCCGAGCGCCGCGCCGAGGTCGAGCGCCACCTCGCCGACATGCGCGAGTGGTACCGCAAGAAACTCCGGGAACTGGCCGCAGAAAACGCCCACCGCCACGCCCCAACCGCCGACTCGGCCCAGAACCCGCCGACGGAAGGAATCGCCGGCCGCGTCGGCGAGCCTGACATCGAAGACGGAGACCGCCAACTCGGAAGCCTGCTCCGCTCCCTGCAGCTCGTCGACGAGGAAACGCTCGCCGCACTCTGGACCGAGGCCACCAACCGCCGCCGCACTCTCCGCCAGGTTCTCCTCGCGAGCGGCACCATCACGCTCTACCAGCTTGCCCTCATCGAGGCCGGCAACCTCGATGCCCTGATGCTCGGCCGCTTCCGCGTCGTCGACCGTGTCCGCGTCACGCCCCACGAGACCGCCTACCGCGTCTACGATCCCACCCGTTCTGGCACCTACCTCCTCCGGGTGATGGCGGAATCCGATGCCACCGATGCCGTCCTCCCCGACGAGTTCCGGCAGCGGTTCCTGGCCGCCTGCGATGCCGCCCACCCTAACCTCGTCTCGACGTTGGAAGTCCTGGAAATCGCCGGCCGACCCGCCGTGCTCCAGGAGTGGGCAACCGGAGTTCCCGGCACCGACTGGTCCGCAGCCGCCGCCACCCCCGGCGTCTGGCTCCGACTCGTCTCCGAAGCCGCCGCCGGCCTCGAATCCGCACACGCCAGCGGACTCCCGCACGGCCGACTCGCCCCCGACTCCTTCCTCCTCACCCCCGACGGCCACGTCAAACTCACCGGCATCGGCGAGCCACCCTGGCTCGGAGGCACACCCGAATCCGCGACCAACTTGGAAGATCTCCAGACCCTCGGGCGGATCGCCTTCGCCTGGTCCCAACTCGGAGCCAGCGTCCGGAAACGCGGCGCGAAGGTCAAGGGTTTTCCCGAGCCGCTCCTGACCGTCGTCCGTCGGCTCGAACCCCCTTCCCCGTCGCCATCACCGTCGGACCCGGAACCGTATCGACACATCGGGGAACTCGTCGAGGACCTCGCCCGCCTCGCCCCGGCCTTCCCCTGCCCCCCCGCGGAATGGCAACGTCTCCTCGAATCCCCCACCCCCACCGACGAGCCCATCCGCCAATCCGCCTGAGCTTTGCGAGGCCCAGGAATCCCTGAAACTGGAGGTGGGGCCGCCAATGCGGTTTGGGTCCGGGTCAACGTCGGACGGGGTCTCGATCCCCCCGCCATGCAACCATCCACCTCGCCCTTCTGGCCCGTGCGACCGCGGCGAGCTCCACCGCGGTCGCAGATGATGAGATCACCCGAGCTCATTCCCGTTGGATCAAACATTCTCTCCCGAAAAAGTGATGGGATGCGGGAATGTTACTTCGCGGCGATTTCGATGGCGCTACGCAGTTCGATGACCGTGCCGCGGCCCACTGCATAGCGGAAGTTGGTTCCGAGGGTGCACGCGGATCCGACCTCGCCGGCGGGGCTCAGGGCGATGAAGGCAACGTGCCCGGGTGCCACACCTCGCCGTGCCGCCGCCGCGTTGACCCTCCGACAGGCCGCCTCGCAGGCCGTCTGGGCGGTCGCCCCGTTTCGCATCTGCTCGACGATGAACAAACTCCCGCCGACTCGGATGACCTCCTCGCCGACCCCCGTCGCCCCCGCCGCCCCGGCCTCGTTGTCGACATACAACCCCGCCCCGATCACCGGCGAATCCCCGACCCGGCCCGGCAGCTTGAACGCCAGCCCGGAAGTCGTGCACGCTCCGCCAAAGTTCCCTGTCGAGTCCCGGCCCAGAACCGTGACTGTGTCGTGGTTCGATTCGTCGACGAGGTAGATGTCGTCCGGCCCCGTCGGCACGTCGACCGGCCCGCCGTCCTTCCGCTTCCCGACCCACTCCGAGATCGCCTCCGCGGTGTACGGCATCTCGAGCGGAAACCCCTGGCGGATCGCGAACCACTTCGCCCCCTCGCCGACGAGCAGGACGTGCTTGGTCTTCTCCATCACCCGGCGGGCGAGGGCGGCGGGGTGCCGGATGTGCTCGACGGCGGCCACCGCCCCGCACTGCAACGTTTTCCCATCCATGACGGCGGCATCGAGCGTCAGCCGACCAAGACGGTCCGGCAGGCTGCCGAACCCGACGGAGCGGACGGAGGTGTCATCCTCGACCGCCTGGGCCCCGGCGATGACCGCATCCAGGGCCGCAGAACCCGAGGTCAGGAGAGGCAACGCCACCTCGGCGGCGACCCGCCCGAACGGCCAGGTCGCGATCACAACAGGCTCGGACATTCCGCAAACTCCGGGAGGAACCGGAGCTTTCCCACACTCCGGACTCAGTCGTTGAATACGAACTCCGGCGTGTTGACGAGAGCCCACAACAAGTCTTCCGCCGCCTTCCGGCGATCGACCCCCGGTTTCGAGAAGCGGGCCAACGCCCGGGTTTTCTCGGTTTCCTCCGGCAATCGGCAGTACGCGAGCAGGTACAGTTCCTCCACGATCTCCGCCGGCGATTTCTTCGACTTCGCCAGTTGGAGGCACCGCCCGGAATCGGATGTGACCTTCCGGTGGAGATTGGGGCTGTTCATGAGGTGCAGAGCCTGGACGACGGTCGTGTCGGAGGTGCGTTCGCACGGTGGATCCTGGTTCGGGTCCGGCCGGCCGAAACTGTCGAGAAACTCGGACTGCGAGCGTGCCGTCCACACCTCCATCGCCCGGGAACCTGGTGGCATCGCTTCGAACCGTTCCGGAACCCCGGTCACGTCGCTGACCATGTCGAGCAACACTTCCGCCCGCAACCGTTGCCGGTAGTGGCGGGAGTAGTTCCGGGCGTCGGCGGCGTTGCGGTCGTTGGGTGTGGTGGATAACCCGTAGACGTGGCTGGTGGTGATCGTGCGGATCAGATTCTTGAGATCGCACCCGTTCCGGCGGAAGTCGGCCGCCAGGGCATCAAGCAGTTCCGGGTTCGACGGCGGATTGGTCGCGCGGATGTCATCGACCGGATCCACGATCCCGCGACCCATCAGGTCGGCCCACACCCGGTTGACGATCACCTTCGCGAAGTACGGATTCTCCGGCGATGTCACCCACGCCGCCAGCACCTCGCGGGGGTCACGTTCCGGCGGGATTTCCAGGGGTTTCCCGAGCAGCGTGGCGGTCGGCATCACCTTCCCCGTCAGCGGGTGCTTGACTTCTCCCGAGGTGGCGGCGAAGACGATCTCCTCGCTGCCGGAAATCGGGGCGGAGATGCCGACGCCCTTGCGGCCGATCCGGGCGAAGAACGCGGCGAAGCGGTAGAAATCCTCCTGCCCCCAGATTTCGAACGGGTGATGGTGGCACTTCGCGCAGTCGAGTCGCACCCCGAGGAACAGTTGACTGACGAGCGGCGTCAGCTCGGCGGGGTCGCGGCGATCCCGGTACATCACCACGTTGCCATCGCGGAACGTGCTCCCCTTCGCGGCGATGAGTTCGCGGACAAACTGGTCGTAGGGCGTGTTCTTGCGGAAGCTCGCCCGGAGCCACTGGTCGATGTTGTAGGTCGCCTTCATGCCGACGTGGTACGGGTTCGGGCGGAGCAGATCGGTCCACTTGTTGGCCCAGAAATCCGCATATTCGGGCCGATCCAGGAGCCGATCGATGAGCTGCTCCCGCTTCTTCGGGTCCGTGTCGGCCAGGAATTTCCGCGTCTCCTCCGGGGTCGGCAGCCGACCGATCACGTCCAGAAATGCCCGGCGGTGGAAGGTGGCATCCCCGGCTGACTCGGACGGCGTGATGTTGAGCTTCTGCAGCTTCGCCCACACGTGGCCGTCGATGAAATTCCTCCTCGGAAGCCTCTGATACACCTCCGCCGGCACCGTTGTCGGCAGCGGAATCAGGACGTTGCAGACCGCGAACTTCTCCATGTATCGGGCCATGATCGCCGCCTCGCCAGGGATTGGCCCGGCGGTGACGATCCCATCGGCGGAAACGGATGCGTACACACTTTCGCTGGACGAGAACTGGGAGAGCCGGGTGACGTCTTCCGTGGAACCGTCGGAGAAGAACGCGGTCACCTTCAAGGCCTGGGATTCTCGAAACTTCATCAGCCTCGAATCGGGGGAAACGGCGATGCGGAGGATTCGCGGTGCATCCGCCGGGGTTCGCGGCGTTCCAGCGACAATCCATTCAAGAATTTTGCGGTATTCCGGGCTGTCGACGGCCAGCTTCCGCCCGCCGCCGTGCGGAACCTTGCCCGTCCCCTTGAGGAGTAGCAGGCTGTTTTCCGGGCTTGCTGGAAAGATCCGCCGACCCCGGGCCTCGGAAACGATCGCTGCATGGTCGAAGTCGTGATCGTACGCAAGAAGCGAGAGCTGGAATCCGTTCTGGCCCCGGGCTTTCCCGTGGCACGCCCCCTGGTTGCAGCCGGCCCGCGTCAGGATCGGCTGGATGTCCCGCTCGAACGTCGGCGGAGCCGCATTTGCATCGGAAAAAACTGCGAGAAGCAGAAAAAGCGCGAATCCGCTGGAGGAAGAGCTTCGCATGGTTCGACCGCGGGAGAAGCGAGTGGGGCAGGTTCCCCAAATGTACCCGAACCGCCTGCCCCTCTGCCATAAGCCGCTTCCGATTTTGGTGGCTCGCTCACATCGTTCGCCCGCCGTCGACGACGACCACCTGCCCGGTCATCAGGCCTGCCCCGGTTGCCAGGTACAGGACCACGTCGGCGATGTCCTCCGGTGTCGCAGCCCGGCCGAGCGGTGCGTGCTCGACGTACTTCGCGACATGGGCTTCTTTCCCTGCCAGCCAGCGGGTCAGGATCGGCCCCGGGGCGACCGCGTTGACCCGGACCCCGGGCGCGAGAGACCGAGCCAGAGACTTGGTCAGCGTGTTGACCGCTCCTTTGCTCGCGCAGTACGGAATCGAACTTCCCTGGCCGCTGAGCCCTGCAACGCTCGACACGTTGACCACGCAACCGTTCCGGGCCCGCAACAAGGGGACGGCGGCGCGGACGCAGTACAACACCCCCTTGAGGTTCACCTGGAAAATCTGGTCCCACACCTCGTCGGTCAAGGCGTCGAGATCGTCGTGCGGGATGAACTTGGTGGTGGCGGCGTTGTTGACGAGGACATCCAGGCCGCCGAACGTGTCACGGGTGCGGGCGACCATGTCCCGCACCTCGGCCTCGACCCCGACATCGGCCTGGCAGACAAGTGCCGGGGCACCTGCCGCCTCCACCTGTCGTGCGGTCTCGGCGGCGTCCTCGGCCGACCGGGAATAGTTGACCACGACCGCATAGCCGAGCCCGGCAAACCGCACAGCGGTGGATCGGCCGACACCCGTTGCCGAACCCGTGATCAACGCAACCTTCCGAGATTCGGTCACCGCGAATCCTCCTGAGGTGGAAATTCTTGCTCCGGTGGAACCCCCTCGACTTCCCGCTCGTGCTTGAGGTTCCCAATCGTGAGATGCATGGCCGGCACCGGTTCGCGGGGGAGACCGAGTTCCAGGCGGTGTGACAGAGCGATGTCACAGGTGACGGGAACCCAGAGGTAGCCCTCGGTTTCCCGCACGGTCGGGTCGTAGTCGAACTCGATCGGCTGGCCGTCGTACCGCTTCCACGCCGCCTTTTCCGGTGGTTCTTCGCCGCGAATCACCGAGATGTGGGCACCCCAGAGCGGCGGGTTCGCCTTGCTGACGCGATGACAGCCGAGGAAATAGAGATGGCGGAGGAGGCGGCCGAGTTCTGGATCTGCGTCGATGACGAGCCACCACTCGGTGGAACCGCCATCGCGTCGGGTGGTAACCCCGGGCCGCAATGTGGGGCTGTATCGGAACCTGCCGAGGGATCGCATGGCGGTGGACGCGGGATTCCAGGAAGATCACACCTCATCTACCATACACGGCCCGTCGACGCATCCCGCCCGTTGCGGCCGTTTTCTGGACGCTCGTCACCCGGCCGTTGGAATATTTCACCACCACGCCCTGGGTCCGGTACTCCCACACCAGTTCCCCGCTATCGTTTGGCCCGATGCCAAGGTCCTCCGGATCGTCCCCCATTTTCTCGATCACCTGGAGAATAGGTGCACCCGGCTTGATCTGGTCGACGGTGCTGGCGAAAGCGTCGTCGGCCATCTGCCACCGGGCGATGTAGATGACGATTCCCATGGCGAAGCACGCCGCCCCAACCGGCCCCCAGTAGTGTCGGGGAATCAGGCGAGCCAGCGGTTTCGGAACCTGACGCTCGAAAACATCCGGTTCCTCCACGGTGTTCCCGTACTTCCCTGTGGGTTTGGTCGGAGCGTCGGCGACCGGTTCCGGCGTCACTCCCGCCGGGGGAAGCAGCGTGAATTTCAACGGACCAGAACAGGTCGGGCAAGCGGTCGGGGAATTGTCCGCCGAGTAGAACTTGCACGCTTCGCAAAGCTTGGGCACAGACGTTCTCCGGAAGGAACGCTAGGTCTCTCTGCAAGGCGGACGAGTGTTTTTGTGTCGAGAGTATACCCTGAGCCGGTTCGGGGTTGATGAGAAAAATTCGAGAAATCATCAAGACGTGAGGAAATCGTCGCAGAATGCTTGTTTGCACCCAGGTGGGTCAGGATCCGTCCGACACCGCCCAGTTCGGGATCGAGTTGCCAGGTCGACGTTGCGTTTTCCCTACTCCCGCGAGGGGATCAGTTCTGCCCCACGGCGAGTTCCGACTCGACGAGCGATTCCTGCACCACGGTTCCGTCTTTCATGCGAACCACCCGGTCGGCACGCTGGGCGACGTCGGGGCTGTGCGTGACGATGATCATCGCCAGGCCCCGGTCACGCTGGAAGGACGTGAGCAAGTCAAGGACGTGGGCGGCGTTGTCGGAATCGAGGTTCCCCGTCGGCTCGTCGGCGAGAAGCAGAACGGGATCGTTGGCGAGGGCGCGGGCAATCGCGACTCGCTGCCGCTCTCCGACGGAAAGTTGCACCGGCCGGTGGTTCGCCCGCTTCGCCATGCCGACAAGTTCCAGGAGCTCGTCCGCTTTCCGGGCCCGGGCTCGCGCAGTGGGGAGGTCCCCCTCGAACATCGGCACCTGGACGTTTTCCCGGGCCGTCAACGTGGGCAGGAGGAAGAACGACTGGAACACGAAACCGATCTGCCGGGCACGGAACTGGTCCAGATCCCGGCGGGAAGACAGGGGTTCCCCACGGAAATAGACCTCGCCGCCGTCGGAGCGATCGAGAGCTCCGAGCAGGTTGAGGAGCGTCGATTTCCCGCACCCGGATGGCCCGGTGATCGCGAGATTCTCGGCGTTCCGCACCCCGAGCGTGACCCCGTTGAGTGCCCGCACCCGGCCGTCCGGGTACTCCTTCCGCAGGTCAGCCGCGAGCATCAGATAGTCGGCGGGAATCTCAGTCATGGCGAATCGCCTCGGTCGGAAGGAGTCGGGCGGCACGGATGGCGGGGTAGGCACCGCCAACCAGGCCGATGAGGGCGGCAATGACCACACCTTCTGCCGCGATAACAAGAGGGATTCCCCCCTCGATGAATCCGCTGACGGCCGGCGTTTCCGCAAGGATGTGCGTGACGACGAGGGCTCCGACCGCTCCGATCAGGGCCGAGACCACGCCGAGAACCACCGCCTCCATCAGGACCATGCGAACGACCCGCGATCGCGGCCAGCCGACGGCTCGCAGGATGCCGATTTCCTGGGTGCGTTCCAGCACCGACATCACCATCGTGTTGAGCATCGAGATCACGCCGATCAGGATGCCAATCGCCGAAACCATCCAGGCCATCGCCCGAACCAGTTTGAGGTGGCTCGCGTTCTCGAGGTACTGCTCGGGCGAATCAGCGCGAAGCCGGCGTGGTTTGCCGTCGGCCGTTGTTAGTGCAGCAATGCGAGCCTTGACCGTGTCGAGGCTCTCGTCCGGGTTCGTGGGGTTTTTCTTCACACGCAGGGAGAACCCGGTGATTTTCCCCGACCGACCCGAGAGTTTCTGGTAGTCGGGTAGAAGCACGATGATCCCGCCGCGTTCGAAGACGTTGATTGTTTTGAAGATGCCGACGATCTCAAAGGGTTGCTGAAGGATCGTGACCTTGTCGCCGACTTTTTTCCCGAGATTCTCCGCGAATCGGCTGCCAATGATTGCCCGGTGCTGGCCGACATCCTGCGCGGTCAGCCGACGCCCCGCGACCAGTTCCATATCCTCGAACCCGAAATTCCCCGGCAGCCAGGCCTGCACCAGGACCGGCATGCTCGGCGGGATGTCGTCGGGGCCGGTCGGCTCCCGTTTCTGCATCTCCGTGAGTTCCACCAGCGCCGCGTCGACCGCCTCCACGCCGGGAATGTTCCGGACCTGCTCGAGTGCGGACTCGTCGATCTCGGAGGAAAGCTGGTCGACGGCCCGGGAATCGAGCACGACCAGGTCGACACCGCGTTTCGCGAAGGTGTCTCCCATGGCGGTTCGAAAGTTCTCGCTCATCCCGAGAAGAGCGATCGTGCTGCCGATCGCCACCGCGAGGCCGAGGATCGTCAGCGCGGTCCGCGTCGGCCGGCGGGTGAGGTTCTTCAGGACGAACGCGAGGAAGTACATATCACGCTGTGGGGATGATGCGTTTCAGGTGCCGCTTGACCGCGTCGGTGAAGCCGGCCGTGTTCTCGACGATCGCCAGGTGTTTTGCCGCCGGGATGATCTCGGCGTCGCACCTCGGCAGGTTCGCTTCCAGCCATCGACACGTCGCGAGGAACGGGGAAAACTCGTCGTACAGGGCGACGACCGGGCACGCCAGTGTGCGAATTTTGTCGACGGTCAACCCTGCCTCGGTCAGCACCTCGTCGCCGCAGGTCGTTTTCGCGAGAAGCGGAAGTTGCCGCAACCACCCCCGCCCGACGACTCCGACGAGCCCCTCGAGTTTCTGGTACTGTTCCGGGGTCAGTTCCGCCGTCGACCGGAACAGCCGGGCGAAGTCGACGGTCGGCCCGAGTTCCACGCCGACCTGTCGGTACTGGTCGCGGACGTCGTTCCAGATCGTCATCTTCCCGAAGTTCGGCTCCTCTTTGCGGAGGGCGGGGAAGAACGAGTCGGAGAGGACGACCCCGCGAACGATCTCGGGGAAGTCGGTGGCGGCGTGCATCCCCACGACCCCGCCGAAGCTGTGGCCGACGAGTACGGCCGGCCCGAGTCCGAGTTCCGCGTGAAGTGCCCGCAGATCCCGGGCCATCACCGCCGAGGTGTACCCCGTCGCCGGCCGTTCGCTGGCCCCGTGCCCGCGGAGATCGTACGTCGTGACACGATACCCCGCCGCAGCCAGAGCATCCGGCAACCCCGCAAACACCCACACCGCCTGGTTGCTGGTGACGGCGTGCACCAGCACCACATCGGGCCCCGCCCCGTGCTGCTGGTAGAACAACCGCACCCCGTTCGCAACAACCTCGGGCATCGCCAACCCGCCTCACTTGTTCGAAGTTTCGAGTTCCTTCTTCGCCGCCACCCGCACCTTCTCGCGGAGTGCGGCCCACTCTTCTTGCGTGTACTCGGGCTTGTCCTCCATCTCGAAATCGAGAAGACAGCCAAGATACAACCCGACTGCGTTGCGGATTTCTTTGGGTGTCAAGCGGATTCCGCCATCCCCCGAAACCTTGTCGCGGTCGTCGAGGAACTTCAGAAGGAAACGGATCCGCTGGGATTTCCGTTCGGGGAAATCGAGATCCCCGGCGAACGCGATGTGATGCAGCACGGATACTCGGAACTCCGGCTTCGCTGCCCGTGCGAGATTCTCGGTGGCGGTCCACGCTCGGTGATCGTCGGTCTCCGTCACGAGACCGACTAACGCTGCTTGGTTCTCGGGAATGTCTTTACCGACGCGTTTGTGCAGGAACTCGACCGAGTCGAGCAGCAGTTCGACGAACCGCTTCTCGTCGAGCCCGCGAAGTGCGACCAGAGCCTGGTATCGGCGGTCGATGTCGTCTGACTTCGCAACCCGGGTCAGCAGGTCGAGCTTCGTTTTCGCGGGGAGATCCGCCCGTTTAACCGCCTCGACCAGGCTTTCCGTTCGGACATCCGGTCGGTTTTCGAGAACCGATTCCAGAAGCTCAGGAATCCGGGATGGATACTTTTTCGCGAGGATCCGAAGCAGGTGCTCGTTTGGAAGAACGGAATTCTCGAGTTTTCTCGGCGGAAGCACGTATGCGAGGCAGTACTTCTCCTCACCCATTTCCTTGGCTTTGTCCCACCAGATCTTTGCCGCAACGACGCGACAGAAGTCGCGACTGAAAATTGCTGCTGTTGGCACAGCTTCGAGCTGGCCTGCAGAAAACCCGGCCAGCATGTCCCACGAGATGTCCCCGACCCGCCTGTAGATGACACAGAAGCCGCCGGGGCCACCCGAAACCTCGGAAGATCTCGCCAACCGCTCGTCGTTCAAGTGCAATAGTAGCGTGGGGATCGCATCGAAACCGCGTTCCGCAATCTTCCAGTATTCCTCGCCTTCGCCATTCCACGTGGCGTTCCCTTGGCTCACTGAATACTCAACGAGTTTGTCGAGATCCGCTTGTAGGCTGCCGGGCTTCGCCTTGCTCGGGACTAGGGCTTTCTCACAGGATTTCAGAAGCGACTCGTCGCGATACTTCTCCAGTTCCGGGTAACTGATGAAAAGCGATTTCAGCCTTTTCAGAGCGACCGCTCGATCCGAGTGCGGTTGAACCAACTGCGACCGCCAGTAGTACCACGCGTTAAACAGCAGTTCCGTTTTCGCAGAATGAGTTGCCTCTTTCCGGCTCTCGGCGTACAGGTGCCTGGCCAGTTTGTCCCACCCGCGAGCGTGGCAGTGAATCGCAAGAAGAAGATCCGCGCTCGCATCGTTCGCGGATTCCACGACCCCCGGCACCTCCTGCAGACGACGCCAACGGAGTTGAATTTCGAACTTTCCCACTTCGGAAAAGAGTTTTACGTCCTTTCCCTTCTTGATTGGGGAGATTGCGAATCCGAGATGGTAACTCGGCAGAATCTTTTCCGCATCAAAAGCGTCTCCGCGTTGATACCGCACCAATTTCGCGTCTTTCGGCGGTTCCGGCAGGCCAAGTTCGCGGTACTCCTTCAACAACTCGTCAAGCGTTGGCTCGCCCGAAACGACGGGGCCGCACGTTCCGAGAACGAGCACCAAAACTGACAAGACGAGATTGCGAGTCGACACGGCTGACCTCACGGCACGTGTTTTCGCAGGAACTCGACCACTTCCCCGAGGGAAAGGTCGTCCGCACCCCGGGTCCGCAACTCGGCGAGGAACGGCCCGAAGGGGAGCTTGCGAGCATACCGCCGTTCCAGGTGCTCCGCCAGCACCACCACATCGATCGACGCGAGGCCGAGGTCAGCGAAGATCAGGGTGGAGGGGCCGATTTCGCCGGAATATTCGCGGTCGGGGAAGGCATCCCGGACAGCGGCGGTGAGCTCGGCGTAGTACTGCTCCGAAGTTCGCTGCGTCATGCGGGCTCGCAAATCGTCGTGGCGGCGATCAGATCTTTCTGCCGGGCCGTCTGCACAAGCAGCCGCTTCCCTGCGAATTCAGGGTATCGCGCCACACCCTCCGGGGGCAGACCGACGAGGTAGGTTCCCGGAGATTCCCCGGGTGCCAGTGTCATTCCATCGGCAGAAATTCGCAGAGCTTCCGCCACTGCCCGTTTCGCCGCCTCCTCCCGGGCCGCCTCCTCCGCGGATTCTGGTGCTTTTTTCGGCACCATCGCAAGGGCCATACCAACGTGCTTCGCGAATGCCGAGAACGCTGCGACGGTTCCCCCTGCGATGGCAACGCTCACCGGCGGATACGCCTCGGGAAGCGTGCCTGCCCGCGGCCGACACCAGATCCGACCATCACTGTCCGCTTCGGATTCCATGTCCGCGGGATAGGTCGCTTCCCGGTACTTCTCGCTCCACGCCGCCCGGACGGCATCCTTGGCGACCATCCGGCCGAAGAACCAGTCGTTGAGTTGCGCGTCCGTTCCTTTCCACCCGTAGTACTCTTGCAGTTCCCGTGGGGTCATGGTGACTCGGGCACCGGACGCCCGAAGCACCGGTTGCTTCAGGTCGGTCGGCGGTTCCAGGGTCTGGCACCGGGACCGGGTAGTTACGGTCGTGGTAGGCAGGGTAGCATCGGGCCACGACTTGCTGAGGTAGTACTCGTCCTTGGGGCCGAAGAAGTTGACGTTCCCGAACGGCAGGTAGAACCGCCAGTAGCCCGCCCGCGTCAACCGCAACCAGATGGTTCCATCAGGCAGGAATGCCTCCAGGCCATGGCGGAAGTGCCGGGCCGACGCCTCGATGTTGTGCCCGCGCACGAGCATGGGTGTGCCGGGGGACGGGGGTGGCCCGAAGAATTCCAGTTTTTCCAGGTCGAACGGAAGCAGGATCCGGCCGGTCCAATCCGGCTGTTCCAGGTGCCAGGCTCCGATGATGTGCATGGCCGCGTCGACCAGAACCGGGTCGATCACCACCAGCGGATCTGGGTTCGATCGGAACCACTTCTCCCGCGAATGGACCACCAGGGTCCCCTCGATCCCCTCGTCGCCAATCCGGTCCAGGGTGCGGAGCATGTGGAACAGCGGACCATGGAACATGTTCCGCCGCAGATCCTCGACCGTGCTCTTGACCGGGGCCTCGTTGGTAAGCGGAAACGGGAGCGGTTCCGGGGCAACAGGGTACTGGTCCGCAAGGACGATGATCGCCTCGGAGGACGCCTTGTCCGCGGCGTCCGGGGCGAACGAGTTACCCAGGTCCCGGACGTTGGCAGCGACCTCAACGGTTCCCGATTCCGCGTCGACCGTGGAAACCGTGGCCCGAACCTCCAGGGTGGTTGGCTCGTTGTCGAACGGCACCCAGCGATACAGCCGGACATTGCGAATCGCGGTGACCACCTTGCCGGGAACCAGAAGGGAAGCGGCCTCCGCCATGGCTTCCAGGGAAAACGTCATGGGCAGGATCGGCAACCCATTCTGACCGGGGTCGACCCGGCTCACCCCCCGGCCACCCAGGGTGTGGTCGTCCGCGTGAAGGTCTTCCCGCAGGTCGAGCGGCTGGCGGAAAACCAGTTCCCGACCTGGTTCATGGCGGACAATCTCCCCCACAAGCGCGAACTTTCGAGTGACACCAGGTGCCTCGGCACCTGGTTCCGGAGACGTGACCAGATCGGGAACCAGGTGCACCAGGGGACCCATGCCAGACTCGGGAACCCCACCCAGGTAGGCCTCCATCACTTCCCGTTGCACATCGAGGAAGTGCTCCATGGTCGCCAGGTAATGGTCCATGACCTGGGTCGTCGAATCCCAATGCCCCGAGTGCCGAGTCGAGTCGGTGGTCCCAGTAACCGGTTGCGGCACCGAGGCGACACGCACTGAAGTCGTGGCGGTGCCAGCCAGGTCAATAACCTGGGTCTCACGTTGCGAGAAAAGGTGGCCGAGATTGACCGGGACACCATGTGCCGACAGCTGGGCGACCATGTGGTTGACCTGGGTAACGCCATTGCGACGAGGCAAGTTGGCCGGGATCGCCGCGAAAGGGCGGCCCCGAAGAATGTCTTCCGTAAAGGCCGAGAGATTTCCACGCGGTCCCGCTTCGACGAAAATTCGCACGCCATCGTCGTGCATTTTCTCGATCATGCGGGTAAATTCCACTGGCGTGACCCAGTGGTTGACCGTCAACTTCCGCATGGAATCCGGATCACTTGGGAAAGGCGACCCGGTACTGCAGGAGTAGACCGTTTTCTGCGGTGTGGAGAAAGGCACATCCGCAAACATGGCCCGGTACGGAGCCATCCACGGTTCGAACAGGGGCGTGTGGTACGGGCGGTCGAACGGTAATCGTTCGCAAACCAGTCCCTTCTCCAGCAGAGCGGATTCGACAGCGGCAACCAGGTGCGTCGGGCCAACCGCCACACACTGATGCGGGCAGTTGTCCATCGCCACGATCACAGCACCGTGTGCAACCTGACCCGCGATCTCCGAGACAACCCGTTTCCCCGCACCGACCGCAATCAGCGCGAACTCGGCAGAGCCAGGTCGTTCTCGAGTCGACATCATGCTCAGGACGTCCACCATGCGCTGGCCGAGCACAAATTCTCCGGCCATGGCCCCGGCTGCCAGGAGGGCGGCTAGTTCCCCAGCGCTGTGACCGGCCACCGCGGACACCGGTAGAGCCAGTTTCTGCAACAACTGGGTAACAGCCAGGTCCGCAACCAGGACCCCCAGCAAGGAAGGGCCGATCTGACGCAACTCTGCCTCGGCGGCGGCACGGCGTTCCGGGCTGGCGTCCGGCGGAAGATGCAGCATCCGGCGGATCGACTTCTCGGGATGCCCAGCATCCACTGCAAGCCGATCGCACCAGGCAAAGGTTTCCTCGACCTCGGGAAAATCCCCACACAGGTCCGCCAACATCCCCAGGTACTGAGCCCCTTCCCCGGGGTACAGCAGCGCCAGGGTTCCCTCGGTGAACAAGGGGCGGTCGAAATAGTACACCCCGGCCGAGTCGCGAATCTGTTTGCACGCCGGGTCACCAAGACGCCCCGAAGCACGGGTGACCTTGGCGCGCAGATCGGCCACGCTGGAAGCAACCAGACCCAGGGTCGCGCCAGGTTCTGCCGGTTCGGATGCGAGAGTTGCCGCGAGATCGACCAGGTGGGTCTCGGGCTGGTGCTCAAGAAAGTTTGCAAGCACTTCGAGGCGCCGAAGGAGGTCGTTCCGATTCGACGCTCGCAGAATAACCGCCTCGGTTTCCCGAGTTCCGGTCACGAGAGGCGATGCATCTCGTGGCCCAACTAGCGTGGAAGTCACAGCCTTACTCCGCAGCGACGGCGACAGGGCTTGCAGAATCGACGGCGAAACGAGTCGAACGAGGCGGGGCGTCGGTTCCACCAGCCACGACTACCTCGGCTTCACCCTTGTGCCCGAACACCACCTCGTCGACGGCGAAGTTCGCACCGATTTCGGGCTCAATCAGTTTGAGTCCGCGAGCAACCAGGTGTTTCTCCAGGTCCGCAACCATCCCGATTTCGGACCACGGTCCCCACGCAATCGAGACCACCCGCCCCGGCCATCTCCGATCCAGGTCGGCAGCCAGCTTGCTCAGGACCTCGTTTGCCGCGGAGTAATCGGATTGCCCGCGATTCCCGTAGCGGCTCGCTATGGAGGCGAACAAGGCGAAGAACTTGAGGGATTTCGGATCCAGCTTGTTGGCCAGTGTCAATGCACTGTCAACCTTGGTGCCGAACACACGGTCAAAAGATTCGGGCGTTTTGTCTTTGAGGAGTTTGTCTTCGATGACCCCGGCACCGTGAACAACACCAGCGAGTCGGCCTTTCTCTTGCAACTCGTCGATCAGCGCACCGAACTTCTGAGAATCTCTGACGTCCACCATGCGATATTCGACTCTTGCCCCGGTCGATCGGATCGACTCAAGATTCGCTCGAATTTCGCGATCTTTGCGCAATCGCTGGTACGTGGTTTCGACCACTGCTGGTGCGGAGGATTCTCCCTGGTTCTGGAGCCAACGCATGATCGCCGGCTTGAGTTCTGCCGGGGAGGTCAAACCTCGGAACTCAGCAGGTTCTTCTCCGGGTGCGGGCGAGCTTCCAACAAGGACAAGGTGAGGCTGGAATCGTTTGGCGAATTCCAGAGCAACCTTGGCAGTCACCCCACGCGCTCCGCCAGTGATCAGAATTGTTTCGTCTGACGAAATATCAACGACCTGTCCGTCCTCGGTTTTGTCGATGCGTCCAGGGTCGCATTGCCAGGTTACTCGGCTATCGCCTTGTCGACCCACTTCCGACGGACCTTCTGGATCACCCAGCTCTGCAAGAAGGAGGTCCGACATCTGGGTGGCTGGGGTTGCCGGGTCTACGTCTACCACGCGGACCATCACCTCGGGCCACTCGTAACCCAGGCACTTGGTGAAGCCCGCCACACCCCCATGTCCGATCGAGATGGTTTCTGGCAACTCTCCGAAACCCATCTCACCGCCGAGGCCAGTCACCGACAGAAGCACAGCACCGCCGGTTTTGCCAGACTCTCGCAGATCAGATTCCAGGTTCTTCGCAAGCAGGTACAGAGACTGGACCTCAACGCGGATCCGGTCGCCAGGTACTTCTTCTGCGAGCGGCAACAGGTGGATCAGTCCGGCGATCGGGCCAACCTCGGCGCGAATTCTTGCAACCAACGTCGAGACAGCATGAGGATTGGTGAGGTCGGCCGCGTAACCCTGTTTCTCTGATCCTTCCTCGTCACCAAGGTGCCGAACGAGAGCCACCCTGACATCCAGTTCCGCGAGTCGATCGGCGAGTTCGAGGGCGGTACCCTGTCGGTCATCGGTGATCAGGATCGTGCCAGTGGGCGAGAGCAATTTTGGTCGGGCCGGCAATGGGGCGTCGATCAATCGGATCACGAGCCGTTGCACTTCCCCTTGTCTCGCACCTGGGTGGGGAGTGACGGCGGGAACGGCTGGAGACAGGGCAGGGGTGTGTTTCCCGTTCGCAGACGCAACCGGGATCGATTCGGGAGCTGAATCCCCGACAGCAGAAAGCACGTACTCTGCGA
Source organism: uncultured Alcaligenaceae bacterium (assembly GCA_964552815.1). Lineage (GTDB taxonomy): Bacteria > Planctomycetota > Planctomycetia > Gemmatales > Gemmataceae > CAYUHJ01. The sequence goes on along the minus strand of CAZKIQ010000013.1, from coordinate 41,609 downwards.
TACCTCTCAAAGTCTTGATCGCAGACAGTTCCTCCATCTTGAGATTACCCGATGACATGCCGGCCGTGAGATCGAGCGACTCGGCCAGGGTACCCAGGATCTCGACTCGTTTGATCGAGTCGACTCCCAGGTCCGCTTCGAGATCGAGGTCGATGCTCAGTGCCTCCTTCGGGTAACCAGTCCGTTCGCTCACCAGGTCCAGAAGTTGTGCCAGCAGGGTGTCAAGATCGGGGAGGGGTTTGTTTGCGGTGGGTTTTGGCGCTGCCGCAGGGGTAGGTTTGACCTGTGCAACTGGAACTGTGGGGGCCACGGCGACAGCGCTCGAGGCATGGCCGTTGGCCGCAGGGGCCGGGACCGGGATCGGAGGAGCGATACGCGGTTCCGGGATAGCAAATCGTTCCGCAACTGGGGCAAGGAGGGGGGATGGTGCGGCCGCCGGTTTCCCGTTGGTATAGGTGCCGTTTGCCGAGCCATTCCCATTTGCGCTCGGTGTTCCCCCGCCCGCAAGGTAGCTGAGCATGACGCTCCGCTGGGTATCCAGGAACCGGCTCATGACATCCTGGAACCGCATCATGACCTGGGCCGAGTCGGCAAGAATCGCGTGCCCATTGGTACTGGGTGCGTGGTAGCCATTCGTCGCCGCGATCGGAGCGGGTGCCGGCTGAGGTTCTGGTTGCGTCATCTTCGCTCGCTGGGTCACAGGTGCAGGAATCGATGATGGAGGAGTCAGACTCGGTTTGGGGGTGGATGGCGTCGGCTTCTCAGAGGGCTGCACTGGTTTGGGCTGGGACGGTTTGGGTTTGTGGGTTTCGAGATCGATTCCCTGGGTCTGGCCAAGGAGTCGAGGTTCGGGGCCATTGATGGGGCGGCTACGGACACCGTTGACGACCCAGGTGGTCGCAGTCGGCTTGGGTTTCCCGGTCTCCGGCCCCAGCTTCGAAAGTTCGAAGGTTTGGAGATTTCGACCGTGGAAGAGGCGATCCAGTTTCGCGGGGATTCCCTGTACCAGAAGTTGACCCAGCAGGTGGGCCAGTTGGACGAGACCGGGACGGGCCTTGTTGTCCGAAGCGAGCGCCACGTGCGGGAGCCCGGCCAGGGTCTGTTGGGTCAGACCCGTGAGGACTCCCTGGGGACCGACCTCGACATAGATCCTCGCGCCGGCCTGGTGGATCGCCAAGATTTCGTCCCGGAAACGGACTGGCTTGACCAGGTGCTCCGCCAACTGGGTCGCGATTGCGGATGGGTCGTCAGGGTGCTCGGCAGCTGTGGTATTCGAGAAGACGGGCTTCCGAGGTGCGATCAGGTTCGTGTCAGCGATGGCCTTTGCCAGGTGCTCTTTCGCGGAGGCGACCAGGGGGGAGTGGAAACCACAGGCCACCGGGATTCGTCGCCCGCGCAGCCCGACCGTCTGGAGTTTTTCCAACGCGGATGCGATTCCCGCATCCGTGCCCGCGATGACGGTTTGCTGGGGGGCATTGTGGTTTGCCACCCAGACGTTCTCCAACTTTTCCAGGACCGGGGCGATCGCCTCCGCCGGGGCGTCGATTGCAGCCATGCCGCCTGGTGCTGTCGCGGCGGCTTGCTGGATCGCCTCTCCGCGGCGATGGGATAGTCGAACCAGGTCGGGTTCGGACATGACGCCGGCGGCGGCGAGGGCGACGTACTCTCCGTAACTATGTCCGGCAAGGAAGTCGGGCTCGATCCCCAGGTTTGTGAGAAGCTTGTACATCGCCAGGCTAGTTGCCCCGACCGCGGGCTGGGCGACCTCGGTCCGTTGCAGGGCGGCCCGGTTGGCTGCGTCCTGTTCCGGCGAGAACGGGGAAGCGGGGTAGATCAGCCGACCCAGGGGCTGGTCCAGCTTCCCTGCCAGGGTCCGCTCGGCAAGGTCGAGGGTTTCCCGGACCTCGGGGAAGGCCATCGCAACCTGGGCGAGCATGTCCGGGTACTGGGAACCCTGGCCCGGGAACAGGAATGCGATCTTGCCTGGTGCTGTGGGCTTGGCGGCGAAATAGATCCCACGGGGATCGGAGACCTGGTTCCCGGTCTCGACCAGTTTCAAAGCTGCGTCAAGCTTCTCGCGCAGATCGGCGAGGGAAGTCGCAACCACAGCCAGGGTGGGGCCGGTCACCGACTTGCTGGAATTCCAGACCGACGCCGCCAGGGCACCTGGGTCCGGGGATGCACCGGCTGCGATGGCGTCACGGCACTGGGTCACGTCGGCAACCAGCTTCGCCTGGTCCGTCCGACGCCACACAAACAACTCGGCGGGCCAGGTGCGAAGTCCGGTCGAGGGTCGGTTGAGGAAGTCACCCTGGTACTCTTCCAGGACAGTGTGGAAATTGGTTCCTCCGAATCCGAACGCCGAGACCCCTGCGGTTCGCGGGTGGGCGGCGCCGTGGACCCAGGGTCGCGCTTCCGTGTTGAGGTACAGTGGCCCGCGATCCAGGTTCGCTTTGGGATTGGGCGTCTCGGCCAGGGTCGGCGGCAGCACCTTGTGGTGCAGGGCGAAAGCGGCCTTGATGAGCCCGGCGAGCCCGGCGGCGCACTTGCTGTGCCCGATCATGGACTTGATCGAGCCGAGGGCACAGGATCGAGGCTCGGCCCCGGCGGAGGCGAACATCTGGCCCAGGGCGTTGGCCTCCGTCTGGTCGCCGACCACGGTCCCGGTTCCATGGGCCTCGACCAGGCCAACGCGGGCCGGGGAAACACGGGCCTGGGCGTAGGCGCGTTGCAGGGCGCGAAGCTGGCCCTCTGGCCGGGGTGCAGTCAGCCCCTTGTCCCGGCCGTCACTGGAAGCCCCGATTCCCTTGATGACGGCATAGATCCGGTCGCCATCGCGTTCCGCATCCTTGAGCCGCTTCAAAACGGCGACCCCAATTCCCTCGGCGAGAGCAATCCCGTCGGCGGCGGCATCGAATGGCCGACACCGACCCTTGGGGGACAGCGCGTGTGTTTTGGAGAAGGCGATGTAGGCGTACGGGGTCTGGACTGTGTCCGCACCCATGACGAAGGCGACGTCGCTGGTGCCCATCTCCAGTTCGCGGATGCCAGCCTGGAGGGCCGCCAGGGACGAGCCACAGGCCGCGTCGATGGCCATGTTGGGGCCACCCAGGTTGAACCGGTTCGCAACCCGGCCTGCCGCCACGTTGAGGAGGATGCCCGGGAAGGAATCCTCCGTCCACTCGGGCAGGATTCCCTCGGCCTGGGCGATGATCTCGCTCCCGCGGACCGGGGCACCTGGGATCGAGTCGACCAGGGGCATGCACGACCGGAACCCGTAGGCGACGGACAGGGGCATGCCACCCCCCCCGACCCCAAGGATGGCGGCAGTGCGTTCCCGGGCGAAGGGACGGTCGGCGTAGCCCGCATCGGCCACAGCCTGTTTCACCGCCTGCAACAGGAGCAACTGCAACGGTTCGATGTTGGGGATCGACTTGGGGGTGATTCCAAATTCCAGGGGGTCGAACCACTGGTCGCCCAGGAACCCGCCCCACTTGGAGACCATCTTGTCCTTGGCCCGCGGATCCGGGTCGTAGAAGAGCCGCCAGTCCCAGTGGCTTGCGGGGATCTCGGTGACGGCGTTTTTCTTGGCGAGGGTGTTTTCCCAGAGTGGCCAGAGTCCGCCGGAACCGGGGTAGAAACTGGCCAGGCCGATGATTGCGATGTCGCAGGGGGGCGGGGCTTCCGGTTCCGGCTGGGCAATGAGGATGGTCGGGGAACTGGCGACCTCGGCAAGGACCTTGCTCGCACCCTGGCTCACCTCAACGTGGAGCTGGGCGACGGTTGTGACCTCGGACCGCAACGCGGCCACCTGGCCGATCATGTACATGCCCCGCCGGAACTGGTCGTCCTCGGGAACCGGAACCAGGCCGGTGACACTGCCATTGGTGCCCCGGTCGACACCCTTGCTGGCGACGCGGAGTCGACCCAGATTCATCCGCTCCAGGGCCAGGCCCACCTCCAGCGGCGATTTTCCTTCACCACGCAGTCGACGTTTCTCATTCTCGAAGACATCCGCATACGGGGTCGGGATGCAGCGGATGGCGTGGCCCGGGCCCGTTTCGAGGAGGACCGTGTCGTCGCATCCGACAGCTTCTTGCTGGAATCGCGGGGTGATGGCACCGCCGGCAACGGCTTCTTTTGTGAACAGGTAGGCGGTTCCCATCAGGACGCCGACCTTGGCTCCCTTCTCCGCCAGCGGGGCCGCCAGGGCGGCGACCATCGCAGCCGAGAGACCATCGTGGATTCCGCCGGCGAAGACGATGTGCAGATCCTCGACCCGGTTCGTGGCCGCGTGCTCGACCAGAACCTCGGTCATGGCTTCCCAGAGGGCGAAGCTGGAGCGGGGCCCGACGTGACCGCCGCACTCGCGTCCCTCGAAGATGAAACGCTTCGCCCCATCCTTGAGGAACATCCGCAAAAGACCGGGCGACGGAACGTGCAAGTAGGTGGCGATGCCGTGTGATTCCAGGTCCTTTGCCTGGTCCGGTCGGCCGCCGGCGATGATCGCGAACGGGGGGCGGACCGCCTTGACGGCTTCGATCTGCTCGTTGCGGATTTCCGGGGGCATGAATCCGAGAATCCCGACGCCCCAGGGGCGGTCGCCGACCGAGGCTTGTGTTTCCGCAAGGAGTTTCTCCGTCTCGGCTTTCCGGAGGAGTGCCAGCGCCTGGAATGGGAGCCCGCCCCCGGTTGCGACCGCGGCGGCGAAGCCCGGGGTGTCGCTGACTCGCGTCATCGGGCCCTGGAGGATCGGGAAGCGAGTTTTGTGGGACTTCGCCAGGAGCGACCCCTCGGCTAGCGGCTGGAGTTTCGCTGCCAGAGAGACATTGCGGGCGGCGGTTTCGACGATGTGCTTGACGACCCCGGCAACGGTGACGTGCCTGGCGGCGAGACCCGAAGCGGTGCCGAGGTCCTGCCCCGCCGGCCAGACGCCGAGGTCCGGATCGGCGGCGATGCGAGTCCGGATCGCTTCCCGCCATGCTGTGAGCCGGGCCGACGCGTCGAGATCGCTGGCGAGGAGTCGCTCTTCTTCCCTCGCGAGGTCGTGGGCCGCCGGGGTGTCGGCCCGGGAGAAGAGTCGGAAACCTTCGCCGAGCCGCTCACCGAGGACGACCGTCTCGCTCCCGTCGGCGGCGGATACGCGGCGGCGAAGCGACTCCGAAATTGGGGATTCGCGCGTCAGCAGAATCTGCGAATCGAGCACGATTCCCCGGGCGCCGGCGACGATGCACGCAGCCGCCGTATTGGCCCCGAGACCGCCGTGGATCCAGATGGGAATCTCGGGTTTCCCGAACTTCTTCCACTTCTGGATGAGAATCAGGGACGCATCGGAGCCGACTCGTCCGCCGGCTTCGTGACCCTTGAGGATCAGTCCATCGACTGGGAGTTCCGCCGCAACCGCTGCTTCCGCAAGGGAAACCGCCTCAACTAGTACCTCGACCCCGGCGTCCCGGCAGCGCGCAACGGTTCCCTGCGAGAGGGTTCCACCCGCCAGGATGACCCACGACGGGGCCGTCTCCGCTTGCAGAACTGCTTCGAGAATCTCGGTTTGTGCTCCCCCGATCCGGACCCCAAACGGGCCGTCCGCGTACCTTGCGAGCCGCCCCATCGCGGTGGTGGCGGCGGCAGAATCGGAGAGGAATTCGAGATCGAGTGTTCCGCACGCCCCACCCCGGCACGCCGCGATGGCGACGGAGGGGTCAGCCGAGGCTGGCGGAGTCAAAACGATCACTTCGGTCGGGTCCATCACGGTCCTCGGCAGAGGCAAATCCAGGGCTGTCGGCAGGACAAGAACGGAACTTGAACCTTGGTTGCCCAACAGGGTCGAATGCCGTCGGCGGCGGAAGTTAGTATCCACGTTTTGCATCAACTTGGCAATTTGGGTACTTCTGAAAATCTCGTACCAAATCCATTCTGCTTCCGATGATTCCATCCGAATCGGTTTGATGGGTTGAAGTTGCGGAAACACCTCTCTCACAGCCCGAACAGATCGGTTCCAGCGAACCCGCCGGTTCTGCCGAAAGAAGGGGAAATGGGAAACCTCGCACCTCCGGGGATGTGCTGATGGTCCGCAGAGGGCTCGAATTTCTGATCCTCGGCATCCTGGTTGCGGGGACGGGCTGTTCCCGCTTCCTCCTCCGGACCGACAACCGCGTCCAGGTCGACGGCCCGATCGAAACCCGCGTCGTGACGGACATCCCCCCGGTGGCGAACGCTGGGCCGGTCCAGCCGGTGACGGTCCGCCCGGCCGCGGGGCAGGTGGTGGAAACCGTCGCGATTGTCGATGTCGATGGCCTGATACTCAATACGCCGTTCACGGGTCCGATGTCGGTGGGGGAGAACCCCGTCGCTGTGTTCCGCGAAAAACTCGATGCAATCGAAACCGACCCCTGCGTGAAGGCGGTGGTCTTGCGGGTCAACAGCCCCGGCGGCGGGGTGGCGGCGGCGGGGGCGATGCGAGGCGACCTGCTGCGATTCCGCCAACGAACCGGAAAACCCGTGGTAGCGTGCGTTCTCGACCAGGCGTGCGGCGGGGCCTACGTCCTCGCCACCGCCGCCGATGCCATCGTGGCCGACCCCGCCGGGATCGTCGGAGGAATCGGGGTGATTCTCAACCTCTTCAACCTCCGCGACCTGATGGCGCAGTTCAACATCATCCCGCAGCCCGTGAAATCTGGCGAATTCACCGACATCGGCTCCTCCGCCCGGGCCCTGACTCCGGAGGAGAAGAAGATCCTGCAAGGGATCGCGGACGAGCTCCACGCGGAAATCGTGACGGAAGTTCGGCAATCACGGAAGCACCTGATTTCGCCGGAAACGGTCTTCGATGGCCGGATTTTCACGGCGAAACAGGCCCTGACACGAGGCCTGATCGATGCCGTCGGCGATCTCGACGACGCGATCCGGCAAGCCGCCGAGAGGGGGATTCCCGCGTGTTCCCCGGAAATGGTGCGTGTGGTGCTGTACCGACGGAAGAACGACCCGGCCCGCTCGGTGTACGCCGTGACGCCCAACATCCCGCTGCAAGGCGCCGGCCTTCTCCCAAACGTCCCCGGCCTCGACCGCAGCAAACTCCCCACGTTCCTGAGCCTCTGGCAACCGGAACTGACGATGGAGAAACTCGGCGGGAAGTGATCCGATCGGTCACGCCGGATCGGGCACCTCGTCGAGTTTCACCCCGATGCCGTCGAGGATTCTTGAAAATTCGGCGAGCTTTCCCGAATCGACGACGACCGCAACAGGGCCGAGTCGCTCGGCGATCAGGTCGCGGGTCGGGGGCCATTGCATCAGGCCGTCGGCGACCATTTCACTCGGCACCTTCACCACGACCAACCGCTCTGCGAGTGGTGCGGGGAGCGTGGAACCCTGGACGATCAGCCGGGCGGCGGGGGAGAGCGGCTGGCCGGAACGGGCGGTGAACCACGCATCGAGCTCGGCAATTCCGTAGCCGCCGATCGTGGCACGTTTGAGGGAATCGGGGGTGAGACGAAGTCGGCGGATGCCGGGGGACTCGCCGGCCACCGGGTCGGCGAGTCTGCCGATCTCGGCTTCAAGAAGCAGATCCGACTGGGCCGCGTCGATCGTCAGGGTCAGCCCGTCTTCCCCGACAGCGACACACCGTTGCGGCCGGGCGTCGTAGTCCCGGTTCCCGATCAGGCGGAGGTTCTTGAACTCCGGTTCCCGACCGTCATCTGTGAGTCCGATCCGATCCGTGACGCGGACACTCACGATTCCACGGGCAATTGCCGCGTCGAGGTCGGCGGGGGACTGGAATTCGACGAGGGTGGCGCCCGCGAAGACGGTGATCCGATCCCGCTTGTTGGCCCACCGCTGAAGCAGATCGGCGACCGGGGCGGGGACCGGCTTCATGCCGTGCTGGTTGAGCGTCTGCACGATCCCGGCGAGGGTCATGCCCGATTCGAGGCCGCGGTAGGTGTGGTCGGCGGTGAGTTCGAGGGTGCACGCGGGGCCGAGTCCCTTCCATTTCGCGAACCGGGAAAGCTTGCCGATTAGCGCGGGGGTCAGGCCCTGGCGGTAGCCGAGGATCTCTGCGTTGGGTTGGACCAGAAGCGTCTGCGGGAAAGGGGGAGGTGCCGCGGGTTCGGGTCCGCCCACTACCAGATGCCGACCAAGATCGGTGAGGCGGACTCGCCAGGTCGAGTCTGTGTCGGACTCCCCGAGATGCACCGCCTCGACCATCCGGAGCGAGTAGAGGACGCCGAGAATCCAGCCCTCGACCCAGTTTCGGCCGTGATTTTTCGCGTGATCCCGGGAGAGCACACCGGACCAGGCAGGGTGATGCTCCCAGATCCAGTCGGCGATGCCCTGCGGATCAACCCACGAATTCGCAGGAGATTTCGCGAGCAGCAACGTCGCGAGGAGCCCGGCCGAGGGCGTGGCTGACATCCCGGTGTCACTGAGCCCATATCCCGTAAGCGGATCCCACGTCTCGATGGCCGTCAACCCGGCCCACAGGTCCGCCAGGGTCGGGGTGAGCTTCGATTCCCAGGATGGGGGGAACGGCCCCGCGGTCAGCTCGCCATCGGAGGAGGCGATGATCCCGGCAGAAACCGCCCAGAAAAAGGCGAGGACCCCGGGGTCCGGGATGGCCAGCAACTGGTCGAACGGGGGTGCGGTCAGCACCTCGTCGGCCTGCAACCGAGCCAGGTCGCGCTTGAAGAGTGCGTTCCCCTGCGTGAGTCGGAACGGGGAGCCGAGCACTTCCTGCCAGGCGACGGCGAGCCGCAACGGCCAGTCGAGACCGTCAGCCTGCCGGGGGGGTGCGGGCGGAGCCTCCGGGATGCCCAGATTTGGCAGGCCGGTGTCTTCTCCGCGGGCCCGGGTCGCCACGGCCGGGTGGGCGAACACGATCGCGTACATCCCCCCCGCGGATCCGAGCCAGCCTTCGAAATCGGCGATTTCCTGGGAGGACTCCGGCGGGATCTCCGGAAACACCAGCCCCGCCTGGAGAAGCGTCAGCACCGGCTCAAAACCGTCCGGGTGCCCGATCGACGCCAGTAGCGTCAGCAGGTAGCCGACTTTCCACGAGGGTCGGCGACTCTGACCGAGGATCGCCAGCAGTTTCCGCGACGCTTCCGGGAGATCCTTGATTCTCCGATCGACGACCGGCGGATTCGCCAGCGTGGAAAGGATTTTTTCGATCAGCTCGTCCGGCGGCAGCGGCGTGCGGAACTTCACGAGCCGACCCGCTACCTCGCGAAGCAGCGGCTCGGCATAACGGGACAGGACCTGCGTCGTCCGCTCTGTCCAGAAGTCAGGTTGGGCCATCGGGAAATTCTACGGAAATCGCTCCGCCGGTGGCCCCATCCGACGGCGAGCAGCCCGTATTCCACCGTTCGCATCGGCTCCGCCGGAACAGCCTGCAAATCGCGAAGTGTCGACATCTCCGGCGCCTGGAACCCCGGGAAGATGAGAGATTTCGTCCGGACATTTCCCTTCCGTGGAACCCGTCCTAGGATGGGGTATCGTTCATGTCGCCCCTGAATTCCCTGTCCGGCGCCTGGGGCCAGTCATGGAGCACCTCTCCGGAAGTTTCCTTCCCATTGCCGTCCAGGCAGCGGGAATTTTGATGGTGGCGGGGTTGCTCCGTCCGCTGACGCGCGTGGTGCCGGGCCGATTTGTGGGCTTCTGGTGGATCGCGTGGATCGCGCTGACGGTGGCTCTCTTCTCGGTCTTCGGTGCGATCCGGTTCCCGGAAGTTCGCGAGCCTTTTCTCGTCGGATACTGTTTGGGCGAGTACCTTTTCGGTTTTCTGCTCTGGGCAGGTTGTCGGGAATTTGCCACCGGAAAGCCCTTGACTCACGCGGACTGGCGAATCTTCGCCCCCGCAGGGTTGTTCGGGCTCGCCGCTCCGTTGCTTCTGACACATCAGGCGGTGCTTTTTCCGCTCCACGCCTTTATTCTCGGCACTTTCTTCGCGCTCGCCCTCGTGGCCACCGCCAATCCCACCCACTGCCCGGAAGGTCCGTCCACCGGGTTGTGGCTGCTGCGAGTCGCGATTCTCGGCCTCGCGATTGTGTCCTGGCACTACATCCCGTATGCCGGGTACGTCATGTACTTCGATGCGGGAGCCAGCAAGCCGTTTGTCGAATTCCTGGTCCTTTTCGAGATGCTGCTCGAAACCGCGCTGGCGTTCGGGATGGTGTTGGTCGCCGCCGACCGGATGCGGGCGGAACTCGAAGCGAAAAACCGACTTCTCGCAGCCGCCGCGGACGAGCTCGCCAACACCGCTCGCACGGATTCTCTGACGGGATTGCTCAACCGCCGGGCTTTTGACGCTCTGCCTGCGGAAGTCGCCGGTCGCGCGTTTTCCGGAAGTGTCGCCGTGATCGACCTGAACGATCTCAAACCCCTCAACGATTTGCGGGGCCACGCGACCGGTGATGCGGCGTTGCAAGTTGTCGCTCGAGCCCTCCGGAGCCATTTTCGGGTCACGGATCCGATCTTCCGCATCGGCGGGGACGAATTTGTGGTCGTGATGCCCGGCTGCTCCGAACCGGACCTTGCGGAAAGGATGGGCCGCATCGACGTGGCCCTTCTCGCCCACCGGCTGCCGGGCAGCGAGCTCCCCACGGATCTGGCGATTTCCTGGGGTGTCGCTTCCTTCATTTCCGGTGCCGACCTGCCCCGCGCCGTCGACCGGGCCGACGCGGCGATGTATCAGTGCAAGGCTGTTCGCAAGCCCAACGGAAGCTCCCGAGAAATGGTCGTCGGCATTGTCAACCGCCTCTCCGGGAAATGACCCGATTCCCGCATCCGGCATATCGCTGCTCTTGGGAAAACGACCTCTCTGGAAGTCCGAGATTTCCCACCATTCCCCGTGTTTTGACGTACACTGAAGGAGTTCCGGATCGTCAAAAAAGTCGAAGGGGGAGGATCGGAGATGGGAGTTCCGTCCGGAGAAGTGATCGCACGGCCGATGGTCGCTCGGGCGTGCGGTTGCCTCCAAGAGTTCCAGCACTACGCCGTGGACCGTTATCGAGCCCAGCGGCTCGCGAAATTCCAGAAAACCCGGTGCACGGTCTGCGTCGCGAAATTGAACGAGGAGCAACGCCAGGCCGCCGCCGCCCTTCCCAAGAAGGGGGAAGCCTTCAAGCTGCTGCCGGTCGGCTCGGAAGTGACGATGTCCCGCAAATCCGACGGCATCTGGGCCGGCACCCTGACCGCAGAAGGTGCCACCGTCGAGGCCACCGGGGAAGGACCGCAAGGTTTGATCGTGACCCTGGCCCGATTCTGGGTGCAGGCGAAGGGAATCAAACTTCCCCCCTCGGCAGTGGCGTCTCCTCCCTCTCCGACCGCAGCCACACCCCCGCCAACCGTCCCGAAGCCTGCCCCCGCCGCGAAGCCGCCGCTTCCTCCCCGACCGGCCGGCGCCCCCAAGGCGAAATAGTCTCGCGAATTTCGTCGTTTCCACCTCTCCCAGATCCTTCGGCGACCCGGGGTTGACCGGGTTTTCGCACGTGGGGTAGATTCCCCGCGCATCTACGTCCCGTGAGCCAAGGATGGTTCCCGATGCCACTGCCGTCGCCACTGCCTGACCCCGCCCACCTGCCCGGAGACCAAGCGGTCGCACTGGCGGCACAAATCCGCGAAACTCCGGCGACGGAAATCGCAACATTGTCGGGCGAGCAACTCGGGAAGGCGGCCCAGATCCTGGAAAAAGCCCGCTGGGAAACGCAGCCCGAGTACTTCCGCTGGCTCCACGATTTGCTTCCTGAGCCATTCTTCCAGACCCAGGGATTCCTGATCTTTTTCCTCGCCGTGGCCGGCGCCTACTGGATGCTGCCGCGACGATGGAACTCGGCCCGCGTCTATTTGCTCGTCATCGCGAGCTTCCACTTCTACGCAGCGTGGAATGCGAGCCTGGCTTTTCTGGTGACGGGAACCGCAACGCTCGACTATTTGCTCGCCCGCTGGATGGACTCGACAGAGCGGCGACCGCTCCGACGAGCGATCATGTGGCTGAGCATTTGTATGAATCTGGGCGTGCTCGCGTACTTCAAATACCGCGGGTTCTTCCTCAACGAGTTGCACGACCTCCTCAACGGAATCACGGGTTCGCCGGCGTTCCAGAAATTCTCGCCGCTCGACATCCTGATTCCATTCGGAATCTCGTTCTACACGTTCGAGGCGATCAGTTACGCCGTCGACGTCTTCCAGCGGAAGGTCAAGGCGGAGCGGAGCTTGCCGCACTTTCTGTTGTTCATCCTGTTCTTCCCGCACCTGGTGGCCGGGCCGATTGTGCGAGCCGGGGATTTTCTCCGCCAGGCCCACCGGGTGAAGCGTTGGAACTGGCTGCGGGTTCAGGTCGGATTGCAGTTCTTCCTGCTCGGCGTGTTCAAGAAACTCGCGATCGCGGATCGCATGGCGGTCTTCTGCGACCCGGTGATGGCACACCCGGAGAATTACAACTCGTCCGCGGTTTGGCTGGCCGTCCTGGCGTACGCCCTGCGAATCTACGCGGATTTCAGCGGCTACTCGGACATGGCCGTCGGCACCGCACACCTGCTCGGGTTCAAGCTGACGCAGAACTTCAACATGCCGTACCTCTCACCAAACGTGACCGAGTTCTGGCGACGCTGGCATATCTCCCTTTCCAGCTGGCTCCGTGACTATCTCTACATCCCCATGGGCGGTAGCCGCGGCTCGGCGTGGGCCCGCAATCGCAACCAGATGGTGACCATGTTACTCGGCGGGTTGTGGCACGGGGCCAACTGGAGCTACATCATCTGGGGCGGGTTGCATGGATTGATGCTCATCGGCCATAAACAATTCCGGGACTGGGTCAAACCACGCCCGGGATTGGATGCAATCTTGCAATCTCCGGGTGGAACCGTACTGCGTGTATTGGTCACATTCTTCTGTGTGATGGTCTGTTGGGTCTTCTTCCGGCCGGACCTGCACGGGGCCCTGGCGATGCTCGAGCGAATGTTCGTGATCCACACGGACGGGGCGGGATTGCCGCTGCACAACCGGAGTTTGTGGTACACGGTCCTCTTCGTTCTCGCCTGCCATGTCCTGGTCGCAAGGGGGATCTGGCAGTGGGTGTGGGATCGCCTCCCTTCCCCGGCGGTCGGCTTTGGATATGCAGTATGCCTGACGGCCGCAATGGTGCTGGCACCGGAACAGGGGCAATCCTTTATCTACTTCACCTTCTAGCCGCGGGGATTGGAGCATGCGTGGATATTGGCTCCAATCCTCGGATTGAGCGGGAATGTTATTCATCTCCCGCATTTGTCGATTCTCGCTGGTAACCTCCATGCGCTTATTGCTGCGATTTCCCCGAGTGATCTTCTCCCGCGTGGTGCCGGCCACAAGGAGTGTCGCACCACGAGGGAAGGCTCGGACATCAGTGGCGTGGGGGGTTCTGTTCTTTGTGATTTCCCAGCTTGGGCTCGGAGTTGCATCGGAGATTCATCCGCGAATCCGCGACCCGCTGTACGGCGACAAGTTCGCCAAGCTCGATCGGAAACTTGCCGCCAACCCTGGCGCGAAAACGGTCGTCATGCTCGGCAGTTCCCGGACGGGCCTCGCCTTTCACGGGAAACGAGTCGAGGAAGCCATTGCCGCCCAGGGCCACACGACGGTCGCCTTCAACTTCGGCATCCCCGCTTCGGGTCCCGTGACGCACCTGATTTACCTTCGACGACTGTTGGATTCTGGTGTCGTGCCGGATCTGATACTGATCGAAATACTCCCGTCAATGCTCATGGAAACGACTGATGGACCGCTCGAACGATTGTGGTTTTTCCCAGATCGAATCACATTGCGAGAATGCGACACTCTGATCGGACATGGATTTCAGCCTGGACCGGTTCGCGAATCACACGCGAAATCCGTGCTTTTCCCCGCGTTTTCGCTGCGATTCCAGTTGCTGACTCGCGTCGCTCCCTCCTGGGTTCCCTGGCAATACCGCTTCGACTGGAGCCGCAGCGCGGATGAGTGCGGGTGGGGGACACCCCTGCTGCAGACCATTTCTCCCGCGGATCGGCAGAAGGCGGAGGCACAGGCCCGGGCGGAATACGCGAACGTGCTGGCGGATCTTCGCCCCGGCGGAGGTGCGACGACCGCCCTGTGTGAGATCCTGGAACTATGCCGGGAACGGGGAATTCGCGTCAAAATCGTGCTGATGCCTGAGGGAAGTACGTTCCAATCGATGTACTCCGCGCAATCCCTCGAACGGTTGAAGGCGTTCCTTTCTCCGCTTGGAACACCGATTGTGGATGCCCGGAATTGGCTGACCGATGACGTCTTTACCGACGGGCACCACATGTTCCGCGTCGGGGCGGAGCAGTTCACGGATCGCCTGACGCGGGAGGTAATTCTGCCCACATTCCGAGAGGGGAACCCGTGACGACGAGAATCGTTCGGATCGCGAATTCCCTTCCGGAACTGCAAATTCTTCAGCGGAACGGGGCGTCTTCCGGGAGAAATCGGGCGCGAGCTCGCGGTGCGGTCGTGGCCGGTGTCGTGGCGTTCGTGGGCGGTCAGATGCTGTTGAATCTCGGGATTTCCCAGGAAATCCTGCCGATCCGCGATCCGGTCTTCTTCGAGAAGCGGGATTTTCTGCGAGCCCATCCCCAGTTTTTCGGGACTTCGCGCGATCGTGACAGTGCGGTGTCACTGGCGACTTCCAGTGACAATACGGCGTCACCGGTGCGGGTCGTAGCGCTTGGAACGTCGCGGACACAACTGGCCTTCGATGCCGGGCGTTTCGCGGAATCGGCCACTCCGCTCGCTGATCGTCGTGTGGAAGCGTTCAACTTCGGCGTGCCGGCGGGCGGACCGTTGACGTCGGCGATTTACCTGCGCCGTTTGCTCGCGGACGGTTTCGCGCCGGATGTGTTGCTTATCGAGATACACCCCTGTTTCGTGGCGCCGATGGATCCGCCGTTCGAGGCTCGCTGGCTGCACGGCTTTCGCCTGCGTCCGGAGGAAATTCCCATCCTTCGCGGGTTCGGCTGGCAGGTCGAATCGCCGCCGCATCACGGTTGGAGGGGCTGGGCGGCGGCCGCGTACTCGTATCGACTCGGGCTGTTGAATCACTATGCGCCGGTCATGTTGCCCTGCCCGTACGGCCTGCACGCGGGGGTGAAAACGGATCCGTTCGGCTATGTGGAAGGGATCGAACTTCCTCCTTCGCAGAAGCCGCGGGCCCTGCAACGGACCCGGGAACAGTACCTTCCTGTGCTCGAAAACTACCGCATCGGCGGAGCGGGAGTGGAGGCGTTTCGCGACATCCTGACCCTTTGCCGGGATCGGGGGATCCGCACGGCGATCGTTTTGACCCCGGAATCGAGCGAGTTCCGCGGCTGGTATGGGCAGGCGGGGTACGCGATGATCGGGAAGTTCGCGACGGAACTGGGTCGCGAGTTTGCTTCCCCGGTGTTCGACGGCCGGGAATGGGTGCCGGACTCGGGGATTGCGGACGGGCACCACCTGACTTCCGCCGGCGCGAAGGTCTTTTCCGATCGGCTGGCGAAGGAATGCGGACCCTGGCTGGCAAAGGGAGGTCGGCGGTGAAACTCCTGGCACTCCCGAAGTTTCTGAATCTTCCCGTTCCTTCTGAGACCCGGCCAAGGGGTGATCGTCGCCGACGGGCGGCTCGATGTGTCGCCGCGGGGTTGGCGTGGATTCTCTTCGCGAACCTGGGGTTCCTGGCGGTTCTGGACTACGGCCCGGCCTACCTTCGCGATCCCGAGTACGGCAAGCGAATCTCGCGGTACCACGCCCGAACCCTTGAGAATCCAGGGAAACCGGTGGTTGCCGTGGTCGGCAGTTCCCGAGTGGCGATGGGCGTTCGCGGTGGCGTGCGCTCCGATTCGGATCCTTTGGTGTTGAACTTCGCGCTGGCCGGGAGCGGGCCGATCATGGAGCTCATGACCGTCCGCCGGATGCTGGCGGATGGGGCGAAGCCGGACCTGGTCCTGCTGGAATTCTGGCCCGCGTTTCTGCGGGAAGATGGGCCCTACCACGAATCCGCACGTATTGATGTGACCCGGCTGCGACCCATCGATCGCGACCTGGTCCGCGAGTTCTATCCGAATCCGACGCGAACCCAGACGCAGATGCGGGAACAACGGATCAACCCATGGTTCTCCCATCGACACTCGCTCTGGAACGAAATGGCGGCGTCGTGGCTGCTCCCGCATCGCCGCACGGATGCGATGTTCGAGAAAATCGACGGATGGGGCTGGCTGCCCGGGAAGGTCTCGGCCACTGAGAAAGAACGCGAGGGGGCGCGACAGGGGACGGCGAACTACTACGTCCCCCTCTTTGCGAGTTACCACATCTCCCCGGACGCGGCGCGAGCGTTGCGGCAGGCGGTGTCGGAATGCCGGGCCGCGGGAATCCCGGTCGGCCTGATCTACATGCCCGAGGCAGGGTCATTTCGGGCTCTGATGACACCTGCGGCGGTGCGGGAATCCGAGACGTTTCTCGCGCGGATTCGAAGCGAGCTTGCGGTGCCACTCATCGACGCCCGTGGATGGGTTCCGGACGACGACCTGCCCGACGGCTTCCACCTGACGCAAGCCGGAGCCGCCGAATTCACGAAGCGACTCATGCCCGCAGTCCGAGCGACGTTCCCCGAGTTGCAGAGGGGGTCGCGGTGAAACTGCTCGAAATTCCCCGAATTTCTCGGCATTTCCGCCATCGGGTGGTGCAATCTCGCCAACGGGCCCGGAATGCGATCACGGCGGGGATTGTCTGTTTCGTCGCTCTGCAGGTCGGTTTGAACCTGGCCCTGGAGACGACCCGGCCCGAGTGGCGGGACCCCGAGTATGGGCATCGCGTAACGCTTTCCCGGGCCGCCCCGCGACCGTTGGTGGTCGTGCTCGGAAGTTCCCGGCCGCAGATGGGATTGTCCCCGGAACATCTGGGAATCGAGGGGGCGACGGTCTTCAACCACAGCCAGGCGGGGTGCGGGCCGATCCAGGAATTGCTGATTTTCCGGCGACTGCTCGCCGACGGTGTGGTGCCAGATTTCGTGCTCGTCGAGATCCTCGCTCCGGTTCTGGCCGGAAATTCGCCCGCGGAGAAGTTGCTCCGTCCCGTGACGTTGTCGCACGCGGATCTCGGCCGGCTCGAACCGTTCTGTGACAATCCGATGTCACTGCGAACCGAGTGGGCCAAGGCGAGGCTGGTGCCCTGGCACTCGCATCGGATGTTTTTGATGAGTCACTTCGCCCCGCGGTTCCAGACCTGGAACGCCCGCCAGGATTTCATGTGGCGGGACATGCACCGGGATGGCTGGCTTCCCTACCCGTTTGCCGTGATTTCCGCGGATAAACGAGCCGACGGAACCGAGCAGGCCCGTCAGCAGTACATACCCTACTTCCCGAATTTCCAGGTCGCGGATCGCCCCCGGCAAGCCTACCGAGACCTTCTTGCGCTGTGCCGAGAACGGAAGATTCCGGTCGCATTCTTCCTCATGCCCGAGTCGGCCACATTTCGGAGTTGGTACACCCCCGCCGCCCGCGACGGGGTGCAATCGTACCTGCGGGAACTGGGGAGCGAGGCACCGGTCTTCGATGGCCGCGAGTGGCTGCCCGAGGAATCGTGGTACGCGGACGGGCACCATCTGATGCGGTTCGGGGCGGAGAAGTTCAGCCGACGGCTGGGAACCGAGGCGGTTGGCCCGTGGATTCGCGGGGCTTCGCGATGATTCGTCACACCCGTTCGCGGTCCGCGTTGTGTTGCAGTTCCACATGCCTGTAGAATCCCCGCATGTCACCCAGCTTCCGCGTTGGTTCCGGCCACGACACACACCGCCTCGCCGAGGGTCGGCTGTTGATCCTCGGCGGTGTTCGAATTGAGCATTCCCGCGGGCTCGTTGGCCACTCCGATGCGGATGTGGTGCTCCACGCCGTCACGGACGCTCTGCTCGGCGCGGCCGGTATGGGGGACATCGGTGACGCGTATCCGGACACGGATCCGCAGTGGAAGGACGCGGATTCCCAGCTGTTTCTGCGGGAATCGCTGGCCCGCCTGAACCATCTCGGGTGGTCGGTGGTCAATTTGGATGTGACGATTTTCGCCCAGGAGCCGAAGCTCGGCCCGGCGAAGGCGGCCATCCGTGACAGCCTGGTGTCACTGCTCGGCGTGGCGAGTGATGCAGTCAACGTGAAGGCGAAGACGGGCGAGAAAGTGGGCCATATCGGCCGGGCCGAGGCGATCGGCTGCCAGGCCACCGTATTGATCACGCGATCGGTTTCCGGGGATTGATAATACCCCGGGAACGGCTCCTTACACTGAGGTTGCACATGGCCTTGCAGGTATACAGCACACTGACCCGGAAGAAGGAGCCCTTCCACAAGCAACCGGGCGACACCGTGACCATGTATGTCTGCGGCCCCACCGTCTACAAGCCCTCACACATCGGCCACATGGTCGGGCCCGTCATTTTCGACACGGTGAAGCGGTATCTCACATTCCTGGGATACAAGGTGAAATGGGTCGTCAACATCACGGATGTCGACGACAAGCTCATCGTCCGGGCGAAGGAGTTGAACACGACCGTGCCGGCACTCGCGGAGAAGATGACACAGGATTATTTCGCGTGCTTGCAGGCCTTGAATGTTACGGGGATCGATACATTCCCGCGGGCGACGGAGCACATTGCAGGCATGATTGCAATGATGGAGACTCTGATTGAAAAGGGCTATGCCTACGCCGCGGGTGGGGATGTGTACTTCGATGTCGGCAAGGACGAGGATTACGGCAAGCTCTGCGGCTTCGACCCCGAGGAACTCGCGTCCGGCAGTCGCGTCGAGGTCAGCGAAAAGAAGCGAAATCCCGGCGATTTTGCGATGTGGAAAGGGGCCAAGCCGGGGGAACCCGCCGAGGTACAGTTCGATAGCCCCTGGGGGAAAGGTCGGCCCGGCTGGCACATCGAGTGCTCCGTGATGGCCACCAAAATCCTCGGCAACACCCTCGACATCCACGGCGGCGGCCTCGATCTCCGCTTCCCCCACCACGAGGACGAGCTCGCCCAGAGCGAATCCGCGACCGGCGAACCGTTTGCACGGGTCTGGATGCACAACGGTCTGCTCAAGCTCAAGGACAAGCACGGCCAGGAAGCCAAGATGGCCGGGTCGCTCGGCAACGTCCTCAATGTGGCGGATGCACTGCAACACGTCCCCGGCGACGTGATCCGCTTCTTCCTGCTGAAGTCGCACTACCGCACGCCGATCGATCTTGGCGTGTGGGACTGGACCAACCCCGCGACCCCGGTGCCGCACGGACTCGTCGAAACGAAGACCGCCCACGAGACGTTCCTCCGCTTCGCCGAGCGGGTCAAACGGGTGACCGGTGTCGCGTTCTCGGACCTATCAACGCGGGGATCTCAGGGGACGGTTTCGCTGAAATTCTCCGAGTTTATGAACCGGTTCCTCGCGTTCATGGACGACGACTTCAACACCGGTGGGGCCGTCGGCGTTTTGTTCGAACTCGTCTCGGCCCTGAACAAACTCGCGGATTGGGGGAAACTCGAGGATCCGGTGAAGGCGGTGGCTTCCGCGAAAATCGAGTTCCAGGAGGGAGCGACGGTCGCCAAGGAAATGGCTGGCATCCTCGGGCTGACGTTCTCCGTTCCGGAGACCGCCCTCGGCGGAGACGACAATCTCACTGCCGGGCTGATGCAACTGCTCATCGACCTCCGGAATTCCCTCCGCTCGATCGCGAAGGGAATTCCAGAGAAGACCGATCCGACCAAGAAGGCGCTCTTCGACCAGACCGACGTGATCCGTAAACGTCTCGCGGATCTCGGGGTCACGCTGGAGGATCGCCCCGCCGGCACAACCTGGCGGGTGGGGTAATCCCGGCGGGGAAGCTCAGCGTGCCGCGGACTTCGCGGCTTCTCGAACCACATCCGAGCGATCGGACGCCAGCTTTTCGAAGGCGGGTTGCAAAGCTTTTCGGGCTTCCGGGTTTTGGGGTGCGGAGCGTGCCGCACGAATGCGGACCAGCACCTCCGGAGAGGCGGCCGCTTCTTCGAAGATCTTCTTCGCCGAGGCAATCCGCTCGGGTGTCGGGTCGATACGTAGGACTGCAGCAGCGGCGGAAACGCGTGCGACCGGGTCGAGGTCGCCGAATCGCTTGAGCAATGCGGGCACGGCGGCCTTGGCGGCGGGACCAGCCTGACCGAGAGCTTTCGCCCCGAACGCCCGGGTGCCGTAACCGTCAGGCCGATCGTCGTTGAGGAAGCGGTCCTGGAGGAAGCTCACCGCGGATTTCGCCTCTTCCGATTGCGGCGCGAGTGCAAGGATGGCCTCCGCTGCCGCCGCCCCACGGAATGGGCGGAAATCGTGGGCCCAATCTCGGTCTTTCAGGGCTGCCAGCAGGTCCGGGACGGCCTTCTTCGCCTCCACCGCCACGAGCGCTCGGGCAGCCGCGGCGCAGACGAAGCGGTCGGAATCCCCGAGGGCTTTGAGGAGCACGCGATCCGCACCTTTGGGGCGAATCGCTGCCACGGCATCCGCGGCCGCTGCCCGCACATCGGGAACCGCATCGGAGAGGAGTGCTTGAAGGAGAGGTTCGCCGGCGACATCGGCCGCCGGTGCACCGAGTTCAGCCAACGCAATCGCCGCCTGCTGACGGGTCCCAGGGTCGGCGGAAGAAAGGTCGCCCACCCATGCTTTGGCTGGCCGCGAATTGGCAGCGGCTCGTTTCGGGTCCTTCGCCGGCCACCGATGATGAGGGGCGTCGAGGTCGCACCGGAGAAAGACCCGGACATCGGGTTTGGCCCCTTTCGGTCGAACCCGGACGGAAACCGAGTGCCCCTGGCGAAGCTTCCGCACCGCCTCGGCGAGTTCCTGGGGTGTGCCCACGAAGAGCGTTTCGAGGTCCGGCCTCATGCCGGTGTATCGCTCCCAGCCCTCGGCTCCGGTGTTTTTTGTCGCGGTCGCATACCAGCCGGCATCGGTCAACACGATGCTGCGATCGTCGTAACTCCCGGCGAGGTAGACAACCCGATCCCCCGCCTTGAGCGCGGCCAATTCTTTCGGAAGCTTGCCATCCGCTTGAATCAGGTGTTTGATCGTCTCGGGGAGTTTGCCCTGGAAGGTTTCCACAACCTTGAACCGGACCGCCCCACGGCCCGCGTCAAGTCGGTCGACTTCCAGCAGGCCGGCGTGGGGGAACTCGAAGAGCACCTCGGGGAGGGTCACCCGTTCCCCACCGACGGCGATGTAGGCAACGGATGGCCCGGTCAGCACGACAAGTACGGCAATGGCAAGGGCGAACCTGGGCATGATGACACCTTCCTCCGAGGACGGCTTTCCCTCCTCGGTTTGATGCGATGAGAACCCCGGTGGTGACAGACAATCGTTCGCCATCTCTCATCAGGAGATGATCCCGGCAGTGTCGTCGGTTTCGACCGCGAATTTGACGCTGTCGATGAAGGTTCGGATCGCGTAAGCGAGCGCACTCGGGGTGATGCCGCCGACGAGGAAGAGGGTGTATCCGAATCCGAGATCGCCGTCGTCATCGATCCAGGCCCGAATGAGGACGGAGGTCTGGTTGATTCGGTTGGCGAGATCGAGCCGTTTCTCGCGGTTGGCGGTGGGCTTGATGGTGTAGAACGCCGTCGCTGTGACCCGCTCGTTGTCGTCGGAAAGCAGCACCCGGGCGACAATTTCGTCTTGAATCCGGATCGTCCGGGATCCTTCGACGATGCTGGCCTGGAATCCGACGGCCTCGAAGATCGCGTGCAGATACTCGAGCGAGACCCCCTCCGGAGAGATCCAGTCGACCGCGTCCGCCGGCATTTCTTCAGGCATTTCCTCGTCCGCCATAACGCCTCCGCGTGGCCGAACCGCGATGTTCCAGAACTTCCGGGAACGGCGGGTGGGCCGAACTTCCGCAAATTGTTGACGCCCTGGGGGCATTCCATACTATTCCTGAGATAGGGAAGCTGGGCCTCGACACCACGTCGGGGTTCTTTTTTGGCCCCCCTTGTGAAGAATTTCACGAGGCGGGAGGACGGCTACGGTGGCTATTCCAACCCCTGTGCAGACGCCGGCTGGACTCGAACCCGCGTTCGAATTGTCGGCGTATTACCCACTGCTGATCTACGCCGGCGTCATCCTCAGCATGGCCGTCGGGATCGTGGCCGCCACCCACATGCCGTTCCTCAAGCCGAGAAAAATCACCCGCGTCAAGCAGATGACCTACGAGTCCGGCATGGACCCGGTCGGCAGTGCCCGAATCCAGTTCGACGTCAAGTTCTACCTGATCGCGATTCTCTTCCTCGTTTTCGACGTGGAATTGCTCTTCCTCTACCCCTGGGCGGTGATCGCGTATGCCGATGGCGGCGACCCGGCCTGGAAGATCATTTTCGGGCGAATCGTCTTCGCCGAAATTCTGATTTTCCTCGCCACCCTCGCCATTGCCTACGCCTACGCCTGGAAAAAGGGGGTGTTCCAGTGGCGATGACCCTCGGCGACAGCGTCTTCATCGCACCGCTCGACAAGCTCGCAAGCTGGGTGCGAAAACATAGCCTCTGGCCTATGCCCTTCGCAACGGCGTGTTGCGGCATCGAACTGATGGCCACCGCCAGTTCCCGCTACGACATCGCCCGGTTCGGCAGCGAGGCGATGCGATTCTCCCCCCGCCAGTGCGATGTCATGATCGTCGCCGGACGGGTCGTGATGAAAATGGTCCCGGTGATGCAACGGATCTGGCAGCAGATGTCCGAACCGAAATGGTGCATCAGCATGGGCGCCTGTGCCTCGTCCGGGGGAGTCTTCGACACCTACTGCACTGTCCAGGGAATCGACCGCTTCATTCCCGTCGACGTGTACGTTCCCGGCTGCCCGCCCCGACCCGAGCAACTGATCCGGGCGGTCCTCGACTTGCAAGAAAAAATTCAAAAGACCGGCACCATCAACGCCCGCGAATTCGCCAGCCGAACCGGTTACGAGGGTCCTGTCCCCCTCGCAACCGAGCTTCCGGAAAGCGAATTGGTCGTGGCTCCAGGGAATTACCGTACCAGCACCCGGATCCAAAATCTGCCAATGGCCAAGTGAGTTCGAGATGCCGACGTACCTCGAAATCCTGAACCAAAAATTCGCGGGGGCGTTCACAACCGCCCAGTTCCGCGACAACCACCGCGTGCTCGTGTCCTCGGAGAAATCCCTCGCGGTCCTGTTCCCGCTCCTGAAGTGTCTCAAGGAAGAGTGCGGCTTCGACATGCTCAGCGAGCTTGGGGGGATCGACTACCTCGGCTATCCCGATGCCACCGAGCGCTACGCCGTGGTTTACGGCCTGATCAACACAACCACGGGCGAACGCGTGTTCGTCAAGGGGCACACCAACGACCCCGAACCGGAGCTTCCATCAGTCACCCCACTATGGAACGGGGCGAACTGGATGGAACGCGAAGTCTACGACATGTATGGTGTTCGATTTCTCGGTCACCCGGATCTTCGCCGAATCCTGTTGCCCGGGGAATTCACAAGCTTCCCGCTTCGCAAAGATTACCCCCTCCGTGGGTTCGGCGAACGGCATAACTTCCAAACCCTCACCCGGGCCGAGAGCTAAAGGAGCGACTCATGCCAGTTGAAGCGCTCGACCCGATGGCGGAAGCCGCGGACCAGGAGTTCCTCTACACGCTGAACTTCGGGCCCCAGCACCCGGCCACACATACAACCCTGCGATTGATCCTCACCCTCGATGGCGAGACCATCGTCAAGGCCGTCCCAGATATTGGTTTTCTTCACTCCGGGTTCGAGAAGCTCGGCGAGGATCTGGACTTCAATCAGTATGTCACAATTGTCGACCGGATGAACTACATCTCACCTTTCGCAAATGAGGTGAGTTGGTTTGCCACAGTCGAAAAATTGATGGGGATTGAAGTAACCCCCAGGTGCAAATATCTCCGCACAATCCTGGCGGAACTGGCACGCATCTCCGACCACCTACTCTGCATAGGAGCCGCTGCCCTCGACCTCGGCGGATTGACCGCGTTCCTGTATGCATTCAACGAACGCGAACGAGTCTATGATATCATGGAATCCGCGTCCGGGCAGCGGTTCCACCCCAGCTATTGTCGTGTGGGTGGAATGATGAACGACATCACCGATGATGTCGTGGAGAAAGTCCGGAAGTTTGTCGTCGAATACCCGAAAGCCCACGCCGATGTGGTTCGGCTTCTCAATCGCAACAAAATCTTCATCGATCGCACCAAGGGCGTTGGCGTTCTCACGAAGGAAGACGCGATCAATTGGTCTTGCTCTGGGCCCGTCGCCCGCGCAAGTGGGGTTGTTCGAGATTTGAGAAAAGACGAGCCTTATCTTGCCTACCCCGAATTACAATCGAGCTTCAAGATCGTCTGTGCCAAGGGCGGAGACTGTTTTAGCCGGTACCTCGTCCGTATGGACGAGATCATGGAGTCGGTCAATATCATCAAGGCCGCCGTGGAGAATATCCCGGCCGGTCCGGTTAATGTCGCACTAAATGATAAAGTCACAATTCCTGATAAGAGTGCAACATACAGAAGCATCGAAGGGCTTATACAACACTTCGAACTCTTCATGTGGAATCGAAGGTGGGAGACTCCGAAAGAAGAGGTTTACGCAGCAACCGAATCGGCAAACGGGGAACTCGGATTCTATGTCGTCGCGAATGGTGAAGGAAAAGCCTGGCGGGCCAGGACACGACCGCCATCGTTTATCCACTTTGCGACATTCCCCTTGCTAATCGAGGGGCACCAGATTTCCGACGTGCCAGCGGTGCTTGGTAGCCTCAACATCATCGCTGCGGAACTCGACCGGTGACGTTAGACGTGCTACAATCGCGATCCAGAATCGGGCGACGATTGCTGATAGCGATGATATTGCTCGGCATAGTCGCAGTTGGGATCGGATCGTTCCTGGCCTTAACGGGACATCCAATCTCCGCGATCATCGGGACAAGAGG
Source organism: uncultured Alcaligenaceae bacterium (assembly GCA_964552815.1). Lineage (GTDB taxonomy): Bacteria > Planctomycetota > Planctomycetia > Gemmatales > Gemmataceae > CAYUHJ01. Next base: position 16,667 of record CAZKIQ010000013.1, on the reverse strand, counting down.
CATCTTGATGGGGTTGGGAGGATTGATGCTCGGCACAGCAGGAGTCGTTTGGTTGCTCAGAATGGCCGAGGAAACAGACCAGGACTTTCGTCGATCGACGAAGTTGTATGGGGAGTATGATAAGTTCGGATCAAATGGGTCCAACCGTTCCCGCTGGTGATAGACATGGGTGTGCTGAGCGAAGATCTCAAGAATCGAATTCGAGCCTATATTCCGCGTTACCCGCGAAAGCAGGCCGTTACGTTGCCAGCACTCCATCTGGTGCATGAAGAATTGCGATATGTTCCACCTGAAGCAATGACCGAAATCGCGGAAATCTTGGAACTCCACCCGTCCGTGATTCTTGACACGATGACGTTCTATCAGTTCTTCAAGGAAAATGAAGCGACAAAACTAGGCAACAATCGGGTTTGGATCTGCCGGGGTCTAGCATGCATGCTGCGTGGATCCTATGAATTGATTGATCATTGCGAATCGAAGCTCGGAGTTCGATGCGGGGAGCGGACGGCAGACGGAAAGATCACTCTTGAATTCGCCGAATGCCTTGGGGCATGCGATGGTGCCCCTGCAATGATGGTCAATGATGTGCACATGATGAATGTCAGCGAAGAAAGTGCGGATCGACTTTTTGAAGACTTGCGGAAATGATTGGCGGAGCCACCAATGTCCTCCTATGAACCCGTTCTGTTGGCTCGTATAAATCGGCCTGATAGCCCGAGATTGGACGGCTATCGGGCGGATGGTGGCTACGCCACCTTCGAACGTGTGCTGAAAGACCAAAAGCCGGAGGGAGTTGTTTCTCAAGTCAAAGATTCCGGTCTCCGTGGTCGTGGGGGTGCAGGATTTCCGACGGGCCTCAAGTGGACGTTTTTGCCCAAAAATCATCCTGGACCGATATACCTTTGCATCAACGCGGATGAATCCGAGCCGTGCACGTACAACAATCGCATTCTGATGGAGAAAGATCCCCATCAGGTGCTTGAAGGGATCATGCTTGCCTGCTATGCGATCAACTCCCGTGCAGCGTACTTCTACATTCGCTATGAGTACGGCACGGCCTATCGCATTTTGCAATCGGCAATTGACGAATGTTATGCAGCGGGTCTTCTGGGGCCCAACATTGCGAACTCCGGTTTTGATTTGGATATTACCCTTCACCGAGGGGCAGGTGCATATATCTGCGGCGAGGAAACTGGCCTGATCGAATCCCTGGAAGGAAAACGCGCCTGGCCTCGCATCAAGCCCCCCTTCCCTGCCATCGAAGGTGCGTTTCGCAAGCCAACGATTGTGAACAACGTTGAAACCCTCGCATGTGTCACACAGATTATGCGACGAGGAACCGACTGGTTCAAGTCTATTGGCGTTCCGCCCGATCCGAAGAATCCACGAGATGCGGGAAGTTATGGACCCAAACTCTACACAGTAGCAGGGCATATCAATACGCCAAGATGTGTCGAGCTTCCTATGGGAGTTTCTTGCCGTGATCTTGTTGAAAAGTATGGCGGTGGAGTTTGGAAGGGGAGAAAAGCCAAAGCAGTCAACCCAGGCGGGTTAAGCATGGGCTATATCGATGTCAATGCGAAATTGCGACATTCAGACCTTACAGAATTTGACATCCCTCTCGATTTCAATGGGCCTGGAACGGTTGGATGTCTCGGGCTTGGGACGGCAGCGGTTACGGTTATTGACGACGCCACGAGTATGGTGGATGTGTTGCATAACACTTGCCAATTTTTCGCGCATGAATCATGCGGGCAGTGTACACCCTGTCGCGAAGGCACAGGCTGGATGCTCAAAATTGCAGATCGAATTCGTCAAGGTAGCGGGCGAAAAGAGGATCTAGATATCTTGGTTGATGTTGCGGATCGTATAGGTATTATGCCAGGAACGACGATCTGCGGATTGGCTGATGGAGCGGGTTGGCCTGTCAAAACTGTCATTAGAAAATTCCGGCACGAGTTTGAAGAGTTTATTTCTCGGGGATCTGTGCGCAGTCGCTCGCGTAGTTTGCAAATGGCCGGTCATTGATCTTGGCTCCTGCTCATACTTGTGGGCAGTACTCATCAGGCAGAATGTATATGGCCACCATTTTTGTTGATGACATCCAAGTCGACATTGGCACTCAGAAGCTAAACTGCGTACAAGCCGCCGACATCGCAGGAATTGAAATTCCTCACTACTGCTATCATCCAGCTCTTTCTGTTGTCGCATCTTGTCGGATGTGCCTGGTCGAAGTAGGGGAGCTCAAAGACGGTAAAGTCATTATGCAGCCGAAGGTTTTGCCTGGCTGCCAAACACCTGTCAAAGATGGTACGGTTGTAGTCACTGGAAAATACGAATTACGGCATACGCCGCATTCGAGACTTCCCTACGACGCCTCCTATACGCCCGGAGATCGCGCCAAAAAAGCGCAGGCGGATAGCCTTGAAGGTTTACTTCTGAATCATCCACTCGACTGCCCCGTTTGCGATAAAGCCGGCGAGTGTAAACTGCAAGATTACAGTTATGAGTACGGGCGGTCCGAATCCCGAATGATCGACATCAAGAATACTCCTCCAAACAAACCCGATCTTTCTTCTAAAATAACGTTATTCACCGATCGCTGCATTATGTGTTCTCGCTGCGTACGGTTCTGTCGAGAAATTGCAGGCACCGCAGAACTGACCATTACCAATCGGGGATCTCACTCGGAGATCGATATTTTTCCAGGCTTGCCTTTAGAGAATAAGTTGGCGGGCAATGTGGTCGATTTGTGTCCCGTTGGCGCTCTCGGTTCGAAAGATTTTCTTTATTCTCAGCGTGTTTGGTATCTCAAATCCCATGAAGGCGTTTGTTCACTATGTAGCACCGGGTGCAGTATCTATTCCGATGTAAGCAAAGATATTGTTTATCGCGTCCGAGCCCGTGAAAACGTCAAATCACAAGGACACTTCATCTGTGATGACGGTCGCTATGGATTCCATTTTGTTCAAGATCCCCGGCGAATCCAGCTGCCCTTGTCATCGACTGCTCCTGTTGGACACGCGGCGTCGCCTATCTCATTGCCAACGCTAGGCGTGCGTTTCAAAGATGTGATCGGCGCGGGACCTGCCGTTCTTGCATTATCCCCATTCTTGACGCTGGAAGAAGCCTACTTGTTTTGCAATGCATTCCGTCGATTATCAGGCTCGATTAAATTTGTCCTCGGCCCTGTGCCCATGATCGGTTCTGATGATATATATCCGAAAGCCCCTGACTTGAATGGTGACATCACTCCGAAGTTTATCGTTCGCTCAGAAAAGTGTCCCAATAGGTTGGGATTGGAACTCATTTTACGTCATTTCGAGGGCGATATTCGGTATTATAACCCGAATGATGCAGTCAATGCCTTGTTCTTCGTGGGTGGGTACCCAGATCCTTCATTTGTAGACTCCGTCATCGGGGAAAATTGGACTCGCCCCGAACTTCTCGTTGTCCAGGAGTTGTTCCCCAATCGAATGACTAGCCTGGCTGACATTGTATTGCCTGCTACCTCTTCATATGAGAAGGAAGGCACCTTTGTAAACTTCTCAGGCTTAGCACAAACATTTCCTCGCGCCATTACTCCCAGTGCTTCGGTCCGACCAGAACTACAGGTTGCGCATGAAATTGCTGGACGAACAGGACTAGTTCGAGCAAGCGACGTGCGCCGTGAAATGGCTTCGGTCATTTCCTCCCTTGCGTTCTTAAATGATCATCAATCGAGTAGTTCTGGTACACGTATCGAACTTCAGATCGCACGCTAGAATAGGGATGATTTCTATGACCGATTTCTCGCTATTCTCCACAGCGTGCATGGTTGGTGGAGTCATTGCGTTTGTTATGGGTGTGGTGGCCTATTTGATTCTTGCCGAACGCAAGCTTGCCGCGTGGGTTCAAGATCGTCTTGGCCCGAATCGGGTGGGTCCTTGGGGGCTTCTCCAGCCGATAGCCGATGGGGGGAAAATGTTCCTCAAAGAGGACGTTATTCCATTTCACGTCGATCGAGTATTTTTTGTCCTCGCTCCGATTATCGCGTTCAGTACCGCCTTGCTCGCAATTGCTATTGTTCCTGTTGGTTCCACGATTCCGCCCCCTGTTCCCAATTCCACTTTTGATGAGTACGCTCTCAGTCAACAAGCTTACCGTTCTGGGTTTTCGTTGGTCATTGCCCCAGGGTTAGATATTGGGATTCTGTATACATTTGGGGTCGGCTCTCTTGCGGTTTACGGTGTTATTCTCGCGGGTTGGAGTGCCAATAACAAATACTCGCTTGTTGGATCACTTCGAAGTTCCGCGCAAATCATCAGCTACGAAATTCCTCTTGGAATGAGTATTCTTGGTGTTCTTCTCTATGCCGGCTCCATGAATCTCGAGACGGTGATTTCCTGGCAAATCCAGCATGGCTGGAACGTTCTGTATCAGCCTCTTGCTGCGATTCTCTTCACCGTTGCGGTTTTCGCCGAATGCAATCGACTTCCATTTGATCTTCCTGAAGCTGAGCAAGAACTTGTCGGTGGATATCATACGGAATACTCCAATAGCATGAAGCTGGGCTTGATGCTGCTTGCAGAATATGCCCACATGATCACGACCAGCTTTCTCATGTCGATTGTGTTTTGGGGTGGGTGGAGCTTGTTCGGTCTCGAAAATGTGGTGACAGATCCCATCGGGGCTGCGCTTCTGCGTGCAGGAATTCTGGGTTTCAAGGTTTTTGGCTTTCTGTTTTTGTTTCTCCTTGTTCGGTGGACTATTCCACGTTTTCGCTTTGATCAATTGATGGATATCGCGTGGAAGGTCATGATCCCACTTGCTCTTCTCCATCTCCTTGGTGTGATTTTTGTTCGGCAGTTGCACTTCCCTCCTTTGGTGCTCGCTGGAATTGATATTGTGCTTCTCTTTGTCGCGGGACTTCTTACTGCGAATGCCGGAACGAACAACACTCCGCGGCGAATGGCTGGCGTTTCGTCCCGCATCCCAGTTGGTATTACTTACCTTCCCAGATAATTCCCGGAGTGCATCATGCCCGTTTCGGAATCTGATGTGCATTGGGTTCAGGAGCCCCGATTGGGTCTTCTGGAAAATTTGTATCTTCCTCTGGTCGTCGATGGTTTGACGACTACGCTTTCTCACATTTTCGCCAAGCCCAAGACTGAACAATATCCCGAGCAAGAACCTCAACTGCCCCCCAACTATCGGGGTGTCCACCGATTGAACCGCGATGAACAGGGGCGGGTCAAGTGCGTGGCGTGTTATATGTGTGCGACCGCGTGCCCCGCTCATTGCATTGATATTGTGGCGGCACCCGCTCCCCGTGAATGGAAGGATCGCGAGAAATACCCTGAGACGTTCGTGATTGATGAATTGCGATGCATTTACTGCGGTATGTGCGAGGAGGCGTGCCCTGTCGATGCGATTGAACTGACGACGCTTTACGATTTGACAGGTTTGAGCCGGGAACAGATGGTGTTTGACAAAGAGAAACTTCTGAGCGTCTTTGACACGACCGTCAAGGCGGGGACGGATCCGGTTCGGACTCGGGCGGGTCGGCTGGGTCCGGCGGCGGAGGGTCCGCCGGTCTGAGAACGGTGGTGCCGAACGGCTTTTGAGTTACTACAACAGCCTGTAGCTGCTTGTGAACAATTACACGAGCCACGAATGATTCTGCTGGCGATCTCCCCTGAGAACTGGGCCAACACCCAAATATTGGGTGCGGGCGGACTTGCGGCGATCGGTTGCTATCAACTGCTTCCGCGGCCGGGGCGTCGCTCCGTTGCTCTGGGGACGTTTCTCTGTCTTGCGGCCGCCGCGATCGCTGGCATGTTTCTGCTCGGGGCGTTTGGGAATGCCTCGACCGATTTGGTTTCGCGAATTCTGTTCTGGCTTTTCTCGGCGGGGGCGGTGGGGTTCGGGGTGGTGCTGGTGACGCAGTCCAACCCGGCCCGCGGAGCGATGGCATTTGCCTTCGTGATTCTCAGTAGTTGCGGACTCTTCCTCTTACTGGCGGCTCCGTTTTTGATGGCGGCGACGGTCATCATTTACGCTGGCGCGGTGATTGTGACATTTCTTTTCCTCCTGATGCTTTCGCATACCGGAGGAGTTACGGACGAGAACGACCGGACGCGGGAACCTCTACTGGGAAGCCTGGCGGGGTTTGCGTTTACCGGGCTGATTTTCTTCACACTTTTCCATCAGTCCTCGATGCGGGTTCTGCCGACCCCCCCATTGACAGTTCAGGATCGGGCGGAACTTGCGCAGGTGCAGGCCGATCTGGAGGCGGCCCTTGCGGTGGACATGAATGAGTCGCTGTCGGCAGGGGCTTTCGAGAAGGCGGACGAGGAGTTCCGGGAGCACACGCGGAAGGCGAACGAGCGGTTGTCGTCGGTGCTGGAACGTTCCTCGCGTGCGATTCGGGAGGAAGGAAGCCCTGTGCCGGTTCAGGATCGGATTCGACCTTCCCTACGAGGCGTTCCCGATCCGCAAGGTGCGGTGCGATATGTTTCGCCGGACCCGCGGGTGCAGCAGTTTGTGGAGCGTACCGAGAAACTGGTGAACAAGAACACGGTCACAGGCGATCTGACGCTTCTGGGAGTGGTGGTCGAGGATCGGAAGAAACAGATGGAAGCGGTCAAGGCTCGGCGTGAGGCGGTGAAATCGTTGCGGGATGACGTGGTGGTTTACACGGGGAACGGTCTTCTGCCGGCCCGGAATGTCGCGAACATCGGATATCTGGTGTACTCGGAGTATCTGCTGGCGGTGGAAATGGCGGGGACGTTGCTTCTGGTTGCGACCATCGGTGCGGTGGCCATCGCGGGTCGGAAGGGGGTGGCGGCGTGATTTCGCTGGAGCATTACCTGGCGGTGGGTGCGGCCCTCTTCGGGATTGGGCTGGTCGGGTTCCTGACCCGGCGGAACTTCATCACCATGTTCCTGTGCGCGGAGATGATGCTTCAGGGGGTTGTGATCAATTTCCTGGCGTTTGGGCGGTTCCATGGGCACCTCGGTGGTCAGGTTTTTGGATTGTTCATCGTGACGGTGGCGGCTTGCGAGGCGGGGTTGGCACTGGCGTTGTTTTTGATGCTGTATCGCCGGTCGAAGTCGCTGGATTCTGGAGATTGGCAGGAGATTCGTGAGGCGGGTCTGCCTCCGACTGTGGATATTGAGCCGCTGCCGCATCGGGAGGCGGAACCGGAAGATCCGAAGCTGCCGGCGGCGGGTCGGATTCCGAGTTCGAAGGAGGAGGCGATCCGTGTCTGAGCCGATCCGGTTCGCTCTCTATGCTCTGGCTTGTCCGCTCGCGGCTGCCGTCCTGGCAGGGCTTTTGTGCGGCGTGAAGTCGTTGCGGCATCTGGCCCACATTCCCGCGATCCTTGGGTTCGGCGGGGCGGCGGTTCTGGCGTTCCTCGTCCTTGGCAAGGTTCTCGGGGCACCCGGCGAGTCGGTGACGTTCGTTTCCCCGGAGTGGACGTGGTTCGCGGCCGGGAAGTTTTCGGTGACGGCGACAATCACTGTCGACCCCCTCTCGGCGATCATGCTGGCGACGGTCACGTTCGTGGCGACCTGGATCGCGATCTTCTCGGCGGGATATATGCACGGCGACGAGGGGTTCGCCCGCTACTTCGCGGTCATGAGTTTGTTCGTCTTCTCGATGTGCTTGCTGGTGCTCGCGAACAACTTCCTGCTGCTGCTGGCAGGATGGGAAGGGGTGGGGGTCTGCAGCTACCTGCTGGTGGGTTACTACTACGCGAAGCCATCGGCGGCGGCGGCGGCCCGGAAGGCGTTCCTGGTCACCCGGCTCGGGGATGTCGGGTTCGTGCTCGGAATTTTCCTCTTCTGGCAGATCGGTGGGTACCACACGGATCTCTCGAAGCTCTTCGACTACATTGCGAAGAATCCGCCGGAGCCGGCGACTTTGACGACCGCGTGCCTGCTGCTGTTCTGCGGAGCGGTCGGGAAGTCGGCGCAACTTCCGCTTTACGTCTGGTTGCCGGACGCGATGGAAGGCCCGACGCCGGTCTCGGCCCTGATTCACGCAGCAACGATGGTGACGGCGGGGGTGTATCTGCTAGCTCGGTGTGCGTCGCTGTTCGTGATGTCGCCGGACGCGCAGGCGCTGGTCTGTGTGATCGGGGGTTTGACGGCGATCCTGGCCGGGTTCATTGCGATCGGCCAGAACGACCTCAAGCGGGTGCTGGCGTATTCGACGGTGAGCCAGCTGGGGTACATGTTCATGGCCCTCGGCACCGGGGGGGCGGTGTCGCCGAACCTGGCGGTGGCGGCGGCGATTTTCCACCTCTTCACCCACGCCTTCTTCAAGGCCTTGCTGTTCCTCGGGTCCGGAAGCGTGATGCACGCGATGGGGAACGTCATCGACATGCGGAAGTTCGGCGGGTTGCGGAAGCTCATGCCGGTGACGCACGTCACGTTTCTCTGCGGGTCGGCGGCGTTGGCGGGGCTGCCGTTGCTTTCCGGGTTCTGGTCGAAGGATCAGATTCTCGACGTCCTCTTCGAGGCGGGCGAGCATGGAGCGATGTATCGGGGGCTGTACTGGTTCGTGTTCGCGGTTGCGGTTCTGACGGCGGGGTTGACGGCGTTCTACACCTTCCGGGCGTACTTCCTCACCTTCTGGGGCGAGGAAAAGATTCCGCACGAGGCGGGGCACCACGCCCACGAGTCGCCGTGGATCATGCTCGGGCCGCTGGTGGTGCTGGCGGTCGGGGCGGGGGCGGCGGGGGCGATCGTCGAGCCGTTCACGCACGGATTCAGCGAGTTTCTTGGGAAGTCGCCGACGGTTCGGCTCGCGGTTTCGCAGGCGTTTCCGAATGCGACGGAGGTTCCGCACCCGCACTTCAACTGGCTCATCGCGGGGATCGGGACGGTCGCCGCGGGGCTGGGGTTGGGGTTGGCGTGGACGATGTACCGGACGGGGACGGAGACGGTGCCGGCCTCGCTTCGCGGGATTTGGCGGGTTTCGGCGGACAAGCTGTATGTGGACGAGATTTACGCGGCGATGTTCGTGAAGCCGGCGGAGATTTTTGCGGTGATCTGCCGGTACTTCGATGGGTTTCTCGATGGTCTTGCCCGGCTCGGCAGTGCGGTTCCGCGGGCCAGCGGTGCGGTGCTTCGGCCGTTGCAGAATGGACTGGTGCAGTTCTACGCCCTCGGGATGGTGCTCGGGATGGCGGTGTTTCTGACGGTGGTGGTTTTCCGTTCGACCCGGTGAGCCCGGTCCTGCCGGGGCAGAGCTGACATGGATCACCCGCTTTCGATGTTGCGGACGCTGCTTCTGGTCGCGTGGCTGTTGCCGATCGCGGCGGCGGTCACGGTGTGGCTGCTCGGCCGATTCGGCACGGGGGCGGCCCGGCGGACGGCACTGTACTTCGCTCTGGGTCACGTGGCGGTCACGGGTTTGCTCGTCTGGAGTGCCGCCGACCAGTTGCTGTGGCGCTCAGAGATGGCGGACGCCGCCGTCGCGGGTCGGGTGATGACGTTCACGCCGATCGCGGTGCCAGGGGATCCGGGGCTGCGGAAGTCGCCGGAAGAGCAGACGCACTCGACGACGTGGACGATGCTCACGGTGACGCCGGCCCGCGGGAGACTGCCGGCGGGCGACATCCAGGTTTTCCTGGGGCTCGATGGCCTCAATCTCTGGCTCGTGGCGCTGACAAGTTTGATGACGCTCGTCGCCATCTGGGTGGCGTGGGAATCGATCGCGGACCGGGCCTACGCCTTCTACTTCTGGCTGTTTTTGCTGCAATCGCTCGTCATCGGTGCATTCGCGTCTTTTGATGTGATCCAGTTCTACGTCTGTTTCGAACTGACCCTGGTACCGACCTTTTTCCTCATCAGCGAGTGGGGTGTCGGCGGAGGTCGGCGGGAGGCGGCCCGGAAATTCTTCCTTTACACGCTCCTCGGTGGGTTGGTCACCCTGACGGGAATCGTCGGGCTGGTGGTCACGAATCCGACGCCAGTGGTGGATCCGCAATCGGCAGTGCCCCTCGCAGGCGGGGTCGCCGAGCCGGTGAATCCGGACCGATTGGTGCCCGCCTACACCGTCGACCTGGAGCAGGTCGGCAAACGCCGGCTGGTGGTGCACGAGGGTCCGCTGACGTTCTCGATTCCCCAGTTGATGAAGAACGTGCAGTTCTGGGCCAACGAGAAAGCATTGCGGGTCGCGAAAGCTCGCAAGGACGCGGAGAAAGCATCGCCGGGATTGAAGGAGAAACTGACCGAGGAACTGGCGACGGCTGAGGCGGATCAGGCTGCGTTTCTGCGGGTGCAGGTCTGGCTGTTCTTCGCCGTGATTGCGGGGTTCGCTGTCAAGACACCGATCGTGCCGTTGCACACCTGGCTGCCGGCGGCGTACTCGGAAGCTCCGTTGCCGATCACGATGCTCCTCTCGGCGTTGCTCGCGAAACTCGGGACTTTTGGGATTCTGCGGATCGTCATTCCCCTCTGCCCGGATGCGGCGTTCCTGTACGGGTTGCCGGTGTTCGGCGTGTTGGCGGGAATCGGGATCGTCTACGGGGCCCTGTGTGCGTTTGCCCAGCGGGATGTGAAACTGCTCGTCGCCTACAGTTCCGTCTCGCACTTGGGGCTGCTCGTGATGGGCCTCTTCGCGATGAATCAGGAGGGGCTTTCCGGGGCGGCGTTGCACATGGTCAACCACGGCCTTTCGACCGGGGCGATGTTTGCACTGCTCGCGTTCCTGTACGACCGCTTCAAGACCCTGGACATGACCCAGTACGGCGGGTTGATCGGGCGGTTCCCGGGGTTCGCCTTCCTGATGTTCCTGGTTTCCCTGGCCTCGGTGGGATTGCCGGGCTTGAACAACTTCGTCAGCGAAATGCTCGTGCTGGCGGGGCTGTTCGATCCGATCCACACGCGAACGATGGGTTACGGACTGGCGGTGACGGCGGCGGCGGGGATCTTCCTGTCGGCGTGGTACACCATGACGATGCTTCGCCGGGTGTTTTTCGGCCCGGACCAGGTGCCGGCGACGGTGGATGGTTCGACAGCCCCACGGCTCCAGGCTCGGGAATGGCTGGCGTTCGGCGTGCCGACGTTGTTCTGCGTGGTGCTGGGGATGTTCCCCCAGCCGATCCTCGACTCGATGCGGGCGGATGTGGAAGTGATCGCCCACTCGGCGGACGCGGCACGGGCGCGAGCGGGGTATCCGGCACCAGGGAAGTAAGCCTCTCTGGCCGGGGAATGACCAGGAGCGTCTCGAAATCTACGGAGTTGCTTTCGTGAATGCGTTTCCCACGATCCAGATCGAGTTCCTCACCGGGGCGGTCCGGTTCGTGATTCCGGAGATCATCCTCGTCGGCGTCGCGTGCCTGCTGTTCCTTCAGGCGGTGCTTGTGCCGGCGCGGTGGTTGTCGGTGTTTCTCGCTCTGGCGGGGATCGGCTCGGCGGCGATCGTGGCGGGATTGTTCGATGCCCGGGGGACGGAAATCCACGCGTTCTGGCAGATCGCGGATCAGGCCAACGCTGACACGCCGCGGACGGTGGCCGTCGTCGACCCAACCGGTGCCGCGAGTTTCGTGCGGTGGATGGCCCTGGTTTCGGGTGCGCTTTTCGCGATGATCTCCTGGCGGGAACTGCGGTGGGACACGGCCGGCGAGTACCTGGCTTGCGTGCTCGTGATGACCGCGGGGGTGTCGCTCATCGGGCGGGTCAACGACCTGATTTCGCTCTTCCTCGCCCTCGAGATGGTGAGCATTCCGACGTACGTGTTGCTGTATCTCCCCGCACGGTCGCGGCTGGGGCAGGAATCGGCCGTCAAGTATTTCCTGCTCAGCGTGCTATCTTCCGGGGTGCTGCTTTTCGGGTTCAGTTACCTCTACGGGCTCACGGGTTCGACGAACCTCGGGGCGATTTCCGCGACGTTGACGACGGCCCACAAAACCGAGGTGAGCCCGCTGGCTCTGGTGGGGATCGTACTGGTCATCGCCGGGCTCGGGTTCCGGATGGCGGCGGTGCCGTTCCATTTCTACGCCCCGGACGTCTACCAGGGTGCCCCGACGGGGGTGGTGGCCCAGATTGCGTTCGTGCCCAAGGTCGTGGGTTTTCTGGCCCTGGCTCGAATTCTCGGGATGCTGGACCCCATCGTGGCGGGTGGGTTCGATCTGCCGTTCGATGCGAACCGGACGCTGATTCCGCTGATGTTGTGGGTGCTGGCGGCCGTGACCATGACCGTCGGGAACGTGCTGGCGCTGCTGCAGGACAACCTCAAGCGGCTGTTTGCGTATTCAGGGATTGCCCACACGGGGTACATGTTGATTGGGTTGGTGACGGCGTCGGCGTTGCCGGCCGCGAACGACCCGGCGAATCCGCCGCTGCAGTCGGGGATCGATGCGATCCTGTTCTACCTGGCAGCGTACGGGTTCATGACCATCGGGGCGTTCGCGGTGCTGCTGTATCTTTCCGGCGGGGACCGGGAACCGACCACGATCGAGGATCTGACAGGGCTGGGGCAGACCCGGCCACTAGCGGCCGGCCTCTTGACGATCTTTGTGATCAGCCTGATCGGCCTGCCGTTGACCGCGGGATTCGCCGGGAAACTGCAACTCTTCCTCGGTGCCTTCGAAGCCGCCGCACCTGGCGGATCCAAGTCGATGTACCGTGTTCTCGTGGTTGTGGCGGCGATCAACGCGGCGATTGCGGCGATCTACTACCTCCGGCTGGTGGGGGTGATGTATCAGCGGTCGGCGATCGCCCCGGAGAAGCGGCCGGCCCGGGGGTATTTCGCACTGATCGCGGCGATGTGCTGTGCGGTTGGGACCGTCTTTTTCGGCGTGTACCCGCAGCCGTTGGCGAAGTTCGCGCGGAAATCGGCACCTCTGGAAGACACGCGGCCGATCCCGGCACCCAAGCCGGTCGCCGTGCTTGGTCGGTGATTCTCCGCCGACCCGAGACCCGTCCCATGCCGCACGACCCTATCGCCTACGTCCGGGACGCGGGGCTTGATCCTGCGAAGCTTCCCCGCCACGTCGCGGTCATCATGGATGGGAACGGTCGCTGGGCCGTGGAGCGCGGCAAGCCACGGGTCGAGGGGCACCTCCGCGGCGCGGATGTCGTCCGGGCGACGGTCACGGAGTGCACCAAGCTCGGGCTCGGGCAACTCACGCTCTACTGCTTCTCGGCGGAGAACTGGAAGCGACCCGCCGCCGAGGTCGCGTTCCTGATGGAACTTCTCAAGCGGTACCTTCTCGACGAGCGGGAACTGATCCTCAACGAGAACATTCGCTTCACGGTGATCGGCCGGCGGGACGGGATCCCGGCGGATGTGCTGGCGGAAATGGACGAGAACATCCGACTTTCCGCGGGGAACTCGGGTCTGACGCTCTGCCTGGCGATCAACTACGGCTCCCGGTCGGAGATCGTCGACGCGGTGCGAGCGATCGCGGAGCGGGTGCAGCGGGGGGAACTGGACCCATCGGCGATTTCCGATTCGACCATTTCGGAGTCTCTGTACACGGCGGGGATGCCGGACCCGGACCTTCTGATCCGGACGGCGGGTGAGATGCGGGTGTCGAACTACTTGCTCTGGCAAATTTCGTACGCGGAGCTATGGGTGACGCCGACGTGCTGGCCGGACTTTGGGCCGGAACTGCTTCGTGACGCTCTGCGGGAGTTCGCGACGCGGGACCGGCGGTTCGGGGGCTTGCACAACGTTCAGGGAGCCGTTTGACCTCATGTTGCGGACCCGGCTTGTGGTCGGTTCGCTCCTCGCCGCGGCGGCCGCGGGCATTCTCGCATTCGACGAATCTCAGTCGCCCCTGTTTCCGGGATTGCTCGCAATCGTGCTCCTCTCGGGGGGGGTAGCGACGTGGGAGCTCGTCGGGTTGATCCCGGCGACGGCCCGGCCGGGTCGCGGGATTTGCCTCGTCGGGGTGCTGACGATTCTGTCGGCGAACTGGTTCACGCCGGCGACGGGGATTCCCGTTTCGCCGTGGAATCCGGTGATTTTTGCATTCGCGGGCGTGGTGTTGGTCGCATTTCTTCGGGAAATGGCCACGTTTTCGGGCGATGGCTCCGCGACGCCACGGGTCGGGAGTACGATCTTCGTGGCGGCGTACCTCGGCGTTCTCGCGAGCTTCCTGGTTCGCCTGCGATGGCTGCCGGACCACGCGACGGTGGCCCTCGCCCTCACGATCGCGGTGCCCAAGGGGGGGGACATTGGGGCGTACTTCACCGGGCGATTCCTGGGGAAGCACAGGTTCACGCCGATGCTCAGCCCGAAGAAGACGTGGGAGGGCTTGGCCGGCGGGTTGGCGGCGTCGGCGGCGGTGGCGGTTGGGTTGTCGCTGGTGGCCCCGATTTTCCGGGGTGGAATCGTCGAGGCGATCGGGTTCGGGGTGGTCGTCGGTTTCGCGGGTGTGCTCGGCGACCTGGCGGAGTCGATGGTCAAGCGTGACGGATTCGCGAAGGATGCGGCCGCGAGCATTCCGGGATTCGGTGGGTTGCTGGATGTTTTGGATTCGCTTTTGTTCGCGGCCCCGGTGGCGTACTGCTGGTTCGCGTGGAGGGACTTCCCAGTGTAGCCGCGACGCGATAGCGGAGCGGGTGCGGGTGCGAGTTCCGCGCTCCGCGATCGCGTCGCGGCGACACGGGGCGTTGCGGCTCAGGGCGGTGGGATGTTTCCGCAAACCGTAGAATTGGGAGAACTCGGAACGGGTTTCGCTGTCTCTCCTGTGTGAACTTCGTGGCCTGTGGTGACTCCCATGACAGAACCGACCACCGTGACTCGCTCCATCACGCTCGATAGCCGCGAGGAAGCGGTGATTCTGTTCGGGCCGCGGGATGCGTACCTGCGGACCGTCCGGGATGCGCTCGGGGTTCGCGTGGTTGCCCGGGGGGACATGCTGCAGGTCGACGGACCGGAGGAAGCGGTCGGACAGGCGGAGCGGGCCTTCCAGCAACTTCGCGTGATCCTCCGCAAGAGCGGCCGACTGCTGCCCGACGACGTGAAAAACGTTCTGGATGTCGTGCGAGGAAGTGATGTTCGAAACGGTCCGACGACATTGACGGTTTCCGAGTCGGGGAAGTATCTTCGCCCGCGGACGGACGGGCAGGGCCGGTATGTCCAGGCGATGAAGACGCACGACCTTGTCTTTTGCGTCGGCCCGGCGGGGACGGGGAAGACGTACCTGGCGGCGGCGCAGGCGGTGAGCCTGCTGCGGACGGGTCAGGTGAAGAAAATCGTGCTGGTCCGGCCGGCGGTGGAAGCCGGGGAACGGCTTGGGTTTCTGCCGGGGGATCTGATCGCGAAGATCAACCCGTATCTTCGGCCGTTGTTTGACTGCCTCAACGACATCATGGAGGCGGAACTGGTCAAGCGGTACATGGAGAGCGACATCATCGAAATTCTGCCTCTGGCGTACATGCGCGGCCGCACCCTCAACAGTGCCTGCATCATCCTTGACGAGGGGCAGAACGCGACGGCTTCGCAGATGAAAATGTTCCTGACGCGGATGGGCCACGGGGCGAAGATCGTGGTGACCGGCGACATGACCCAGGTCGACCTGCCGCGAACGGTGCGGAGCGGGTTGGCCGACGCGGTCAACCGCCTCAAGGGGATCGACGGAATCGCCATTGTCCACCTCGACCAGGCAGACATCGTGCGGAACCCGCTGGTGCAGAAGATCGTGGATGCGTACGACGACGACGGAAAGCCACCGCGACGGCCAGTGTAGGTTCCCCGGTGCTCGGGGGACCGGTTCGGAGTGCCGACTCACGGAACGAGTCGGCGACCGGTGAAGAAGGACACGGATGTTCGGCTCGACACGGAAACCCGGTCGGTTGGCCCAGTGGAACGGGCGGACGCGCTCCTCCCGCTGCGACGCGGTCGACTGGCGGTCGCTTCTGCAACGCTACACGGTGATCCGGGCTGCCGTCGTGGTGGTTTCCTGCATCGCCCTCGCCTGGATCGTTTCCGGTCACTCGATTCCTTTCCCCTACCGCTACGGGCAGACGTTCCCGCGGGATTTACGGGCCCGGGTGGCGTTCGATGCGATCAACGAAGCAGAAACGATCCGGAACCGGGAGCGCTCGGACGACGCCGCCGATGCAGCTGGGGTGGCTCGGTTGCCAGTCCCGCCGGTGGCGCACCGGTATCCCGCGGGGCTGGTGATCGTTCGCCGGGAAACCCCCGTGAGCGCGGACGAGCTCGTGCTGCTGCGTGCGGAACACCGGGCGTACGTGCGATCGCTTCCCAAGATCCGGCTTTGGGCGAGGTCGCTTGCAGTGCTGGCGGTGGTCGGTCTGCTGGGCGTGACGGTCAGTGTCTACTCGGTACGGTTCCAACCGGGCCTGTCGGGAAGTTTGCGGAAGATCACGGGGGTGAGTTTCCTGCTGGTGGGGACGGTGTGGCTGGCGGTGGCCCTCGACTCGGCTCCGTGGCACGCGGCCGCCCTGCCTCTCGCGATCACGGCGATGGTTCTGACGATCGCGTATAACCCGCCGTTCGCGCTCTTTATGTCGGTGTGCCTGTCGATTCTGGTGGCGATGTCCCGCGGGCACGACCTGTCGCCGTTCCTGATCCACCTCGGCGGGCTCACGACGGCGGTGCTGGGGTTGCGTCAGGTGCGGACGCGAACCCGGCCGGTGGAAGTCGGGATGCTCTGCGGAGCCGCGTTTGCCGTCATGACCTTCGCCACCGACACC
>CAZKIQ010000012.1:0-131072 GCA_964552815.1 uncultured Alcaligenaceae bacterium | reverse complement strand
TCCGAGCTTTTCCGGGGCGGGGTCGTTGGCGTGGGTTTCCGCCACGGTCGCGTAACCGTACCCGGGGCGAAGCCGGTGCAGCCGGGCGAAGTCGAGTGACATCGCCTGTTTCCCGTCCGTCGACAGGCAGTAGATCGGCCGGGGGAGCGTCCGCGTTTTCCCGGAATGCACGTCCCGGATCGTCGCGACATACTGCTTTTCCGCGACGGAGTTGTAGACGACTTCCTTCCCCGGGTTCGAGCCGAGCCACTGCAGCATCGTTCCCTGCTGCCAGCACCACGCGGTGGTTTTGTCGAGCGGGATGTACTTGTCGCCGTCCTTGAGGTCGACCATCCCGACGGTGAGTTCCTCGCCCGGTTTCGGTTGGCGGTCGACGAAATCGCTTTCCATCGCGAGGAGGTACCGGCCGGTCGCATCCCAGGGGCACTTGTCGTAGTACCCGAAGAAGTGATGTTTCGGCCCCTTCGTGACGGCCCGGGCGGGGACGGGGTATTCCACCTCTTTTCCGGTGGAAAAGCGGGAGCCGACGGCGGCGACGGCGGCGGTGGTGAGGAACTTTCGGCGGGAGAGAGGCGTCATACGTCTGACCTCCGGGTCGGCGGTGGGTAGACTGGTAGCATGTCCGCCCACGCCGGGAGCGTCAATCGCCCGCCGGAGTCCTCGTCGATTTCCCCGTTCCCCAGGAGCCGCCGATGCCCTTTCCCCTCCGCTCGCTCGCACTTCTCGCCGGTCTGTGTTTCCTGAGCGTTTCCCCCGCCGCCGACCCCACTCCCCCGGATGTGATCAAGCTCGACCGGAAGGGGAAGGTCAAGGCACAGGTGCCGAAAGAGTGGAAGCCGGAGAAGCCGACCAACGCGCTGCGGATGTACCAGTTCAAGATTCCATCGGGTGAGGAGGGGGTCGCGGATGCGGAACTTGTCGTAATGGAGGTCAACCCGAACCCGGAGAAATCCTTCCCCCGCTGGCGGACTTCCTTCGAAGTTCCGGAGGGGACCGCGATGGAGGACATCGGCAAGGTGTCCAAGGTCGACGTCCCCCTCGGGACGGCGCATATTCTCGACGTGAGCGGAACCTGGAAGTACAAGGAAGGCCCGTTCTCGAAGACAAAAGAAGAGCTTCGCCCGGGCTACCGCGTGATGTGGGTCATCCTGGTGAACAAGAACGAGGACGCCACCCAGTTCCGCTTCAGCGGCCCCGCCAAGGTGATGGCCAAGCACGAGAAGGAGTTCATGGAGTTGATCAAGGCGTTCAAGTAAGGTGCGTCGGAAAGTTTGTTAGCCCGACGCGAAGTTAGCCAGACGTGTAAGCGATGGCGGAATCGAATCCCTCGCTTACGCGTCGGGCTAACTTCGCGTCGAGCCTCGCCGAATTCGGTGTCGGACGCATCCTCACACCGCCCCCTTGAGGAAGACGGCTCCGAGTGGGGGAAGCGTCAGGTTCAGCGAGTAAGGTCGGCCATGCCAGGAGGAGAACTCGGCGTGGAGGCCGCCGTTGTTCCCGGAGTTGGTGCCGCCGTACACCGCTGCGTCCGAGTTGAAGATTTCCTTCCAGTACCCCGGCCCGGGCACGCCGACGCGGTAATTCGGCCTCGGAACCGGGGTCATGTTGAAGACGCACAGAATTCGGTCGGGTCCGTTGACGGGCTTCCGCAAGAAGGCGTAGGTGCTCGCGCCGGCGTCCTGGGCGTCGATCCACTCGAAGCCGACGGGGTCGCAGTCCGCCTCGTGAAGTGCGGGTTCCTCGCGGTAGATCTTGTTCAGGTCCGCGACGAGTTGCTGGGTCCCACGGTGGTGATCGTACTTCATGACCCACCAGTCGATGCTGGTGTCGTGTTTCCATTCACCGCGCTGGCCGAACTCGCAGCCCATGAAGAGCAGTTTCTTTCCGCACATCCCCCACTGGTACGCAAACAGCGCCCGCAACCCGGCGGTTTTCTGCCACTCGTCGCCGGCCATCTTGTCCCACAGCGAACCCTTGCCGTGCACGACCTCGTCGTGGGAGAGCGGCAGGACGTAGTTCTCCGTGAAGGCGTAGAGCATCCGGAAGGTGAGTTCGTGGTGGTGGAACTTCCGGTAGACAGGGTCGTGGCCGGAATACCGGAGGGTGTCGTGCATCCAGCCCATGTCCCACTTGTACCCGAACCCGAGCCCGCCGACGTATGTCGGCCGCGAAACCATCGGCCACGCCGTCGATTCCTCGGCAATCGTCTGCACATCCGGGAAATGCGAGTACACTTCCGAGTTGAACCGCCGGAGGAAGTCGATCGCCTCGATGTTCTCGTTCCCACCGTAGCGGTTCGGAACCCAGTCGCCGTTCTTGCGGGAGTAGTCGAGGTAGAGCATCGACGCCACCGCATCGACGCGGATGCCGTCGACGTGGTACTTGTCGAGCCAGAACAGGGCGGAACTCAGGAGGAAACTCCGCACCTCGTGCCGGCCGTAGTTGAAGACGTAGCTTCCCCAGTCCGGGTGGTACCCCTGCTTCGGGTCGCCGTGCTCGTAGAGGGCGGTTCCGTCGAAGTACCCGAGTGCGAACTGGTCCGTGGCGAAGTGCGAGGGAACCCAGTCGATGATCACGCCGATGTCGTGCTGGTGGAGGTAATCGATGAGGTACATCAGGTCTTGCGGGGTCCCGAACCGGCTGGTGGCGGCGAAGTAGCCGGTCGTCTGGTACCCCCACGAACCGAAGAACGGGTGCTCGCACAGCGGCAGAAATTCGACGTGCGTGAAGCCCATCTTCTGCATGTATGACGCCAGCTTCGGGGCCATCTCCCGGTAACTCAGAGAACGGTACCCATCCTCCGGCACCCGCATCCAGGAGCCGAAGTGAAGCTCATAAATCGAAACCGGGGCGTTGTGCGCAAACTTCGCCTTCCGCTTCCCCATCCACTCGGCATCGTTCCACCGGTAGTCGAGCTCCCAGGTCACGGATGCGGACTTGGGCGGCACTTCCGCGGTAAAGGCGAACGGGTCGGCCTTCTCCACGCGGTAGCCGTTGTGCGGGTTGGTGATGTGGTATTTGTAGCAGGCCCCGGCCTTGACCCCGGGGATGAACCCGGCCCAGATCCCGGCGGAACCGACCGAGTGAAGGCGGTTCGAACCGGGATGCCAGCCGTTGAAATCCCCGACCACCGAGACGTAGTCCGCGTTCGGAGCCCACACCGCGAAGTGGTAGCCCTCCTGCCCATCCACGGTTGCGGGGTGCGACCCGAGTTTGTCATAGAGCCGGAGATGGCTGCCTTCGTTGAAGAGGTACAGATCCTGCGGGGTGAGGAGCGTGAATTCGCCGGTCTGGGTCGTCGTCATGGGGAGCCCGTGTTGCGTCGGGGTGCGGCCGATTTCCTACAGGTTGGCTTATGACGCCCCACGCCGGGAACCAGCCCGGAACCGTCGAAGTTGGCTCGAAAATACGAACCCACCCGGACCAACCCCACCCCGCCGTCGCACCTTCGAACCGCCTATCGAAGGTCCTGGGAAAGGCGTGAGACGCCGACGGTCACATCCGACCGCGTTCGGCTTTCTTGCGGTCGCTTTCCTTGAGGTAGATCTTTCGCATCCGGATCGAGTTGGGGGTGATCTCCACCAGTTCGTCGTCCTCGATGAATTCGAGGGCCATTTCCATGGAGAACCGGGTTGGCGGCTTGAGGACGGCCTTGGCGTCGGAGCCGGACGCCCGCATGTTGGTGAGGGGTTTGGGGTCGGTGACGTTGACGACCATGTCCTTGTCGCGGCCGTGCTCGCCGACGACTTGCCCTTCGTAGACCTCGTCGCCGGGTGCGACGAAGAGGGTCCCGGCCAGGCCATCGCAGGAATACGCGGTCACCTTGGCGGTGTTTTTCGAGATGTAAACGCCCGTGGGCCTGGTGACGGCTCCCCCCTTGGCGGGGCGGTATTCCAGGAAGTTGTGGTGCATGATCGCCGTGCCCTGGGTGCCGGTCAGCATCCGGGTCCGCAGGCCGATCAGCGAGCGGGCGGGGATATGGAACTCCGCCTGCACGATGCCGCGGTGGTTCTCCATCCGCTGGAATTCCCCCTGCCGTTCGAGCACCAGCTTCATGACGACGCTCTGGTGCTCGTTGGGGACCTCGACGACGAGGTGCTCGTAGGGCTCGCACTTGATGCCGTCGATTTCCTTGACGATCACGCGCGGTTTCCCGACCGCGACTTCGGAGCCTTCCCGCCGCATGGTTTCGAGAAGCACGCCGAGGTGGAGCAACCCCCGGCCGCTGACGATGAACTCGCTCTCACGGTCACCCGGGGCGACGCGGAGGGCAACGTTGTGCTGCAGTTCCTGCTCGAGGCGGGCCCGGAGTTCCCGGCTCGTCAGCGGTTTCCCTTCCTTGCTGGCGAACGGGGAATCGTTGACCTTGAAGACCATGTCGAGCGTCGGCTCGTCGATGGTCAACGGCGGCAACGGCAGCGGTTTCTCGAGTTCGCAGATGGTGTCACCGATCTCCGCGTCGTCGATGCCGACGATCGCACAGACGTCCCCGGCGCGGATTTCCTCGACTTCCCGCTTCCCGAGCCGCTCGAATTCGAGGATCTGCACGACGGTGTCGGGGAAGGTGGTGCCGTCCTTCTGGCGGACGACGGTGACCTTCTGGTTCTTTTTGATCTTCCCGGAGTAAACCTTCCCGACGGCAATTTTGCCGACGAATTCGGAGTAGTGCAGGGCCGCCACCTGCATCTGGAGTGGGCCGTCCATGTCCACTTCCGGCGGTGGAACGTGGTTGAGGATCGCATCGAAGAGCGGCTTGAGATCTTTCGGCGGGACGGCCATGTCTGTGGTGGCGATGCCGTTGCGGCCGGACGCGTAAATCACCGGGAAGTTGGTGGTTTCGTCGTCAGCGCCGAGTTCGATGAACAGGTCGAACATGAAGGCGTGGACATCGTCGATGCGGGCGTCCGGGCGGTCGATTTTGTTGATGACGACGATCGGCTTCAGGCCGGCGGCGAACGCCTTGCGGAGCACGAACCGCGTCTGCGGCAGCGGGCCTTCCGCCGCGTCCACCAGCACAAACGCGCCATCCGCCATCTTGAGGATCCGCTCGACTTCGCCTCCGAAGTCTGCGTGCCCGGGGGTGTCGATCAGGTTGACCTTCACGTCGCCGATGCGGATGCCGCAGTTCTTGGCGAGGATCGTGATCCCGCGTTCGCGTTCCTGATCGTTGGAATCCATGATCAGGCCGTGCTGGCCGCCGACGAGTTTGTCGAGTTCCTCCGACCGGAACAGCCCCGACTGCCGGAGCATCTGGTCGACGAGTGTCGTCTTCCCGTGGTCGACGTGGGCGATGACGGCAACATTCCGAATATCAGTGCGCTTCATGGGAAAATCGCGATGGACCAGCGGGATCGGTATGGAGAGGTTTTGATTGCGTGACCGCAGACACCTGTTTACTGTAGGAGTTTTGCCCACGTTCCGGAAGGTGGGGCGATGTGTCGATTTCGTGAACCTTCGTGAATCCGCCGATTTCGGCACACTCTGACAGCGGAGAGGACACGATGAGACTGCTCCTGGTTCGCCACGCGGAGGCGGTCGACAAGGGGACGGACGGAGTCACTCGCGATTTCGACCGCCACCTCACGCCACTTGGTCGGCAGCAGGCGGAGGCACTCGCGAATGCGTTGAAATCCCGCGGATTCCTCCTTTCCGCCGTCGTGTCGAGCCCTCTTGTCCGGGCGAAGCAGACGGCAGAACCGCTGGCGGAGCGGCTCCTTCCCGCGAATCCGGGCCAGATTGTGGAGTGCGAGTACCTGGCAACGGACACGTACAAACCGAAGAAACTCGCGAAATTTCTGGAGGAGCTCGGCGGGGACGTGGTCGCCCTCGTGGGCCACATGCCGGATCTGGGTTCGTACGTCGGCTGGATGATCGGCCCGGAACCGTTTACCCTGGACCTGGAAAAGGCGGGGGCGTTGTTGATCCATTTCCCCGGAGAAATCGAAGCGGGAGCCGGCTCGCTGATGTGGTACGTGACGCCCGTCTGGTTCCTGTAGGAGTTTCACCGGCGACGTGGAACCCTCAGGCCGGAAGGAGAGTGCGTTTTTCCCGTGTTTCACCGCACGGGATAGCTGCAAGTCCCGATGCACAGGCGATCAAACGCTGGTATTTCCCGGTAAGGTATCTCCATCACGTCCACGACAAACGCGTTCGTACTCACGCAACCCATCCATGAAACGATGATTCGGATCTGCATGAGGATTCCGGATCATCAATGCCCAAAGTGATGCATCAACGTCCAGCCCCCGGGACCGCATCAGGTAGGCGACCAACACCAGAGAACTGCGGCTCTCGCCCCGATCGCAGTGGACGAGGACGTTGTGCCCCCGTTGGCGAAGTGAGATGACCCAGTCCACTGCCAGGTCGAGCCACTCGATCCCGGGGAAGGCGTGGTCGGCCAGGGGCAGGTGGATGACGGCGATGAGGCCGTGCCCTTCCACGAACTCGTTGGGAGTGCTACTCACGTTCAACACGACAGACACGCCGGGTGGCGGATATAACCCCGGTCGGCTGGATTGAAACAGCCCCGGTTCGATTTCAAACAGGCGTTCCGCATCGAGATGCAATCTCTTTCCCTCCACTTTTCGACCTGGACTCAGCGCGAGGTAAACAACACCGACCCCTCGCCGAGGACCATCTCGACCTGCTCCACCGGAAGGGCCATGGGGTTGACGAAGAAGTCGGAGCCGAGCTTGAACTGGGCGGTTTTGCCGACCCCGTCGCGGACCGCGAGGTAAACGGGGCAATTTCCCTTCGCCCGCTGCAACACCACGCGGACGCCGTCGAGTTTGCGGAGCGTGTCCTCGTCGTCGGCATATTCCATCCGCAACACGACGCCACGGGTAAAGTCGGCCTTGGCCTGTTCCAGCGTCAGCACCTTCTCCACGATCAGGTCCGGTTCCGTGGACCCTTCCCGCCATTCCACTTTCCCCTCGAAGAGACGAATCGCGTCGGCGGTGACGTCGTCCTTGAAGCGGGCGAACTGGTCCGACCACAGGATGCACTTCACGGAACCGGAGAAATCCTCGACGCGGACGATCGCCCAGCGGTTCCCCTGGTTGCGGCCCTTGGTGACGACCTTGGGGAGGATCTCCGTGACCATCCCGCCGATGCGGACCTCGCCGGAGCCGGTCAGTTTCGCGAGTTCCGATGCGTTGTGGGTGCGGAACCGGCGGAGTTGCTCGTCGAACTGGGCCAGCGGATGGCTGGAGATGTAGAAATCGAGGGCTTCTTTTTCGAGCTTGAGCTTCTCGAGTTCGGGCCATTCCTCGACATCGGGGATGGAGTCGCCGTGATGGAAGGCGGTGCCGTTGGTGTGGCCGTTGCCGTTGGTTTCGGGCCCGGAATCGAGGATGTCGAAGATATTCTTCTGCCCGCGACGGCGGTCGGCGGCCTTTTGCTCGGCGGCCTCCACGCCCCGGGGCAACGCCAGCAACGTCGCCCGCCGCTTGTTCTTCCCGAAACAGTCCATCGCCCCGGCCTGGATGAGCTTCTCCATCGCGGACTTGGTGACGGTGCGGGTGTCGACGCGTTCGCAGAAGTCGAAGAGATCGCGGAAGGGTCCGCCGGCTTCTCGGGCCCGGACGATTTCCTCGGCGGCGTTTCGGCCGAGCCCCTTGATCGCGGTCAGCCCGAAGACGATCCGCCCGCCGACCACATCGAACCCGGCCCGGCCCTTGTTGATGTTCGGCGGCTCGACCTCGACCCCGAGCTTGCGGGCATCGGCGATGTGGTCGACCATCACGTCGCGTTTGTTGCCGTCGTCGATTTCTGAGGAGAGAAGCGCCGCCATGAACTCGGCGGTGTAGTGCGTCTTGAGGTAAGCCGTCTGGTACCCGATCTGCGCATACGCGGCCGTGTGAGACTTGTTGAAACCATATCCCGCGAAAAAGACAATTTTTTCAAATATATCTTCGGCTATCTCCGCTTTGACGCCGCGCTCGCCGCACCCGCGGAGGAAGTCGGCCTTGGCGGAGTCGATCTTCTCCTGGATCTTCTTGCTGATCGCCTTGATGCAGGCGTAGGACTTGGAAAGCTCGATCCCGCCGAGCCGGTTGAGGATCCGCATGATCTGTTCCTGGTACACCATCACGCCGTAGGTCTCGTCGAGGACCTCCTTCAAGACGGGGTGCGGGTAGTCCCAGGTTTCGCGGCCGTGCTTGCGGTTGACGTAACTGTCGACCATCCCCCCCTTGAGCGGGCCGGGGCGGTAGAGTGCCAGCACGGCGATCAGGTCCCGGATGTTGTCCGGCTTCATCTGCTTCAGGAGTTCGCGGATTCCCTCGCTTTCGAGTTGGAAGACGCCCTTCGCGTCGCCGCGCTGCAGGAGCTGGTAGGTCGCCTTGTCGTCGAGGGGGAACTGGAGCGGGTCGATGTCCTCGCCGCGGGTTCGCTTCACGAGCTTGACGGTTTCGTCGAGCACCGTGAGGTTCCGCAGCCCGAGGAAGTCCATCTTGAGCATCCCGACTTTCTCGAGGATGCCCATTTCCCACTGCGTCGTCATCAGGGCTTCGCCGGTCCCCTCCTGGTCGTCCTGTTTGCGGACGACCCGCTGGACGGGGACGTAGTTCGTGATCGGGCCGTCGGCGATGACGACGCCCGCGGCGTGGGTGCCGACGTTGCGGTTGGTTCCCTCGAGTTTCAGGGCGATATCGACCCACTGCTTCGTGGTCGGGTCGGAGTCGTACTCCCGGCGGAAATCTGGGGACTCGGTCAGTGCGTCGGTCAGGGATTTCGCGATCGCCCCCTGCATCGGGACGAGCTTGCACATGTGGTTGACGCGGTCGAGGGGGATGTCCAGCACCCGGCCGACATCCTTGAGGGCGGCCTTGGCGGCGAGCGTTCCGAAGGTGCCGATCTGCGCGACCGACTCGGTGCCGTACTTCTGCTTCACGTACTGGATCACGAGCTCCCGCCGTTCCTGGCAGAAGTCGATGTCGATGTCGGGCGGTTCCGTCCGGTTCGGGTCGAGGAACCGCTCGAAGAGGAGGTCGTATTCCAGCGGGCAGACGTGGCTGAGGTACAGGGCGTAGGCGACGACCGCCCCGCAGCCCGAACCCCGGGCGGTGCACGGGATGTTTTGCTCCCGGGCGTAGCGCACGAAATCCCAGACGATCAGGAAGTAGGCGGCGTACCCCATCTTCGAGATGACGCCGAGCTCAATGTTGAGCCGATCCCAGACGGCCTGTTTCGGTTCGGAGCCGTAGCGCTCGTAGATTCCGTCGGAGCAGAGCTTGCGGAGGTAATCGTCCGCGGTCATCCCGCCGGGGGTCTTGAAGACGGGGAAGTGCCGTTTCTTGAACTCGAGGTGGATGGCGATTCCGTCTGCGATTTCCTGGCTGCGTGCGACGGCGTCGGCATAATTTGGGAAGAGGCGGTACATGTCCTCCGGCGACCGCACATAGTACGGGTTGGGCATCTTCTCTTCGGGGTACTGCTTCCGCCGGGGGTCGCGTTTCTTCCCCGTGTTGATGCAGAAGAGGACATCGTGAGCCTCGGCGTCGGTGCTGCAGAGGTAGTGGGCGTCGGCGGTGGCGACGAGCGGGACGCCGAGCTCGTCCGAGATGTCCGCGGCGACCGGGGTGCACTCGTCTTGCAGGCCGATGCCGTTGTTCTGGATCTCGATGTAGAAGTCGTTCCCGAACTGTTTCGCGAACCACTGGGCCAGTTCCTTCGCCTTGTCCTTGCGGTCGGCGAGGATGTGCTGGTTGAATTCGCCCGCCAGGCACCCGCTGAGGCAGACCAGCCCCTCCTTGTGGGCTTCGAGGATCTCCTTGTCGATCCGCGGGTTGTAGTAGAAGCCTTCCAGAAATGCGATGCTCGAGAGCTTGATCAGGTTCCGGAAGCCGACCTCGTTCTTTGCGAGGAGCGTGAGGTGGGTGTACGCTTCCCCCTGGCGTGCGGCCTTGCGTTGCCGGCGATCTCCGGGGGCGAGGTACGCTTCGTAGCCGATCACCGGGTTGATGTCGTTATCCCGGCACTTCTGGTAGAACTCGATCGCCCCGTACAGGTTGCCGTGGTCCGTGATCGCCACCGCGTTCATCCCGAGTTTCTTCGTCTGTTTGACGAGCTCCGGGATGCGGTTGAAGCCGTCCAGCAGGCTGTAGTGCGTGTGGAGGTGCAGGTGGGCAAACTTGCGGTCGGCCATCGGGAGTCGTTCCGGGAGATGGGCAGCGAACTTGAGGATCCTTCCCCGTTATACCTTCTCCGGGTGGTTCGGGAATGGGACTCGGTTCGAGCGGTTTCGGAGCTCAAGCGGACGCGGTCGGTGCGGGGCGGTTCGCTATGCTAAGGGTTCGGAGCGGTTCGCGTGAACCTGCCCGGCCGGAACGGACTCAATCACAGCGGGGTCCAGACCAAGGACTTCGTGGAGGAAATGGCGATGGCGAAGATCGACATGGCGAAGTTCGCCAAGTTTTGCAAGGACATGGGGTTCATCTACCAGTCGTCCGAAATCTACGGCGGCATCAACGGCTTCTGGGACTACGGCCCCCTCGGGGTCGAGTTGAAGAAGAACATCAAGGACGCGTGGTGGACCGACATGGTCCGCTGCCCGCCGCCGGGGCCGGATGGGCAAGAGATCCGCATGGTCGGGCTGGATTGCTCGATCATTATGAACCCGAAAGTGTGGGTTGCAAGCGGACACGTCGGGGGGTTCAGTGACCCGATGGTGGATTGTAAGTCGACCAAGAAGCGGTATCGCGCGGATCAGCTTGAAGTGATTGTCGGCCAAATCGGTGACAAGACTGCCTTCTTTACCTTCGTCTCCAATGACGAAGACAGTTTCAAGTCCGCTCAAAAGAAGGCCAAGAAAGCGGGTGCCAAGTCGGAGCCGCGTACCGTTGGGCTGTTGGGGTTGGCGGATATCAAGGGTTTATTGCCCACAATTTACGGCCCCGACATTGATGAGCCGGGCACATTGACCGAACCGCGTCAGTTCAATCTCATGAATAAGACTTATACGGGACCAATCGAGTCCGACGACAACGTCGCGTACCTCCGTCCCGAAACCGCCCAGGGCATCTTCGTCAACTACCGCAACGTCCTCGACAGCACGCGGCTCAAACTCCCGTTCGGCGTCGCGCAGATCGGAAAGGCGTTCCGCAACGAGATCAACCCGCGGAACTTCACGTTCCGGTCTCGCGAATTCGAGCAAATGGAAATCGAATTCTTCTGCCATCCGGACGAGTCGCGGAAGTGGTACGAGTACTGGCGGAACCTCCGCAAACAGTGGTATTCCACGCTCGGCATCAAGTCCGACAACCTCGTGCCGCGCGAACAGGGGAAGGAAGAACTGGCGCACTACTCCGTCGGCACGACCGACATCGAGTACATGTTCCCGTTCTCCGACGAGCCGCAAGAACTCGAAGGGGTTGCCCACCGCGGCGATTTCGACCTCAAGGCCCACGCCAAGCACAGCGGGAACGACAAGCTCAACTACTTCGACGAGGACCGCTGGAACTCGGATGCCGCCACGCGGACGACGAACTCGTTCAAAGAATGGATCAAAACCAACCCGCCGGAAGCGGACGTGGCGAAGTACCAGTTCACGCCGCACGTCATCGAGCCGTCGGCGGGGGCGGATCGGTTCACGCTCGCGGTCCTCTGCGAGGCGTACACCGTCGAAACCGTCCCCGGCAAGGACGGCGCCCCCGGCGAGGAGCGGACCGTCATGCGGTTCCACCCGCGGCTCGCGCCGATCAAGTGCGCGATCTTCCCACTCGTCAACAAGGACGGGATGCCGGAAAAGGCGTTGAAGCTGTACCGGGAACTGAAGCCGTACTTCAACGTTTTCTACGACGACAAGGGTGCGATCGGCCGGCGGTATCGGCGGCAGGACGAGGCCGGCACCCCGTTCTGTGTCACCGTCGACGGCGACACCCTCAAGGACGACACCGTCACCCTCCGCGACCGCGATTCCCTGAAGCAGGAACGGATTCCAATGTCCGAGGTGCGAGCGCGAATCGACGCGGCACTCCGACCCGGGGCGTGAGATGCGGAAGCGGCCCGGAAACGCTAGACTGCCGTTTCCGGGCCATTCCACGAGGTTCTCTCCATGAACTCCTCTTCCGGTGCGGGCGAGTCCGATCCGCACTTCTCCCGCCGAGATTTTGGCAAAACCGTCCTCGGTGCCGCCGCCCTCGGAACGCTCATTCCCCGGGCTTTTGCGGAAAATGCGAAGCCGTTCGGAGCCGACGCACCTGCCCTCGACACCCTGACCGTCGGCGAGTGGTGGACGCACACCCCGAAGAAGGGCCCGGCACTTCCCCCGAAAATGGACGTCCCGCGGGACCAGGTCGTCGCGTTCGCGCTCTACACCGTCGATTCCGGCGTGCTCAAACTGACGGCCCAGCTTTTCCCCCTCAAACCCGACGAACCCCGCGAGGTCCGGCTGGAAGTCGAACGCGACGGGAAATGGGTCGAGATCCTCAAGGTCCCCGTCGAGTACCCCGGGTGGAGTGCCCACTTCCGGGTCGAGAAGTGGGACCACGCCCACGATGCGAACTACCGCGTCCGGCACGGCGACAAGGCCATGTTCGAGGGGAAGATTCGCCGGGACCCGGTCGAGAAGGACGTGATCGTCGTTGCGAATATGTCGTGCAACTCGAGCCGGACCACCGGCAGCCGGCCGGAAATCGTCAAGCACCTCATCGCCCACGACCCGGACCTGCTCTTCTTCGGTGGCGACCAGACCTACCGCCACACCGAGCACACCGCCGGCTGGATCGAGTTCGGGCTCCAGTTCCGCGACGTCATCCGCGATCGCCCGACGATCACGATCCCGGACGACCACGATGTCGGCCAGCCGAACCTCTGGGGGGAAAACGGGAAGGTTTGCAAACGGCAGGACGGGGCCGACGGCGGCTACTTCTACCCGCCCGGCTACGTCAACATGGTCCAGCGCCAGCAGACCTGGCACCTCCCCGATTCCCCGGACCCGAAGCCGATCGAACGCGGGATCACCGTCTACTTCACCCGCCTCCGCGTCGGCGGCGTCGACTTCGCGATCATCGAGGACCGCAAGTTCAAGTCCGGCCCGGAGGGGAAGATCCCGAAGATGGGCCCCCGGCCGGACCACATCAACGATCCGAAATACGACCCGAAAACGGTCGACCTGCCGGGCCTCGAATTGCTTGGTCCCCGGCAACTGACGTTTCTTCGCGACTGGTCCGAGGACTGGACCGGGGCCGTCACAAAGGCGGTGCTTTCCCAGACCGCCTTCTGCGGGGCCGTCCACATGCACGGGAAAAAGGACGCCCGCCTGCTCGCGGATCTCGATTGCAACGGCTGGCCGCAAACCGGGCGGAACAAGGCCCTCGAAGCGATCCGCCGGGTCCGGGCCGTCCACCTGTGCGGCGATCAGCACCTCGCCGTCGTCGTCAAACACGGAATCGTGGAACAGGGCGATGCCCCGTACAGCTTCACCAGCCCCGCCCTCGTCAACACGATCTACGGCCGATGGTGGCACCCGGAGGACGAGAAACCGGGCCCAAACCCGGTTCCCAACTCGCCCCTCCCCTGGACCGGCGACTTTACCGACGGGCTCGGCAACAAGATCCGGATGATCGCTTACGCCAACCCGGAGGATGTGTCGAACGAGAAGAAACGGGCCGATGGATACGGAATGGCCCGGTTCGACAAGAAGAATCGGACTGTGACGTTCGAGTGCTGGCCGCGGTTCTCCGACGCAGCCGCCGGGGACAAGGCCCAGTTCCCCGGCTGGCCCGTGACCATCCGCGAGGACGACAACGACGGCCGCAAACCGATCGCCTGGCTGCCGGAACTCACCTTCCCCGCTGGAAGCAACCCCGTCGTCCAGGTCATCGAGGAAAAGACCGGCGAGGTGCTCTCCTGCATCCGGATCCACGGCGCGAAGTTCCAGCCCGGAGTCTTCGCGCCCGGCAAGTACACAGTGAAAGTCGGCACGAATCGCCCCGACGGTGCCACCCTCACCGGACTCGAAGCCGGCGAGAAAGCCGCCGTCGGCACCCGGGCGGTGAAGTTCTGACGAATCCGCGGAGAGAATCCCCCGAACTTCCTGCCTTGGATCGACCCTCCGAGAGGTGTGCGATGGCCCGTGTGGTGCTCGGTTCCCGGAACAAGAAGAAGCTCGGAGAGCTGCGGGAACTTCTCCAGGATCTCGTCGAGGTGACCGACCTCTCCCCGTTTCCCCAAGCCCCGGCGGACATCGAGGAAACGGGGACGACTTTCGAGGAAAACGCGAAGATCAAAGCGGTGACGCTGGCCCCGCTGCTCGGGGAATGGGTGCTCGGCGAGGATAGCGGGCTGGTTGTGCCCGCACTCGGCGGGCAGCCGGGGGTCTACTCGGCACGGTGGGCGGGCAGCCACGGCAACGACGCGGCCAACAACGCGAAATTGCTCACGGAACTGGCCGGGAAGACCGGCGATGACCGGCGAGCGTACTACGTCAGCACCGCCGTTCTCTGCGATCCCGCCGGCAGCGTCATGGCCACCGTCGAGGGTCGGTGCTGGGGCGTCATCGCGGAAGCCCCTCGCGGCACCGGCGGATTCGGGTACGACCCACTCTTCCTGATCCCCGAGTATCACGCCAGTTTTGGCGAACTTTCCAGCCGGGTGAAGCACGCCCTGAGCCACCGCGGCCGGGCCATCGCGAAGTTGCGGCCCACGTTGCGTCGGTATTTCTGGGTGTGAAACAACCCGTCCCAAAGGAGCGAGTCTAGTCCTTCCGCAACGCCGGGATCAGGCTGACCCGGGAGACGCTGGCGGTGGCGGCGACGGAGACAAACAAGCCCGCCGCGAAAACGAGGCCCAGCATCAGCCCCAGCCGGGGTGAACCGAGGCTTCCCCCCAGTGCCAGGTTCGGGAGGACGGAAGCGACCGCCGCCCACACGCCAATCCCCAGGCCGATCACCAGCAGCAGCAAGTTCTCCGCCAGGATCATCGCCTGCAACGCCCGGGTGCGATAGCCGACCGCTCGAAGCAGGGCCAGTTCCCCGACGCGTTCCCACACCCCGCGAAGGATCACGACACCGAGCCCAAGGATTCCGAGCAGCAACCCGAAACCGCCGAGAAGCTGGAAGGTCGTGAGGTAGGTTCCGATCACCGCCTGGAACGCGGCCACACGGTCCCGCGTCCGCGATACCGTCAGCCCGTGCGTCTGCAACCCCGTCTCGACAAGCCGGCTCACGGTGGCGTCCTTCCCTTCCGGCACATCGAGCAGGAAGATGCGGAACCCCTCCGTGCGGGGGTAGAGCTTGCGGAAGTTCGCGTCCGAGACGAGGAGCTCGCTCTGGAAGACGCTGTCTTGCAGGGTCCCAACCAGGCGAAACGTGACGGGCCGACCGTCGCCGTCGACGCCGTCGATCGTGCCGCCCACGCCGGTTTTGAGCATCCACATCGCGGAGTTCTGCTCCGCAAAGACGGGAATCGCCCCGTCCGGCTGGGGCTTCTCGAGAAGGAGCCAGGGGTTGGCCTGCTCTTCCGGGGAAATGGCCAGCGTCTCGGCGAACCGGAACCCGCCGCGGGAAACGAGCGTCTCCGGTACCCCGAGAATCCGCGGCCGACCCGCCTGGAACAGGTTGAGGCAGCTCGCGTCATCCCCGCCCTGGAGCCGGAACGGATACACGGTCACCCCTGCCAGTTCCTGCCGAGCTTCCTCCACACGGTCGTCGATCGTCGGGCCCGGGGCGTCCGGCTGGTTGTAGACTTCCTGGTAGACCTTCTGCAATCCGTCGAGTAAATCTTCGAGTCCCTCCAGCCGCGGGCGAAGCACGCCTATTGGCATCGGCAGGCCGGGATGGGGACCTGTGTCGGGTGGCGGCTCGTCGGCGGTGCGGGCAAACGGGCGGAAGAGCGGAACTTCCGCCTCCGCGATGAGCCGGAACCCGCCGCTTCCTCCGGTTTTCTCGTCGAAATCGAGGTCCGGTCGGCGTCGGAAACTCTCCACGGCGACGAGCAGGAACGTCGCGACCGCGATGAGCGTCGCCGTCAGGATGCTCCGCCCCGGGTTCCGCCCCGCGTTCCGCACCCCGAGCCCGCCGAGGGCCACCAGCCCCCGACTGTGCGTGACCCCCTCCCGAGTCCGACGCAACCACAGCCGGGCGAGGAGCAAGCCCGCGGTCAGAAGCATCCCGCCGCCGGAGAAGAAGGTCATCGAGCGGAAGTCCGGGTTGGATTGTTTCCCACCCAGAAGCAGTGCGGTGACCCCTGCCAGCACGAGGATTCCCGGAATCGCGAGCCGAACCACCGTCGAGCCCGTCGATCGCGACTGGCCCTGTTCCGTCTCAGAGTCGGCCGTTTCCCCGCGAAGCAGTGCCGGCGGGGGAACCGTCGTTAGTCCCCGGAGGCTGAGTCGGACGGCAATCGCGGACACGAGCACCGTCGCCACCAGCCCGATTCCCAGACTCAGCGGCGTGACGTGGAGCCGGAGGTACGTCCCCACTTCCGGGTCTGGCCAGAGATCGACGAGCACGCCGAGCATCGTCGCCGCGAACGCAACCGCTCCGCCCAGGCCCAGAATCGCACCAACCACCGCGACGGCCAGCCCCTCCCGCATCAGGAGCGATCGCACGGTCGCCGCCGGATACCCCGCCGCGAGGAGCAACCCGACCTCCTTCGCCCGGCGATCGACCGCAAGCCGGAACATCAGGCCGACGAGCAGAAGCGCGGACACGATGAGGAAGCAGGAAAAGGCGAGGAACAGGCCGCCGAAATCGGTGCCGCCCCGGCTCGCGGTAAGGAGCCGATCGCGGGTCGGCTCAAACGCCAGTCCTGCCGAGGCCGGGTCGAGCTTCGCGAGGATCGCCGACCGCAGCTTCTCCGCCGTCTGCGGGGCTGACGTCCCCGGAATCGGTGCAACCCGTATCGACGTCACCGTCCCGAATCGGCTGCCAAACAATTCTTCCCCGCGGGCAAGGTTGAGGTACGCCTTGGGGGTGGTCCGGTACTTCTTCCAGTACTCCTCGTCGCGGTGCTGAATCCGCCGCTGATCGACGTGAAACGGCGGCTGCCAGAGGTCGATGCGAAGCTTGTCCGTGATCCCCGGATAGGGCGGCGTGAGGTCCGGATCGTCGGCGGCTCCGGAGAGCGGCACGAAACCGGCGAATCGGAAGGTGGCCGACGTCTCGCGTTCCCCCGCTTCCATCTCGGGCCGGAAGAACGTCACCGTCACCGGTTCCCCCGGCTGCAGGTTGCCCAGCGGTGATTCTGGCCACGCGGCCAGGGCAATCTCGTCGTCCGCGAGGCTCGCCTTTCCCGGGGGCAAGAACGGACCCAGCGGCGGGGGTGCGGTTGGATCGACGGCCGCGATGACCGAGTACGGGATGAGGTTCTTCCCGCCGGCTTCACGGTTCCAGAGCGGCTTGGTCCCCGCAGTGATCGCGTTGGCGAGGTACGCCGTGGTCCGTCGAGAGGCCGCTCCGATCTCGCCCGCCGCCGCTTCCGTCGCCCGCACCACCGGCGGACTCAGCACCAGCTCCTCCGTTTCGACGCAGACGTGATCCGCCTTCTTTTCCGGCACCCGGACCCGGATTCCCCAGTCGTCCAGGGTCAGTTTCCCCCGCAAGGCCGTGGTGAGTTCCGTCGCGGATCCCGACATCGCCAGCAGCGCGTTGACCCGGCCCGGTTTGCCGATCTTCCCCTGGAGCAGGGTCAGCGGCACGAAAATGTTGAGCGGCGCCGACGGGTTCGGGAGGAGATTGAAGTCATTCGCCGGAGAATCGGGTGGGAGCACCGCGGCGACCGGAACCCGCACCGACTCGGCCACATCGTCCGCGGATCGCTTCCCGAGAAAGGAGGATCGCGGGATGTTCCCGAGTTTCTCGACCCCAAGGTCGACCTTGTTCCCGACGGAAACGCCGAGCCGATCGGCGGTGCGGGCCGAAAGCACCACCCCCGGTTCCCCGGGCAACCCAAACCGCTTCCACCCCTCGGCGTGGAGCCCGATCACCGTCGCCTTCACGGAGCGGTATCGGGGGTCGTCCGGCAACGCGTCGGTCCGTAGCGACCCCTGCATCAGCAGGGCCGGTACGACATCTCCGGGAAGCTCGCGGGCCACTCCGGTCGGCAGAAATCGCGGGCCGACGTATGCGGATTCGACGCCGTTGAGCTGGCGGAGGGCCCGGTCGCGGAGGCTCCCACGCAGGGAATCGCCGACGAGGAGTGCCCCTGTCAGCACCGCCGCCCCCACCGCGACGCCCAACAGGACGGGCAGATTCGCCCGCCAGTGATGGCGAGCACTCCGGATTGGCAACTGGGAAAGGGTGAACATCTCGGAATTACTTGGCTTTCTCCATCTCGAACCGGGCCGTCACCGGGATCACGAAGAGCCGGAAATTACTGACCGGTTGCTCCGCCTTCGTTTCCTTGTAGGTGAAGACAATCTTGTCCGCCGTTTGCACGGTCGCCTTGAGGGTGTCGGTTTTGGCCCCGAGCCACTCGAACGCGACCACACGCTCCTTCGCGAAGTCGACCTGATTTTCCTTTTTCGCGAGCCATTTCTTGTCCTTGATCGCCTTCGCAAATTCTTCAGCCGTCCGGAACTTCTTCCCCCCGGGCATTCCCTTGACCTGCGTTGGGCCGAGTTTGAGTCCCTTGAGGTCGAGCTCTCGAACCTCCACCGGTGTTTCCTTGGTCGCTTTCGGGTCGGCCGGTTTCTTCGGATCCATCGGCTCGGCGGCGACTGCGAATGTGGTCGCGAACAGAACCGTCGCGAGGACGAGACGCATCGGTCGGCTCCTGAGAATGTGGCCCCGGCGATCGCTCGGGTTGGTATTTTACGCCCAACCCGGGTTCCTGCAACCGACCCGAGACCGGGAAAGCGGGCAGAAATCGACCCACTTCGAACCTTCTTGGAAATCGCCGTTCCGCGATGCCATTTCCGTTTCTATAATGTTCTCCCGCGGGTCGTCGGCTGTTCCGACTTCTGCTCCTCCCCTCGGCGGTCGTGGTTCGACCACCGGGAACTGCCGGGCCCGCGAATGGACGCATTTTGCGTAGCGAGAAGGTGAATCATGGGTGAATCGCACAAACCGACGCCGTCCAACCTGGAACCGATGAGCGGGGCTGACATCCTCGTTCACGCCCTGGTTCGCAACGGGGTCGACACCGTCTTCGCCTACCCCGGCGGGGCGAGCATGCCGATTCACCAGGCCCTGACTCGAACCGACAAGATTCGCACCATCCTCCCCCGCCACGAGCAAGGCGGCGGGTTCATGGCCCACGGCTACGCCCGAACCACCGGGAAAGTCGGCGTCTGCATGTCGACCTCCGGCCCCGGCGCGACCAACTTCGTCACCTGCCTGGCCGACGCGAAGATGGACAGCGTCCCGATGATCGCGATCACCGGGCAGGTTTCGACCCCCGTCATCGGCACCGACGCCTTCCAGGAAACCCCGATCATCGAGATCTGCCGGGCCATCACGAAGCACAACTACCTCGTCACCCGGACGGAGGACATCACCCGCGTCGTGAAGGAGGCGTTCCACATCGCCACCACCGGCCGGCCGGGGCCGATTATTATTGACGTGCCGAAAGACGTGCAGATCAAGAAGGTCGTTCCCGACTGGGATCCGGCCATGAACCTGCCCGGGTACCGGCCGACCCGCCGGGCGACGCGAGCCGAGATCAAGCCGATCCTCGACGCGATCCGAGCGTCGAAGAAACCGTTCATCTACGCCGGCGGTGGGGTGATCCACAGCGGGGCGGCCCAGTACCTCCGCCAGTTCGCGGAACGGCTCGGAATCCCCGTCGGCCTCACCCTCCACGGCATCGGCGGCTTCCCTGCCGACCACTACCTCTGCCTGCAGATGCTCGGCATGCACGGGACCGTCTACTCCAACTACGCCATCAACGACGCCGACCTCCTCCTCGCGTTCGGTGTCCGCTTCGATGACCGTGTCACCGGCAAGCTTTCCGAGTTCGCCAAGCACGGCAAGATCGTCCACATCGACATCGACCAGTCGGAGATCCACAAGAACAAGTTCGCCCACATCCCCGTGCACGGCGACCTGTCTCTGGCCCTCGCCGACCTGTGCGAGATGATCAAGGACGACGAGTACGCGGACCTGGTGGGGGGCGGCCGGTACCCCGACTGGATGCGGCAGATCGACGAGTGGCGCGAACGCGACCCGATGCGCTGCCCGGACCGCGACGACGCCATCCTTCCCCAGGCCGCGATCAAGCGGCTCCACGAGATCCTCCGGCAGCGCGGCCAACTCGACAACACGATCGTCACCACCGGCGTCGGCCAGCACCAGATGTGGGCCGCCCAGTTCTTCCCCTTCAACAAGCCCCGCCACTGGGTCACCAGCGGCGGCCTGGGAACCATGGGATTCGGACTCCCCGCCGCCATGGGAGCGAAGGTGGCTCACCCCGGCGCACTCGTCATCGACATCGACGGCGACGGCAGCTTCCAGATGAACATCCAGGAACTCGCCTGCTGCCACGCCGAGAAAATCGCCCCGAAGGTGCTGCTCCTCAACAACCAGCACCTCGGAATGGTGGTCCAGTGGGAAGACCGCTTCTTCGGCTCCAACCGCGGCCACACCTACCTCGGTGCCGGCCACGACCAGGACCCTTACCCCGACTTCGTCACCATCGCCAAGGGGTTCGGCGTGCAGGCCAAGTCGATCGTTTCCCGAAGCGACCTCGACGCGGGACTGATCGAGATGATTGAAAGTGACGGCCCATTCGTGCTCGATGTCCAGGTTCCGCACCAGGAGCACGTGCTGCCGATGATCCCCGCCGGCATGACGGTGAAGGACATCATCAAGGCGTGATGGGAACAGGCTCGACAAGCAGGAGTTTCCAGTTCCAGAGTTCCAGGTTTGTCAAACCACTTGGGGCTCTGGAACTTCCAATCCGACAAGTTACCGACTCACAACCCGGGCGAATCGGCCGATCGACCAGGTGAACCGGAACGCCCAGCCGACCAGGGCCATCAGGGCGAAGATCACGCCGATCGGGGTCCACACACTCACGAAGACCAGGCCGAGCAAGCCACATCCTGCCAGCCGTTCCGGCCACCACCCCGCGTGACCCCACGCCGTCAGGCACGTCACCACGAACAGCCCCGCCAGCCAGACCGCACTCGCGAGTATGGGGAACCCGGACGATCGCCCCGAACCTGGTTCGACAACCCCTTCTGGTGCCAGAGTCGCACCTGGCTTACCTGGGCTGGGTGCCAGGGGTTTGGCACCCAAACCTGGCGTGAGCCCCACCCTCACCGAAGGGGACTCGTCACAGGGAAGCCACACTGATCCCCCTGCCGGGAAATCAAAAGAGGAGGAGACCTTGGTGCGGATCTTCCCCAACTCGTTCGGGTCCCCCCGCACCCAGTCGAGCGGGACGGTAGGGCGAATCTCGTCGTCCACAACCAGGGAAAGCAATGTCGGGCGAACTGGGTACGATCCAAACCAGAGCACCGGGTCCGGCAGCACCAGTTCCTCGGTCACAGGCACTTCTCCGGTGAGCGTCAGCACCAGCGGCGTCGTTTCGGGAACTGACGAAGTGACCAACCAGTTCCAGCCACCGGGCGATGGTTGTGCGGCGGCGATGTGGCTACCAGCGGACCCCCGCAACTCGGGCTTGGACCCACGGGGCACACCAGGGAACTGGATCGCAAACCCCGTGGGTCGGCTTCCCCGAGAAGGCAGAACCAGGCCGACCCGGTACAGGATTTTTCCCCCCGATCGATCCAAAGAAATCACGGAGTCGACCCGGCTCGGCGGGTTGGGTGGCGTTGCCAAAAATTTCACCCCCGACCCCACGGAAGCCTCGGCAATGTACCGTTCCGCGCCCGCCTGTCGCACGCCGGGAACCTGTTGCAGCGCGATTCCCCACCCCGGTGCTGGTCGAACGCGAAACTCCACCGGACCTGGGTCGGCGCCAACCACCCGACACAGGGGCAGGTCGACAGGACCAGGTTCCGAGCCCGCTCGCCCCGACCGTTGATACCCATTGAGCGTCCCCACCAAGCGGATCTCGACCGGGTTCGACGTGGGGCGCCGCAACCAGACCTGGACCCGGTTGCCCGCCTGGGACCAGCTAGCCAGGCTACTCGATCGCAATTCTGAAACCTGCAACGGACCCAGGATGTCGAATTCCAGGAAGGAAATCGGCGTCTCCCGGGGTGCAACCGAGATATCTCCCTCTGCTTCCGCCCGCGATCCAACGACCCAGTTGACCCGGGCGGTACTCGTCTGGGTCGGCGGGGTCGGCGAAAGCTGGGGTCGCAGTTCCGGCTGGGAATTGCCATCGCGCCGAAAAACCCGAGACGGTGGAAAGCGATCCAGAACCAGTTCCGTGACGAACCCGAATTCCTTGGTGAAGCCATCAACTGGGTAGTCGACCACCCCGGCTCGACCCAGGTTGTCCAGGTTCAGGCCTGCCAGTCGGATCGCCAGGTAGGCACTGACATCGGCTGCCTCTCGAACATGAGGAATTCGGAGCACTGGCCGGAAGGGCACGGATTTCTTGGGATAGAGCCGTACCACCACAAGCACCGATCCCTCTACCGGGCCCTGGAGACCCAGTTCCACAGGCTGCCAGCCATTCTTGGCCCCACCCACCTTCCACTCCTTGAGGCCGACCCCGGTCGTCTGGGTGTCGCCTGGTCGAACCACAACCTTGGCGGGTTCCAGGTCGTCCGGAATGTCGAACCGAAGGCGAGTCACCGACCCCCCGTTGGTTCGAAACAGGAAAGCCGCCACAGCCGACACGCCCGCCTCGCGGAGATCCCAGATACAGGCTTCGCGAACCGTCACGTTGGCACTGGACCCCGCTGCCGACCCTGCCCGCCAACGGACCACAACCTCTTTCCCTCCGCCATGGTCTGCCTCCACTCGGGATCGACCACCCTGGTCGACGACCCGCTGACTACCTCGTCGCGAGGAGATATCCGGGGCGGTCGACTCGGCCGGGGCGGTGAACGTGATCCGACTAGAGGGCAAATCGGGAACGCCGAACCGGATATCTCGGTCCGTACCAGTTGCAACGACTGGCACCGCAAATCGGATCCGGATCATGTGCTCGCCCTTCCCGGAAAGGGTCACCCCGTACCGCTCGCCCGGCTCAGCCGTCGGAAAGGCGGGGTTTCCATCGATCTGAACGGATTCGAACCGGACCTTGGAGAACGGAATGAGAAGCTTGTGGTCGCCCGCCTCGGGCACCCAGACATGGAGTTTGCCCTCGAAAAAAGCCGATCCGTCCGCAGTTCCCTGGTCCGCACTTCCCTGGTACTCGGCCGAAGTCAGAACCGGTCCCAGAACCGGGGGATGGCACAGGTTGCCGAGCCGGTCGAGCACGCCCTGAGGGACGAGTACATCGAGTTCGGTTTCGCTTCCCGGGCGAGGCGTGAGGTAGACAACAACAGGTTCGGGAGCCTGGGCAAGGGACGAGGTGCAGAAGAGCACTGCCAGGGTGATACCCGTGCTGGTTCGTCTGGGCCAGACGTCGCGACGGCTTGCTGGGGTCTCCGATGAGGTAGCTGTCTGGTTCCCGTCTCGGTCACGGGGTCGAGCCGGGGCGGCAACGACACCGAGCAAGAACAGGCCCACCAGCAAAGGCGGCCCACAGAGAACATGCCAATCACCTGGAAGGACCCAGCTGGCGAGGCCCCCCAACGCCACGGCCAACACCACACCCAGGACAGCCATGCGGGAACGGCGGATCCCACCCACCAGTCCCAGGGCCAGAACCAGAACGCCCAGAATCCCCCCTGTTCCGGCCAGGGTCGATCGGGGAACGACCACGATCGAGTCGAGATCATCGCGGTCACGGGTGCCCGGAAAGGCGACCAGTTGAAACTCCGGGGAAACCGACCACTTCCGGCGAATCGGAATCTGGGCCATGGGCAATTCCGGGCCAGGACACTGGTACTCGACCAGGCCCAACCCGACGGCCACCGGCAATCGGTACTGCACCGCAAACGTGGTCCCCTCCGCCGGCACACGGGGGAATGGGATCGAAATGTGAACCTCTCTCGATCCTGCGTGTGTCGATACAGGTTGAGCAAATCGACCTGCAACCCGAACTTCAACAAGTTCTGCTCCGCCCGGCAATCCGACAGGAAGGGCTCTCGCACCTGCTTCCCGAACGCGGCCTGTCAGCGTGCACAACAGGTTCCCACTGGCCTCAACGCGGGACAGGATCGAAACGGAGTCCATCTTCCAGGTTCGGTCGCCAGGATCTCCCGCGGTGGAACTCGTTCCCCTCGGAGCAAGCGTCGCGATCGCAGGGAACGTGGTTGGTTCGACCGGGAGCGGAGGATCGAACCGATTCACCGCGGATGAGTGCAAGGAAACCGAACTCCGCGTGGATTCGCAACCGAGAATGCTCGGGAGGGGAACGATCAATCCATCCGAGGATTTCAGGTGTTGCTTTCCGATAACGGACAAACTTGTTTCCCCCTTCAGCCGACGGGAGAACACGACTCGCCAGAGAGAACCGCGGGTCTGGTTCGCCATGGTTCCGGAAACAACTGCGGACCACGGTACGGTTGCACCCAGTGAACCACACCAGGGGAGAACAGGCCACCCGGGCACCTGGTTGACCGAGGAACCTGGTGGTGGTGTCACCTCCCAGATCAAATCCTGGCGGAACGGGGTAAACACGGTAAGCGAGTCCACGTCCCCATCGGAACGAATCTTCAAGGTCGATGTCCAGGTGGCCGAGTTTCCCGTCAGTGACAGGACCGTGTCACTGACTACGCCAACCCCAGCAGGGCGCGGTCCGATGGCGAGCACTCCGTCTGGCCCGCGGCCACTGAATGCATATGTCCCCGATTTGGGAACAGCGGGCGAGAACGACACCGTCAACCCTGGGTGGACCGAAACTACCAGGGTGCCATCACGCTGGGCTGCACCCAGGGGCGAGAACTGGGGAAACGGAAGGATCGTACTCGCCGGTGAGCCGGATGCGGGATCGAAGCCGGCGAACCGCCGGGAACTTCGCATCTTCAAGGTTGCTTCGATTTCACCACCTGTCGGAACCGGCCGGCTGGGTTCCAGAACGACGGTCCCATTCCCACCGGGTAACAAGGTCGCACCAGGATCATCCGGCACCAGGGTCACCGACTCGGCAGAGTATTCCGGTGGAACCTGGAACGCAATCTGGCTCAGTGGCCCACGCCCTACCCGGATGCGGACGGCGCTGGACAATGTGATTCCATCCGGGGTCAACGACCATCGCCAGTTTTCCGTTGTCGAGAAAAGGGGGCCACCAGAAACCAGTCGCAGGGTTGGGGCGCGACGATCGGTCACCGTCGAACGAGGGAAGGTGCCGGTATACCCGACTCGATACCCACGTTCGTCGTCGCCCACCTCGGCGACCCGGAAGTCCCCGGGGTCGCAGCCCAGATACCGAAGATCGGGATCGATCCGAACGTCGATCGCATCGCCGCTGGGCAACCCACCCTCCACCCGGGCACGGGGACAGGTCCACCCGCCTGGTGGGGGTGATGGCAGGGGGCTGGTACAGGTGAGTGTCACCCGGCCCGTAGCAATGGGATCGCGAAAGCTAACCTTGACCGTGTGCGGAGACTTGCCCCTCTGCCCCTCCGAGCGCCATGTCAACGGAGTCGAACCGGTGACATCCCGCAATCGCATTCCAGCGTCGGTGTGAATTGACAAATCCGCAATCGATCCTCGCACAGACTCCACGTCAAAATTGAATGTTGAAACGACTTCACCCGGAGCGACATCGTGGCGAGTCGATCTGGCGACTCGCAAGGCTGGCGAGGGTTCTCCCTCCCCTCCCGCACGACGAATGGTAAGGTCGAGACGAGACACCCCACCCACGGAGATTCGCCAGACTTTCCGATTGCCTGGCCCGGGGTATGGTCCCGAAACCAGTGGGCCAGGTTGGGGAAGCACGGGTTCGCGATCGTGGGGCAGATCGAGTTCGAGCATGGCGAGCGGTGATGGGGGAATGCCGACATCGAATCGCTCGGCGGCGGGTTCCTCGGTGCTGCGGCAGGACCAGCCGAGTGACATCATGGTGTCACTGGGTCGATCGACCAGGAGTGCCGTCGACGACTTTTCTGTGAGCCCCCGG
The DNA here is from genome assembly GCA_964552815.1 of uncultured Alcaligenaceae bacterium. Classification (GTDB taxonomy): domain Bacteria; phylum Planctomycetota; class Planctomycetia; order Gemmatales; family Gemmataceae; genus CAYUHJ01. The sequence continues at coordinate 105,038 of CAZKIQ010000012.1, read as the reverse complement.
AACAAGATCGCGGCACGGCCGTCCGACCAGCGCGGGTCTTGCACAGCAACTCGAAGCGTGTCGAGGGGTAAAACACCGCCCGCGTTTGCAGTATTGACGATTCGCCAGGTGGCGGAGCCGACCAGGCCACCAGGTTCCAGGCGTGCACGGTAGGTCGCCTCCGCCAATCGCGGGGGATTCGCAACCAGGTCCTGGGTCCTGCTGGCCTGCCGAACTTTCTCTTCAAACTCGGGTCGAGGTAGTCGCACCATTCCCCTGGGTCCTGCCTGGGCTATGGTGGCCCCGACCCTGTTCGCCGGGAGAAACACCCGGCGGATCGGGAAGGGGTCCACGATGGGTGCGTCGCTCTGGTCTGGCGTGAGGTTGGATGGGAATCGACTCGCACCTGGTCCTGCGAGTGCATGCTCGGCGTCGGAAGGGGGAGTTGCTCCTCGGCTGGGCAGGGTTCCGGCGACAAGGGCGAGGATAGCGATCCCGACGACCAGGTTCCGGCCGCGGAACAAGGCGGATGCCATGAGCCTAGCTCCTTCCGCTCGCCGGAACCGCGTCTTCGACCAGGTGGGGGGCGGAAGCCGACCCTGTTGCCGAACCGATCGCACCCAGGGCGGGGGTGGGGCCGGTTCCGTTCAAGACTGGGTCCCGGCGAGTTCGTGTAAATCCTGGAAGGTGGGTAACGCGTCTGCGGTGGTACCAACGTAGCAGCGCCTGCCCGGCCAGAAGAAGGACGGTCAGCCACAGCCCAGGCTGGCATCCCGCGATGACCTGGGTGGTTGGCTGAGGCCAGATGACGGCGGAGCACGCTACCAGGGTTCCCGCGACTGCCACTGTTGGACCCAACAGGCCCGGGCGGAGGCGAGACAGGCCCACCCCTACCAGTAGGATCATCAACGAGCAGAAGGCAATCCACCCGGCCCGGGGGAACCGGTAGAGGACCACGCGACCCAGCACCGGTTGCCGACCGACGATCGCGTCCAGATCACCTGATCCGGTCGCAGACACGGCAGGGTCGCCCTCCGCCTCTCCTTCCTGGCCGGCCGAGAACCACTGCTCCAGGTCCTGACTCGAACCGTTTGCAATGGGCAGTACCAGACCCTGTCGCAGGTTCCACTTCGCATCGACTTGCAAATTCCCGGACGCAACCAGGGTCGTCATGTCGGCAGGGTAGGAAACCTGCCAGCGGGGTGGGAGACGGAAGGTGGCAGCCGCCAGGATCGGGGGAGCGAGTGGAACTTCCCCCCAGGGTGCTCCGCCGGTGGGAACCTGGTGTCGGATTTCCAGAATCGCCCAGGTTCGACCGGGTCGAGGTTCGCCCACAGGAATTCGCATCGATGTTGTTCCATCCGCGTTCCCAGGGGCAGGCCGAAGGTCAGTCACCTTGCGTCCATCGATCGACACCTCGGGCACCACCCCGGTGGGCAAGGTCATCTCGACACCAGACGCGGACCACCGGCGGAGGAGAAACCGAGATTTGACCGAGACATGGTCGTTCCCCACCCAGGCCTGGATGAGGGCCCGATCGACCCAGACCTGGGGGATGAGCCCCTCCCCGATCTCGCCGAGTTCGAAGGAAAGTGGGAGACCGAGACCCGAGCCGGCCAGGGTCAGAACCGGGAGGGCATCTCGGTCTGGTTCCGGGGGAAGTTCCCGCCAGGGTCCCTCGAACCGGGAGACTCGGCGGGTGGCGGTCGCGCCCCAAACCCGAACGACGGTGGAAACGCGGGTCGCGGAATCGGGCCAGATCAGGCCGATGGGAATCGTCTGACGAGCGGACTCGCCATGTTTGGGGTCCGGGATGGCGATGCCGAAACTCAGGGAAAGGGAGACCTCTTTTCCCGAGTCAGTGGGTGGGCGGAAGATCCACTCGCCGGGGCCAACTGGGTCGGCAGAGCCACGTAGACCGGTGAGGGTTGTGGGGCCACGGAGTCGAATCGGTCGACCACCGCCATCGGGTGCCCGGAATCGGATGGTCTGGACGACCACGGCCTGACGATCCTGGATCGTGATGTCGGCTCGCATCTCGGCGTCGAGTTCCGGGCGGTGGGCCTGCCAGCCGATCTCGACACGGTCAGCCCCCTTTTCCATCTGGGCGGACGCGGAGGTGACCCCGGCACCCGGTTTGGGCTCGCCGGGGTCGGGTTTGAGGTCGACGGATCCGGCCGGCTGTCCGTTTTCCCACGCCGACACGGTGCCGCGAATCTCGAGCCCCTCTGGCACGGATGCCGACACCCGCGCGTTCTGCTCGATCGCCTGGCGAAACCGGGGAAGCCCGGCCGTGATCTGCTTGCTGGTGACGGGGACAGGGTAGATCCCGGTCAGGGTCAGGTTGAAGGTGGAGCGGTGCGCCGCGGTCAGTTGGATGGTCAGAACGCGGGATTTCCCCTCCTTGTGCTCCTGGATCTCGTGCACCACCTCGGGGGGGCCCGCTTCCAGGTTCTGCCAGCCCTCGGGGAAATCGACGACGACCTGGTCGACGTCGGCCCGGACCGGGGTGACCTTGAAGATGGTGTCGAGCCGCCATCCCGCTTCGATTCTCTTGAGGCGATGGGTGGGCTCGATCCGCACGAAGACGCGGGCGGGGGTCGCCTCCAGTTCCAGAATCGGGGACGGGTAGTTCTTTCCCTGCGGGGTGGCCTGGGTCGTCTTGAAAATTCCGACCAGTTCCTCGTCGGAGCCGGCGGGGATGTTCTGGGGTCGAACCTCCGCACCGTGGCGGAACCGGACCCGGACCGTAGACGGGGCTGTCACATGCAGCGTGGTCGTTTGCCGGGTCGCGGAGAGGACTGCGAAGGGGCCAATGGGGTACGGGCCGCGAGACTTCGGGTCCGAGGAGTTGGGCCGGGACACCCGGACGGTTGCCGTCACAGTCCACTCTACCGGGGGACCTTCGGGGAGCTTCAACGTCCAGATCGGTCGGTTGTTGTCGGGCGGTCGGACCAGCGTCGCGGATCCGGTGGTGGGAAACGGGGTCTCGGGTCCACCGGGGGGTGGTGTAGCCCGGGTGGCGACCACGTCTGCGCCAGACGGCAGGGCGATGTGCCACTCGCGGGCGGGACCTCGCAGCCGGATCTTGGCAGTCGCTTCCACCTGCGACTCATCCACGCGAACCGTCACCTGCGAATCTGCGATCAGGGACGTGTCGGTGGGTTGGGGCGGTGCCGTCGTGGTCGGAGCGTCCCAAGTCACTTCGAGGGTATCGGTCGGGCCGAGCGGTTGGCCGGGGGCGTGGGCAAGCCGGTCGACCGGGAAGCTATTTCGCTGAGTCTCGGTCGGGCGATCCGGGGAACGGGTTCCCACCGTGACTTTCTTCACCCCACCCGGAGGCGGTTCAAGCGAGAAGGTCGTGATGGCGGCCCGGGGAAGTCCGACATCGAATCCGAGTTCCCCCTTGCTGCCCCGCGGGCCGACCGGGGCGTCGAGCTCGACCGTCAGGGTGTGCTCGCCGGGCTTCTCCAACACCGCGGTCAGACCCTCCGGGGAGACTCCGAGCACCGGCAGTTTCCCGTCGGATAGGCGAGCAGCCCGGGGAAATCCTCGAGCACACCCCAGATTGACCGTGGTTCGCGGGGCAGTCGTTTGCACCGTGTAGATCAGCGTCACCCCGGTGACCAGCGATTCCCCGGCCTGCTGGACCTTGGCCCGGATCGCACACCCGGACGGAGATTGCGGTTTGACCGGATCCTTTCCCTTCTTCCCATTCTCCGCCTGCTCGACGAGTGCCTTGTATTCCTTCGCCGACAGGATGACCGCATCGATCGGCGGGTTGGGGTCGTCGGGGTTCTTCGTGTAGAGAACGATCGTTCCATCGGGAAGTTTGAGCGCCGCGGCACGAGTTTCGCCGGTCGGTGTCGGGCTTCCTGATGGAGGAGGCTTGGTTTGCCCCGGCGATGGGGGGGAGGCGAGCAGGAAACAGCAGACGAGAAGTGCCGTCCCCGGTCGGATCCGGGAGCGACGCGGGATCGGGAATGGTCGACGCGCGGCCGGCATTGCGGGTTTCCGGGGGCGCGGGGATGAGGGCGAACCGCTCGCTCCAGTATACCCGCCCCCCGCGACCGGTCCGAAGCGTCAGTTGGGAAACTTTCCCCCGGTTTCTCCGAATTGCCGCTCCCACCCGGATTCCCCGGCAGGTTCACCACCCCCGCCACCCCCGCGACTGGGGGTGGACGGTGTTCGATTCAACCGTATCACCGATGGAAGCGATACTTTCCCCGCCCCATGTTCCCTGCAGGGCGGAAGTTCGGTCGAGACCACGGGTTTCTGGAAATGGCTGAAGAACATCCCGCCGACACTGGTATCCGTCTGATCGTCGAACCGACAGTCTACGTCGTCGGTCGCCAGACCATCGACGACGCCGGCATCAACCAGTTCCTCACCGATCACGGCGTCAGCTGGTCCACCGATTCCGAGGTCGCCGGCGAGGTTCTCTCCGAGACCGCCGGCCGAGTCTGCTACCTCTCTTTCGCCAAACCCCGACCCGGCGGCAACTCCGCCTACCTCAACCACATCAAGGAAGTCGGACACGGATCCGTCCTGGAACATGCCGTCTGGAACTTCCTGATCACCGGCGTGTCCCGTTCGCTCACCCACGAGCTCGTCCGCCACCGGGCCGGATTCGGATATTCCCAGCTTTCCCAGCGGTACGTCGACGAGTCGATCGCCGAGTATGTCGAACCGGATGTGATCGCGGGGGACCCGGAACTGCACAAGGTCTGGCTGGAAGCGATTGCGACCGCTCACGCGTCGTACATGATCCTGGTCGAAAAACTGAACGCGAAATTTGCGGATTCCCAGGCGTCGGCTGCCGCTCTGCTGCCGCCGGACGCCGATCGGACAGCCCGCCGGAAAGCCGCCCGCCAGGCCGCCCGGAGCGTGCTTCCCAACGCGACCGAGACCAAGATTTTCGTCACCGCCAATGCCCGGGCCCTGCGGCACTTCCTGGAACAACGCGGAAGCATCGCCGCCGAGCCGGAGATCCGCAAGCTCGCCAACAAGATGCTTGACATACTCCAGGCGGAGAGCCCGAACCTCTTCGGCGACTTCGAGCGGATCCCCCTCCCCGACGGCACTTTCGATTTGCAAACGCCATACAAGAAGGTCTGATCTCGGCGGTTACTTCGTCCGCGAAAGGTGGTAGCGGGTCATGTTCCCGTTCTTGACCCCGTCCATCAGGACGACGATCTCGTAGCCCTTTTCCTCCTCCGAGGTGACAGTCAACCCCTCTGGTTTGCCCTTCTCGTGGGCGGGAAGTTCCGCGAGGAGCAGGCACTTCCCAAGCGGATTCGCTCCGACCAGGCAGTCGTTTCCGTCCCAGAAGTAGATCTGAAAGGATCCGGGGCCTTCTCCGACGGGTCCGGCCAGGACGAGAAACCCATCCTTGACCGCCGCCAGATCGCGGACGCCTCGGCCACCGAGGTTGACGAAGCGGAGGTCGTGGGCGGCGTCCTTCGCGAAGCTCGTCCGCAGGATCGGGACGTAGTTTTCCCGCAGAACCGGGCCGCGGAAGCCGACGTAGATCTCCTTCCCCTTGACCGCCAGCCCCTCGATGTCGATTCCGTTCTCTTTCCCCGGCAACGCCGCGAACGGCTTGAGGACGGGGTCGGATTCGAGCATCGCTCGGAGGTTCATCGTCTCGAGGGTTCCGGTGCCGTCGGCGGTGGGTTTGAAGCGGGCGAGGACATCGCGGGGGCCAGCGGGCTGGATGATCGCCATCTTCGCACGGTTGTCGGCGTAGGAATCCTTGGCCTTCTGTTTCGGCCGGGCGGCGGAGTGGGACCCGATCGCGTAGACGTACTCGCCGTCGATCGCCAACGCTTCAAGGTCGACTTCGGTGTCGGGTTGGCCGACCGCGACGGAGCCCGACTTCTTGTACGAGTCACCGGACTTCTTGAGAACCTCGATGTGAGCTGTCTCGTCGGAGACGACGTAGAGCAGATCCCCGGAGAAGGCGATGCCGCTGAGGTCGGAGCCGCCGGGGATCTTGCCGGAGACGGCGATCGTTCCGCGGGGCTGCAGACTGGCCACTTCCGGAGCCGCGCCGGGCTTCGGGTTCGCGGGGGGAGTTTCCTTGACCGGTTCCGCTTGCGAGGAACTTGCGGTGTTGCTGGCACAACCGGCGGCGGTCGCGAGGGTGAGCAAGCCCCCGAGCAGGAGGCCGAGTTTCGAGAGAGTCATCGGATTTCTCGCGTGTTTCGGGGTCGATTTCGGGAATCGAGGCTATTCCGGGAGGATCTCACCGCCGGACGCGGTGACGAGGTAGACGAGGGTTTTCGCCGGCGTGGCGGGAGTGAGCTGCCTCACCGAGCCGTCGGCGAAGAGGACGTTCGCCCCGCTGGGGTGGAAGGCGTACACGTCCTTGTCGTTGTTGCAATTGACGACGCACGGCCCACCCTTGGAACCGGTCGTGCCGGTCGGGTCGGAGCCGGTGACGTTGATCCGCATGTCGTGGCCGGCCCAGATCGCATCATCGACGGACTTGCCAGGGTTCGCGATTCCGCCGGCGTAATACTGGGTCGGGCGACCCGCGAACTCGGCGAACAGGGTCGTGTTGCTGGTTCCATCCGTGATCGACACGATCGGGGTGGTGATGTTCTGCCGCATCGCCCCGAGCCCGGGCGGGTTCACGAAACTGTAGGGCGGGGCCAGGCCCTGACCGATCAGGTCTCCGGTATCCAGGGAATCCTTGGGTTGATCCACCTGCACCAGGCTGCCGTAGTCGGCCACGAAGCCGGTGTGGAACCCGATGTTCTTCACGTCCGGGTACGGTGGCACGAAACTGACGAGGTATTTCGGATCCTTGACGGTCTCGAAGCGGGTTCCGGTCGGGGTTGCGGGGCACTGGAAGATCGAGAAGACGGTCTTCAAGACGCCGGAACTCGTGTTGGCGGGGTCGCACCAGTCTTTTTCCTTGACGTAGGTGTTGTAAACGGCGGTCTGTTCGAGGTATGGCAGAATCAGGACGAGCACGCTGGCCCGGCCGGTGTTGGCGGGAATGTACGGCGGGCTCGGCGGGCTGCCGTTCTTCGAGATCCGGCTCGGCGGCAGGCCGTCGAGGTTTGCCGCGTAGTTGTGGCAGGCGATTCCGATTTGCTTCAGGTTGTTCCGACACTTCACCCGGCCGGCCGCCTCTCGAACCTTCTGCACCGCCGGAAGCAGCAGTCCGACCAGGATGGCGATGATCGCGATGACCACGAGCAATTCGATCAGCGTGAATCCAGGACGCGGCGGGCGGGTCATGTCGTCGCTCCGAGTGCGGTCCGAGGAATCGATCGAGGTCGCCGACAGTGTAGGAACTTTTCGCATCCCGGGACGAAGAAAGCCGACGAGGGATCTCGTCGGCTTTTGGTCGTTTCGCAAGGTTAGGGTCAGTCGGCGTTGACGATTTCCCCGAAACTCGCGGTCGTGAAGGCGACCATTTGGGCCGGGGTGATGCTGTCGCGGAGGAACCGAACCGAACCGTCGCAGAAGAGGAAGTTGGCCCCGCCAGTGTGGAAGCTGTAAGCTCCGTCGCCGTAGTTGTTGGCGTTGATCATCTTGGCACTGGTGTCCCCGGCGGCGAGGTTCGTACCATCCGGTTTGTTGCCCTTCACTTTGATTTCGAAGTCGCCGGAGGTCCAGTTGTAGTCGAAGCGATCCTTGGCTGCGACGTTGACGTTCACATCTTCGACGCGATTGCGACCCCTGTAGAGACCCGGGCGACCGGCGAGTTCCCCGTACATCACGGTATTCGTCGTGCCGTCCGTGATCGAAAGGATCGGGGTGATCTGGTTCTGGATGAGTGCCCCGCGGACGGGAAGGTTGGCGGTCGTCATCCCAGGGACCATTCCGAGGGCGACCACACCCGACCCGGAATCGGAAAGTTGCACCAGCGGAGCGTAGTCAGCCGCGAAGAGATTGTAGTCCTGCGAGGTTGTGTAGGTGGTTTCGACGTAGTTCCACTTGTTGCTCGCCCAGAGGGGGTTGACGCCCGGGACGATCTTGTTGACGTACTTGATCCCCGTGGTGCCGTTGGGGACCGAAATCATCCGGTTCGATTCCGCGGTGCTCGGGCACTGGTAGATTTTGAAGGTGTTCGCGAGCAGGGCCGCGTTGACTGGGTTCTTCACGTCTTCGAGCAGGTTGAACTGCTTCAGCACCGTGTCTTGCTCGATGTAGGGCAAGATCGTGACGAGTGCGCTGGCCCGGTTCTCGCCCTGGGGGATGGCCGGGTTCTTTCCGCTGTACTTGGTGTTGCTGAAGGCCGGGAAGCCGCCGCGAGCGGACTCGTAGTTGTGCATCGCGAGGCCGATCTGCTTCATGTTGTTCTGGCAGGTCGTGCGGGCCGCCGCCTCACGAACCTTTTGCACCGCCGGCAGCAGCAGGCCGATCAGAACCGCGATGATCGCAATCACCACCAGCAGTTCGATCAGGGTGAAACCGCCGCGTTTCCGGATCACTTTGGTCATGGCTTTCGCGTTCATGGCGTCCTCGGGTGGGGGGTTGTTTGCTGAACAAGAGATGTACGGCACTTCCACCCGGAACCTCAGCCGACCTCAGGTGAAGAATCCGTGAAGATGGAACTTCTTCCGGAGGCGCTCAGCCCGCGGGTCGGAGAATAAGAGCACGACGCCGACCCGAGGAGCACCCGTGTCCGAGCCAACCGGACAATCCACCCGCGTCAGCTTGCTGGCCCAGCTTCGCACCGACCCGAACGATCAGGCGGCGTGGGCGGCGTTCGTGGACCGTTACGGCCCGCAGATCTACGCGTGGTGCCGACACTACCGCCTGCAAGAAGCCGACGCCCAGGACGTGACGCAGAACGTGCTCGTCAAACTCGCCCGCACCCTTCCGGATTTCGTCTACGACCCCAAACGCAGCTTCCGCGGACTGCTCCGGACGCTGACGCATCACGCCTGGACGGACTACATCGGCGAGCAACAACGCGGCGTTCGCGGGGCGGCCGACAGCCAGGTCCTCGACATGCTGCAGACGCTCGAAGCCCGGGACGATCTGGTGAACCGATTGCAATCCGCGTTCGACCAGGAGCTCGTGGAACGGGCGATGGATCTGGTTCGCGAACGGGTCGAGCCGCAGACGTGGGAGGCGTTCCGTCTGACGGCGGTGCAGGGACTTCCGGCAACGGAAGTGGCGGCAAAACTGGGAATGCGGGTCGGCACCGTCTACCAGGCCCGCAGCAATGTGCAGAAACTTCTCCGCGAAGCAACCGCCGAGCTCAACCCCGGCGACGAGGAGTGACGTCGGTTCGGATCCGTCCAGGAAAGACTTTGGGTTCTTCTGTGAGAGCCGCGACTGCAAAGGAGCGGCAACTCCCTGTGGGAAACGACTTGAGGAATTCGCAATTCCTAGCTGGAAAGGATGCGATTCTTCTCGGGAAGCGGCCGCTCCTTTGCAGTCGCGGCTCTCGATGAAACACGGAATTCTCGGTGGACGCTTTCTTACGCCTCGACTTTGACGCCTTTCCAGAAGGCGATGTAGCCCGCGATTTTCGAGGCAGCGTCCTTGGGCTTCGGGTAATACCACGCGGCGTCCGGGTTGACTTTTTCCCCGACAATCACGTCGTAGTAGCTGCAATCCCCCTTCCAGCCGCACACGGTGTGCGTGGCGGCGGGGCGGAAGTGCTCCTTCCTGATCGAGTCCGGCGGGAAGTAGTGGTTCCCCTCCACAACCACCGTCGCGTCGCTCTCCGCGAGAACGGCACCGTTCCATGTCGCTTTCATGTCGAACCCCCTGGTGATCCCGGATTCCCGGGTTTGCGAGACTCTTGAAGTCGGCGGACCATCCGCAGCAGCAGGCCGTGTGGCACGAACATCACGAGTGTCGTCAGAATCTTGTTGAGGAACCCCGGAATGACCACGCGTCGGCCTCGCTGGGTGGCACGGAATCCCGCCCGCGCGACCGGTTCCACATCCATGGTATTCGGCGTCCGGAACAGTGCGGCTCCGTCCATGTCCGCAGCGGTGGCAAACTCCGTCCGGGTCGGCCCGGGGCACAGGCACGTCACCGTCACCCCCGTCCCCCGAAGTTCCTCCGACATCGCCTCGGAGAAGGAGAGCACAAACGCCTTGGATGCGTAGTACCCCGCCATCAACGGCCCCGGCTGGAACGCCGCGATCGAGGCCACGTTGAGGATCTTCCCCTGTCCGCGTTGCACCATATCGGGGGCGAACAACCGCGTCAGATGCACCAGGGAAGTCACGTTGACCTGGATCATCGCCAGCAGGCGGTTCGAGTCCTGTTCCACGACAGGCCCGTGGAGCCCGAAGCCGGCGTTGTTGACCAGCACCTCGATTGTTAGTCCCGCCGCCAGGACGGTGTCGAAGAGTTTTTGCGGAGCCGCGGGATCGGCGAGGTCGGCGGGGAAAACGTCGGCGGAGATTCCGTGGGCAGCGACGAGCTCGTCGGCGAGGGTCCGCAGTTCCTCGACCCGGCGTGCGGTCAGAACCAGGTCGTACCCACCGGCCGCGAACAGTTTTGCCAGTTCCTTCCCGATCCCGGCCGAGGCTCCGGTGATCAACGCGATCGGTCGCATCGTTCGCTCCTCCGCTGAGGTGGAGAAATCCCCGAAATCACGGCTTGATCGCCAGCACCGCGTCCAGCGGCGAGGCCGTCCGGCACGCCGTCACGTCCCGGAAACCCGCCGACGTCAGCAACGCCTCGTACTCTCCCAGCGTCCGCTCTTTCCCCTCGGTGCAGACGAGCATGTTGAGGGATTGCAGCACCGCCCACTCGGGGCCAGCCTTGTTGTCGTCGAGGAGTTTCTCGCAGATCAGCAGCCCGCCCCCGGACGGAAGCGACTCGAAAATCTTCGCCAGAAGCTTGCGAATCTTCGGCTCCGACCAGTCGTGGAGGATCCGCCCGAGGGCGTAGATGTCGCCGGGGGGGAGCGGGTCGGCGAAGAAATCGCCCCCGGCGAAGGTGATACGGTCTGCCACTTCCGTCTCACCGACGATTTCCTTCGCCAGCGGGATCGCCTCGGGGAGGTCGAAGACGGTTCCGCGAAGTTGCGGATACCGCCGACATGCCGCGATCGTGAGGTGCCCCGTCGCCCCGCCGAGGTCCACGAAGCTGCGGAATTTCGAGAGGTCGAGGGCGGACACGACATACGGGGAGGACATGAGCCCGAACCCGTGCATTCCCATGAGGAATTCACGCTTCGAAGTTTCGTCTCGGAAAAAGTGGGAGAAGATCGGCCCGTCCCAGCCGTAGACCTGCTTCCAGCGGTGGGTTCCCTCGCGGATGGCGTCGTCGAGGTGGTCCCAGAGCTTCCACAGAACCGCGTCGGAATACTTGGAATATCCGAGCATCCGGCGAGGGCTGGCGGTCGTGAGGTACGCCTCGGCGGTCGGCGTGTTCGCGAATCCGCCCTCCGCGTGTTGGAGCAAACCGAGCCCGACGCACCCGTGGAGGAGCCGTTCCAGGGCGTCCGGGTCGGCGTGAAGTTCCGTCGCGAGCTCGGCTGCCGATTTCGCTCCGCGGGAGAGGGCATCGAAGACGCCCAGCGACGTGGCCGCGAACATCATCTTCGACTTGCGAAACGCGTTGAGGAGATCCAGAACCGGCATCGGGTCCGGTGGGGTGAGGTCGCGAGCCACGGAAATCTCCGGAGAAATCGTCGGGAAATGCGGGGTGGGCGGAGGGACTGCCACCAGCTCCCGGCTACGGAAGCGTATTCCGAGTCCCTCGCCTCGTCGATTGATGTCGGTAAAACCAACGGGGATGACTCAGTGGCGATCCGGGTTTTCCCCAGGAGCTACGCGATGGCGACGCCTCGCTTTGTCCGGGAGTTCGACTCCTCGTCCGCGGAATACCATCAGTCTTTCAAGACGTTCCTTTCCCACACGGATCAGAAGGACAAGGCCCTCGATTGGCTTCGCCGGGAAATCAATGCCCTGCCGAAACGAGAGCGGATGATCGATGCGGGGGCGGGAAACGGGAAGTTGACGTCGCTCTTCGTGAAGCGGTTCCAGTCCGTGACGGCGGTGGAACCGAATCCGACGCTGGTGGCCGATTTGCAGAAGGCGTGCCCGACGGTGCAGGTCGTGACGGGAAACATCCTCAATGCGGCGGTGGAAGGGAACGCGGATTTCGTGCTCTGCTCGCACGTCTTCTACTACATCCCGAAAAAGGAGTGGGTCGCCCACTTGCTGACGCTGCTCGGCTGGCTGACGCCGGGCGGCGTGATGGCGGCGGCGGTGCAGAACCCCAACACGGATTGCATGCAGATGGCCCGGCACTTCCACGGCCAGCAGGTCGACCTCACGGAACTGGTGTCGGCGTCGGTGGCGACGGGGCAGTACGAATCGCGGATCGAAACCGTGCAGGCGTCGATCGTCGCCCCGGACCTCGACACCGCCTGCCGGGTCGCGGAGTTTATCCTCAACGTCTTCCCGTTCCCGAAACCGGTTCTGTGGGCCGACCTGGAGGAGTACGTCGAGCGGAACTTCCGGCAACCCGACGGGTGGTATGGCCTGTCCTGCGACCAGGATTTCCTGCGGGTGGTTCGCACCGGCTGACCCGGGAATAGCCCCGCGACGGCTTTCGTTCATATCCTGACTCCGGTATGCAGTCCGCACACCGGGGGTTGCTATGCGGCGCGTTTTCGTCGGAAAGTCCTACGCCGAAGCTCCGTTCTGGGTCGGAGTTTTCGCAGCCATCGCCGGCGGAATCGCCTCCGTCGCATTGCTCGTTTCCGACATGGAAGCCGGAGCCGTCCTTTGTGGCATCGCGGCGGCGATCGGCGGGGTTGTGGCGATCGTCCGGTGGCTGGACATCTCCAAAAACCGCCGATGGGTCACGCCGTCGGACACCGGCTTCACCCTCGAAGACAAGCGCGGCATCTTCGACTTCGATGACGAGATGATCACCGATCTCGGGACATGGTCCAAGGTTCGCTTCCAGAACGGCGAACCCAAGGGAGTCACCCGGAAGCTCCACCTCGTGGTGCGGGTCGGCGAGCTTTCCTCCGATTTCCTCTTCGAATACGAGTACGGCCTGAATGCGACGGACCCGCTGGAAGGGTTCCTGAATCGGAACCTGGAGCGGCTCTTCGACACCGCCTGGGCCAACTGGCAGGCCGGGCGATCCCTCGAGGGGGAGGGGTGGTTGCTCGATCGAGAGGGGCTGACGCACGGGGCCGGGGCGAGACAGCAAACCCTGGCGATGCACGAGATCGCCGCCGTCGACGTGGTCGATGGCAAGGTCAGCATCTGGGCCGTCGGACAGGCGTTGCCGTTTCTCAAAATCCCCGGCGGCACCCCGAACGCGCTGATCCTCGGTCGGCTGATCTCGAAGAAGCTCGAGGAACGCGGCACCAAGGACGAGGATCCCGCCGACGGCCTCGGCCGCGTCATCTTCGAACGCGATCACTCCATGGGAATGGGAGGCGTCATATACTTCGGATTTTTTGGGCTCCTCCTCGTTGTCTTCGGCCTTGTGGTCATCATCTGCGCCGACGGAAAGCTGGATCAGATCCTGATGGGGGTCGGGTTGCTGCTCGCGGGTCCGATCATCCCTCTGATCGCATTCCTGAACCGCACCAAGATTCTGCGATGCCACACGCACGGCGTCTGCTACCTGACCGCCATGAAGGAACGCAAACTCCAGTACAAGGACGTCCGCATCTTCACATTCTCCGCAACCCGGAACTACACCAACGGCTCGTACACCGGCACCGCCATTTCCCTCACCTTCGAGCCCGGCGATGAGGGCTCCGGCGATCGGATCGCGTACTCCGCGAACATCAAGCAGATGGATGACGAGCTCGACAACCTCCGCGATTTCGTCAGCCGGGTGATCGCGGTCGAGATGTTGAAGCGGGTCAAGCAGGGGCGTACGGTCTACTGGACCGACGGACTTCGGTTCCTGCCCGAGGCGTTGGAAGTGCAACCGAGCGGATTCTTCGGAAAGAAAGACGCCATGCGGATCCCGTACAGCGAGATCGCGGGCTCGGACATGCAGCAGGGCGTCTTCTACCTGTTCCGGAAGGGGCAGAACAAGCACTTTTTCGAGATCCCGGTGTCGTCTCCGAACTTTTTCCCGGGAATGCTTTTGCTTCACACGATCCTGAGCCCGGAGGAAGCCGGGGGAAGCGGGGATTCGGCTCCGACGACCTGATCAATCGTCACGGCCGGCACGCTCCGCGAGAACGTTGAGTCCGGCCGACGACGCCATTCTCGAGGCATTTCGTGCTTCCCGCGGTGACGCCGAATCCGCTGCGGTTCCGATCTACGGAGCAGGTGTCACGCCAAACCCTACCTGGGCTTTCCCGGTGTGCTCGCCTGCCCTCGTGACAGGACGTCGCGGAGTATGCCATGCGAATCGGAATCGCGTCTGCGGTCGCGTTGGCGGCCATTTCCGTTGCTCAACCGGTGTGGGCCGCACCGCCGGTGCAACCGCTGGTACCGGTTGAATCGTTGTACGCTGACGCCGTGCCGGGGCTCTCCACGGCCCCGACCGTCGCTGCCGCCGGCTGCACGGATTCTCTCTGCGGCCCCCGGTTCCGCGGCTCCGTCGACTACTTGCTGTGGTTCGGGAAAGACGCCCCGTCCCACTACCCGCTGCTGACGACCGGCCCCGTCGCGGGGGCAGGGGTGCTCGGCGTTCCGGGAACCGTCCCCCTCTTCGGACAGTCCGACCTCGATTTCGGAAGCTTCAACGGACTCCGCGTCACCATCGGGGCCGACCGTCTTTACGGGAACCTCGGAATCGAGGCGAGCGGGTTCTTGCTCGATCGCCGGACCAACTCCTACAACGCGAACACAACTCTGACCGGGCCGCTTCTTTCGCGACCGTTCGTGAGCGAGACCGGGGTCCAGACGAGTACCGCGTTCCTGGTTCCCGGGCTGGTCAGCACCGGCTTCTTCGGATCCTTCTCCAACCGTTTCTGGGGTGCGGACGTCAACGCCACGCTATCGGGGCGGGAAACGGAAACGCTCAGCATCCGGGGGTTGGCAGGCTTCCGGTACCTCGACCTGACGGAGCGGCTTTACGACGCGACCAACGTGTACGCGGTCGCGAGTCAGGGGAACGACCCGGCGGGGAGCTACCTCCGGCAGATCGAGGATTTCTTCTGCCGGACCCAGTTCTACGGCCCGCAGGTGGGCGTTTCCGCAGGCTGGCGATCGGGCCGGCTCCGCGTCGATGGCCTCGTCAAGGTGGCGCTGGGCGTCAGCCACGAGACGCAAATCGTCAACGGAACGCAGCTTCTCCTCACGCCCAACGAACCGCTGAGCGTGCTGCCCAACGCTCTTTTCGCGAAGCTCAGCAACATCGGAACCTCGAAGTCGGACCGGTTCGCCGTGGTGCCGGAAGTCGGGGGGAATGTCGGCTACGACGTGACCGACGCGATCACGGTGCGGGTGGGTTACACCTTCCTCTACCTCAGCGATGTCGTCCGGCCCGGGGACCAGGTCGACCCGCGGGTCAACACGCTCTTTCCGATCGGCATCGGCCCAGCGCTGCCGGCCCCGAAGTTCGTGCACTCCGACTACTGGGTCCACGGCGTGAACTTTGGTGTGAGCCTGCGTTACTGAGTGATCTCCCGGGCACGGATGTCCGCCCTGGCACAATCTCCCCTCCTGACCGGAGAATCGGCGATGCGGAACGGATTCCTCACCCTGGCGGCGGTACTCGCCACCGCGGGACTCGCCTCGGCCCAGGTGCCGTGCGATGTCTGCTCGACGAGCCCGGCCGGGCCGCGGGTTTACGGCTCCGCCGAGTACCTGCTCTTTTGGACCAAGAACGAGCCGATTTCCCTGCCACTGCTTTCCGCGGGGCCGGCCTCATCTCAGGGAGTGGTCGGGGCACCGGGCACGACGGTGCTCTTCGGCGGCTCGCCGTTCGATCTAGGCACCTTCAACGGTCTCCGCGTCACCGCCGGGGCCGCGAATGTTTGGGGGAAATTCGGCTTCGAGGGGAGCGGGTTCCTTCTCGAAAAACGCGGGGTCGGCGTGTTTGCGTCTGCCAATGCGTTCGACACCGCCAACGTCCTCGCCCGGCCGATCATCAATCCTGCGACCGGCTTGCCCAGCAGCACCGGCGTCCACTTCGGCGCCGTGGTTCCGGTCACCGGCTACAGCGCCGCCGTTTCCTCGCGGTTGTGGGGTGCAGAAGCCAACGGCACCTGGACCGCCGCCGACGATGCCTACCGCACCGTGCGGATTCTCGGCGGCTTCCGCTACCTCGACCTCGACGAGACGATCTTCGACCGCACCATCATCCAGGCCATCGGCACCTTCGGAAGCTTCGTGCCCGGCACCGTGGTCGATTCCGTTGCGACCTTCCGCGGCCGGACGCAGTTCTACGGCCCCCAACTCGGCGTCGACGGCGACTGGCGGTTCGGGAAGTTCGACCTCAACCTCCGCGCGAAATTCGCCATGGGTGTGAGCCACGAGCTGGTCTTTATCGGTGGGAACCAGGTACAGTACTTCCCCAACGGAACGCAGGTGGTGCAACAGAACTCGGTGACGGCTCGCCCGTCCAACATCAGCACCGCGACCAAGGACATGTTCGCGGTGGTGCCGGAACTCGGTGGAAACGTCGGATACGACGTGACAGAGAACTTTCGGGTGCAGGTCGGTTACCAGTTCCTGTTCTGGTCGGCCGTGGTGCGGCCGGGCGAGCAAATCGACCCGTACATCAACCTCAACCGCAGCGGGATCGCGGTGCCGGTGCCGATGTTCAACCAGTCCGGTTACTGGGTCCACGGGGTCAACTTCGGAGCTTCGTGGAAGTTCTGACCGCAAGTCGAGGTCGAAAAAACAGCCCATCCCGGCGAAGTCTCGCCGGGATGGGCCTGTCGCGTTTCGGTGAGTCCGGTCAGCCCTGCACGGGCATGCACACCTGCTCGAGGAGTTTCTCGGCCTTGTCCTGGATCGCGTCGGCGAGGTTCGGAATCGGCGTCCCTTCCGGGAGCGACTCGCGGACGGCCGCCAGCCAGCGGGGGAAGCTGTAGAGCAGGGCATAGCCGTCGAGCGAGACCGGCTCGATCCGGGCGTGTTTGCCGCGTCGCTCAGCGTCGGCCCACAAGGTTTTGCTCTTCCCGGTCAGGGACAGGTCGTCTTCCGGGCGAAGCAGGATCAGGTGGTCGACGACCTGGGGCTGGGTTTCCATCACGCCGAGCTTGATCTCGAGATCCTTGGGTTTGCCGGCCCCGCGGGCGAGGAAGAGGCCGACGCCCACCTTCCACGGTTGGCCGTCCTTGCAGGCCCAGTGTGCGAGGGTGACGACCCCGTAGGTCGGGTGCTCGCCGAAGGGCCACTCGGGAACGACGTGCTGCAGCCGCCAGGGTCCGACCTTGACGCCGTGCTCGTGGCAGGTGGTCAGGAAGGTGCCGAGGGCCGCCTGCAGTTCCCGGGTTGCCCCGGTCAGGGCGCCATCCGGTTCGAGTTTCCGCCGGGCGGTGCGGACTTCCTGGTCCCACAGGTCGGCGAGGTTGACCGCACTCACCACAGAGGCGGACGGGCGGACCGCGACCACTGGAAACGTCGGAGCGGGCGGCACCTCCACGGCCGCCGCGGGGGTCTCGGAAACCATCTCGACCGCCTCGACCGGGGATTCCACCATCCCCACGGACGGTTCCATCTCCACCGCGGCCATCCCGGACACGCCATCCTCGACGCTGGGCGACATCCACTCGTCGGCCGGTGACAGTTCGCGAAGCCCGTTGGGAACCGGTTGCATCTCGACCGGCGGTTCCTCCGCGGGCGTCTCGATCACTTCCACCGACTTGATCGCCACCGATTCTTCCGGTTCGCCGCCGAGCAGAGCCTGGATCCGGTGACTGCTCTCCTTCGCTGGCGGGATCATCTCGGGGGCCGACGTCGTCTCGGCGACCAGCGGGATCGGAGCGAAGAAATCGACGTCTGCGGATGCGTCGATGCGATTGCGGAGGCGGGCGAACTCGACTTCTTCCTCGTCGCCGCTGGCCGACTCGGCTTGCATCTCGGGTCGCGTTTCCGGTCGCGGGGAAAGGGAATCCGGAAGCGGCGTGGGTTTCTCGGAAACGGTCGGAAGATCCGCGCGTCGGCCGGCGTTCCAGTCGGTGTCGGCCCGGACACTGGCCTCGACCGCGGCCCGGCGGTTGTCCGGCTTGGCGTCGTCGGGGCCATACACAACATGGTCGAAGAGGTGCCGGAACTGCTGCAACATGTCCCGCAGCGTCGGCTCCGTCTTCGCGACGCGGTCGATCTGGTCCATCGAGAACG
This sequence comes from uncultured Alcaligenaceae bacterium, assembly GCA_964552815.1. Classification (GTDB taxonomy): domain Bacteria; phylum Planctomycetota; class Planctomycetia; order Gemmatales; family Gemmataceae; genus CAYUHJ01. The sequence goes on along the minus strand of CAZKIQ010000012.1, from coordinate 86,841 downwards.
GGTAGATGTCCGGGAGCGTTTCCCCGCCCGGGATCTCATCAAGGACCGGCCGGAGGCGAGCTTCCACCACCCGGCGAACGAGGTCACCCGCGGGGGCTTCGAGCCGGAGGGCCTTGACGGTCCCGAATTTCGGCACGTGGACGGGGTTGTTGAGCCGGTCCTGGATGTACCCGTCGAGGCTAGGCACGAACCGGTTCCACAGACCCCGCTCGGCGAAGATCAGGAAGCACAGGCCGTCGATCTGGTGCATGATCTGCACGATTCCCGCGAAGAACGACTCGGCCGTCTTGTGGCCGTCGTCCGATCGGCGGGCGAGGAGCAGGTCTTCGAGCTGGTCGAAGGCGACGACGACGGGAATCTTCAAGCCGCGGAAGACCTCCGTGAGGACCTTGAAGAGGGCGAGAACGAGGTCCTGCCGGGTCGGGCGGACGTGGAACTCGAGTTCCGCGAAGCCGTAGGTGAGGAAGCTGGCGAGGTCGGACTCGTCGCCGAGGAGGACGGCCTTCGCGAACCCCTGGTAGATGTGCCGACGCATCAGGCCGGCGGTGTTGTGGGCTTCCGTCTTGGCGGCGTGGGCGGCGAGAAGCTCGTAGGCGCGTTCCGGCGGCAGGCCCGCATCAGAGAGTGCTTGCATCAGCGGCATCGGCATCCGGGCGAAGTTGGCGTACCCGGAGAGATTCTCCGCGAGCCACTCGCTGCGTTCGACGGCCTGGGTCGCTCCGAGGCCAAGTCGGCGAGCCCACCGACCGATTCCGGGCGGGGGGAACAACTCGACTTTTTCTTCCGCCGTCAGGTCCCGCAGGGCGACGCCGAGTTGCCGACGGACGAGCTGGTCGCCGACAAACGCGAGCGGCCGGGTCCCCTTCTGCTTCCCACCCCCGAGGAGGGTGTCGATGATCTGGAACAGCAGATACTCGAGGAAATCGGTGTCCTTCTGGTAAACGCCGGGGGTGACGAGGAGTTGCCACTGCCCGCCGGTGCCGTGCTTGATGCTGTGCAGGAGGTGGGTTTTGCCGGCTCCCTTGTTCCCGAGGATCGGCACCACTTCCGAGTGCGTCATCGGGTCGTAGCGGTAGAGGTCGATGATCGCGTGGAGGAGGTCCCGCTCGGCCGCGAAAAGTTCGGGGACGTGGTAGCGAGCGCAAACCTCGTCGTCCGGGTTACGCGCGAAGTAGTTTCGGAACGGATTCCCGGCCCGCTTGAGCACATCCCGGGAGCGGTCGGTCGTCGGTCGGTCGATCGTCGCGGTGGTCATCCTGACCTCCAGGGGTCGAAAGGAAAAAGGAAAAAGGACAAAGGAAAAAGCGAAAAAACACGGGTCTGATCCGTCTTCCGTTTTTACATTTTCCCTTTTTCCTTTTTAACTTCGTTGCGAGGCGTAATAGGCAATCCCGTGGCCGACGAGCATGGCATACGACGGCTCCGGGATCGCGTACAACGGCCCGGTCCACGGGTGCAGGTAGATGCGGCCCGAGTTGTGCAGGCTTCGCAACGCGTCGTGGAACAGGCCGATCGTCAGTTCCGCGTCTCGCATCGTCAGGCTGCGGAAGAGGTCCGGCAGCGGGCAATCCTGGGCCGCCCCCGCGGATGATGACCAGTCGCCGAGTCGGGCGAGCAGGGCCTCGGCAAGGTCCTCCGCCTCCGCGAGGGCTGCCGATGTCGGAGCCGGGGCGGGGGCAGGCACAGCGACGGCGGGCATCTCGGTTCCCCCACGATGAGGCATGGTTCCGTTCGACGAGGGCGAAGAAACCGACTCGCCCACCGGCACGGAGACCCGCGAAGTCTGGATTTTCGGCAACACCTGCGACACCGCCGAGGTCAGGCCGTCGAGCCCGTCCGCGAGCCGGCGGGTCGTCGTGAGCAGTTCCGCCACCTCGCCCCGCCGGGCTTCCAGGATCCGCACGAAATCTTCGAGCACCTGTTTCGGCGACGAGTTTTCCAGGAGGAAATCGAGCCCCCGTTCCGTCGCTGTGCAGATTTCCCGGCTCGTTTTCCCGCGGGAATCCGTGCGGACGACGCGAAGAAATCCCTCGTCGAGGCACTTCTTCGCGGCGATTTTCCCGGCAGCGGTCGTGGGAAAGAGTCCCGGTTCGGTCTTGCTGGCGTACAGAAACTGCCCGCCTGCCTCGGTGGCGGCCCGGGTGAGTGCGTCAGTGACGAGTTGCGTGAATTTGTCGGCCACAACAGCATCCGTGCGGGAATCAGCGGCCATTCCCCGGCCGCGAGGGACATCGTAACTTCCGCGAATTCCCAGATTCAACCCCGACCCGGTGCCGAGCGGGGATTGTTCTCGCACTCGAATGTGTCGGGTCGCCGGGAGAACGGTCGCGTTCTACGCTGTCCGCATGTCATTACGTGCGTTGCTTCCGATCGTGGGTCTTGTCGTCTGCGGGTTCCTGCTCGTCGGGCAGGTGCGGACCCTGCTTGCCGATCCGACGATCTGGCCGCCCGACGATTACGTCGAGTACTGGGCCGCCGGCCGGCTTAACCTGGAGGGGAAGAATCCCTATTCCCCGGAATTGCTGCTGCCGCTGGAACGCGGGGCGGGGCGAGACACGGACGAAGCGGTGATGATGTGGAACCCGCCCTGGACGCTGACGGTCGCGATGCCGCTCGGTGCGCTGCCGGCTCGGGTCGGGCAACTCGTGTGGCTCCTTCTCGGGCTCGCATCGCTGGGAGCGACCGCGTACCTTCTCGGGGAAGTGTCGACGTCGAATTCGCGGAAGTGGCTGCCGTACGCGGTCGTCTTCTCGTTCCTGCCGACCTACATCGTGTTGCAGGCGGGGCAGATCACGTTCCTGGTGCTGCTCGGGCTCGCGGCGTTCCTGTGGTGCCTGCAAAGGGGGTACGGGTTCGCGGCGGGGTTGGCGTGTGTGTTGGTCGCGATCAAGCCGCACCTGGCGTACCTGCTTTGGCCGGCGATCGCGCTCGATGCAGTGGTGTACCGGCGGGGGTCCGTGATTCTAGGTGGGATCGTCGGCGGGGTTGTCGCATCGGGAATCGCGATGGCGTTCAACCCGCTGGTTTTCGAGCAGTATCTGACGGAGATGAGCCAGCGACCGCCGGCACAGTGGGTGTCGCTGACGCTCGGCACGGTGTTGCGGACGATCTTCGGCGCGGAGCAATTCTGGCTGCAGTTTGTCCCGGTGATCCTGGGATTCGCGTGGTTCGCCTGGCGATGCGGGACCCGCTGGCGGACGTGGAAGTGGGAGACGGAGTTGCCGTGGATCGTGCTGGTCTCGTTTCTGACGTCGCCGTACGGGGCCTGGCACTTCGACCTGGTCGTACTGCTGTTGCCGTTGATTCTGCGGGCTGAAGAGGTGTCGGGAACACCCCGGTTCCGGGTGATTCTGGCCGGGTACATCGCGATGAACCTGGGGATGCTGGCGTTGAATCTGGCCCAGGTCTACTCGTTCTGGTTCGCGTGGGTGGCCCCGACTGTCCTGCTCCTGTACTGGTACGCGGGCCGGGGGGAGGAGCGACCTCCGGCCCTGGCAGGCTGAGGGATCGGGCTCAGACGCCGAAGATTTCCCGGGTGTTGTCCCGAAGCAACCGGGTCCCGAGCGCGACGGCCGCCGTCTCGGTCAACCGGCCCGGCCGCACGAAATCGTCCGCCAGCACCCCCGCCAGAATCCGCCGATACATCCCGAACTTCGGCAGAACGAACTCGAGCTTGTACGCGTCCGAGTAGTACCCGATCAGTTTCGTCTTTGGAACCGCCTGCAGCCGTTCTCGCAGGTCCTTCTCGATGAACGCGGGGATGTTCGAGTACCACCAGTGCCCGTTCGGGATCACGTTCGGGAAAATCCACGAATACGCGACCAGTTCCTGGTTCTGCGGGCTCGTCAGCACCGAGACCGGGAACGTCACTTCCGGGAACGCATTGAAGAGTTCACGGTACTGGATCAGGCTCGTCCGCTGGTCGAAGAGATCTTGCCCCTGGAAAACTCCGTCGGGGTAAACCGCCCGGTTCACGCCGATCATCAGGTCGAACGGAAGCTTGAACTCCCGGCAGAACTCGGCGAGCATCCAGAAAATCGCGTTCCCCTGCGGGCTCGCCGACGGGGAAAAGTCCGGTGGGAGGGAAATCGCGCACGCCTTGACACCGAACTTCACGAACCGCTCAAACAGGGCATGGATCGCCTTCCGCAACGTTGTCAAATCTCCGGCGTCGATCCCGGTCACTTTCGCCAGGCGCTCCCGGACGCCTGGTTCCTTGAACTTGAAGACGAGCGTATCTGTCCGCAAACACGGGATGTACCGCGAGGTGTCGTACTGTTCCAGCGGGTCGTCGAACTCGTTGGTGAGGAAAATCTTTTCCAGCTTCGTCTTCGCGAAGACCTGCTTCTCCCAGTCCGGGGCGGCGAAGGTTTTCTCGGCGGCGTCGAAGAGGGAATCCGCGTCGGCTGCGGTGACGCGGTCGCCGGTGAACCCGAGAAAGGTCCGGGCGATTTCGTTGAACCATGCGAACTGGGCCGTGTTGTCGTACCGTTCCGAGAACTCCAGGATCGTCCGCACCCGTTCCCGCGGCGACACCTCCGGGCCGATCTTGGACCTGGGCATCCCCGCCGAGTGGGCGAGTTCCGTGTAGTAGTGGTAACCCAGAATGTCGTCGAGGGACCGCGACACGGGGCTGAGCGGGTCGATGTGCGAGTGTGGGTCGATCAGGGGAATCGCGGCAAGGGCGGATTCGAGATCGCGGCTCAGGGAGTCGGCGGCCATGCGGACGTACCGGCAAGGGAGGGGTTGGGTCGGTCAAATTTACACGGGGTTACCTGTAGGCGGGCAGGCAATTTTTACAACAGATGAGGAACCTGGTTGCCCGCGGGGTGTGGCCGAGAACCGTCAGGAGACCGCGAACCCCTCGAAAATAGCGTGTTTCCCGGGGTTTTCCCTCGATCGGCCGCCGACCCGGACCGGAATTTTGCAATTGGCACGACCCCTGCATTACCAGATGGCATGAGACGACCGCGAGATCGCAACGGATTCCCCCCCGAAGCGATCACCCCCATCGCGGCCGGCGACTGAGACGATGGCCCAATCCCCCGGGCCCTCGTCCGGAGAGAGATTCCCCCCTCTCTCCGACTCTTCCCCCGACACGTCAGGCCCCCTTCAAAAGACCATTCCATGCCGCCCCTCCGAAAGGAGGGGCGACGTCTTTTCCGGCCGACAAATTCAGTGTGCCGCGAATCCGGAGGCACGCACGATCCCGATGATTCCCACACCGACCCAGAAGACGTTGAGGAGCGTGTAGGCGCGGTCCTTCTTGATGATCGCGCACCACGTGAGCAAAAGCGCGTCGACGGTGTTGAACGCCCACACGAACAAAAACGGGCTGGCCGGTCCGTACCAGCTCACCATCGAGAAGCTGAAGATTCGCATCAGAACGCCGACCATCTCGACCGTCGCCAGGTTCCGGGCCACCACCGCATTCGCCCGCCGAAGAAGGAACATAGGCTCCTCGAAAGTGAAACGCGAGCCGGGCTCGCAGCAGAAACCTCTCCTCCATCGTAGACTTCCGGACGGTTTCGCCTCCACGGTCGACGAACCGACGCGACCCGGTCGCGATTCTCGAAAACGCCCGCTGCGAGAATGCTCTTTCGAGCCAGGATCAACGGTGTCCGGTGGGTCGGCGAGGTTCCTCTAGGTTTCGAGCTCGCAGTTGTGCTAAGCTCTTCGCCGGGGAAAAGCGAACTCGGGGGATGGGCGACCATGGCAGCAGCAGTGAGCACGCGGACGGGTTTGTTGGTGAGCGTTCGCTCGGCCGAGGAAGCGGCCGCGGCGATCGAGGCGGGGGCAGATCTGATCGACGTCAAGGACCCGGACCGCGGGCCGCTGGGCATGGCGCACCACGAGACTGTTGCCGCCGTCATCGAGGCGGTCGCCGGGCGGGCACCGGTTTCCGCCGCCCTCGGGGAATGGTCGGAAGACGTCCTCACCGCCGCCCACTGGCACATGGAACTCGACCTGCAATACGTCAAGTGGGGCCTGGCCGGGTACACCGGCGGCCCCGCCTGGGGCGAGGATCTGCTCCAGACTCGCCGGCAAATCCCGGACGGAATGGAGGTCGTCGCTGTCGCCTACGCAGACTGGGAGAAGGCCAACTCCGTCCCGCCGATGGAAGTCGTCAAGTTCGCGAAACGCTTCCGCTACCGGGCCTTCCTGCTCGACACCTACACGAAGGATGGCCGGACGCTGCTGGACTGGCTCAAGCCGAAGGAAATCCTCGACATGGTCGCGGGGTTGAAGCGCGCCGGCGTGATGGTCGCGCTCGGCGGATCGCTCAAACCCGAGCAGTTGAAGCAACTCAAGGGCGCGAACCCGGACTGGTTCGCCGTTCGCGGCTCCATCTGCGCCGGCGGCAAACGCGACGGCGTCCTCGACCCCATCCGCGTCAAGAAGTGGAAGGAAGCGATCGGCTGAGTTTGCGCCCCGGCGGCGGGTCGCTTCGGTATCATCGACGCTATGGCACGGTGGCATCCGTCGAGAATCGTGTGGGTCGGAGTGGGGTACGCACTCGCGATGGCCCTGGCCGGGCCGCCAATCTTTCTCGGTTACGCCACCGAGGGGATGCCCGAACTCTGGGGATCGATCGCGGTCGGCTGGTGGGTCCTCGGTTCCGCAGTGCAGCTTCTGCTCGGAAACACCGGCTGGCACACCCACACGGGGCTGCTCGCCATCGCTCGCCTCGCCTGGGTCTGCGGACCCCTCACGCTCGCATTCCACATCGCCGTCGGGTTGCACGTCGTCCACCGCTGGTCGATCGCCGACGCCTATGCCCGCACGGAAGAAATGGCCGGCGTCGGGGAAGGGATCTACGTCAACTTCGCGGTGCTCGGGGTGTGGTTGTTCGATGCGGTCTGGCTGGTGGGATTCCCGCACGCCTACGCCCGGCGACCGCGGTGGATCCGCTGGGGAATCCACGGGTTTCTCAGCTTCATCATGTTCCACGCCGTCGTGACCTACATCGACCCGGCGGTCCGCTGGCGGGGAATCCTCTGGTTCGCGATGCTGACCGGATTCCTGCTCGCCCGGCGACATCACCCACCGACCCGGGCGTGGACCGTGAAGATGCGGGAGAAGTACGGCCAGTAGCCGTAAATCAGGAATCCCAGCGCGGGCACCAGGGCAAGCCCCGGTCCCGGTTCGTGCTTCATCAGCACTTCGAAGAGAAGGATGTTGACCGCCACCGGCGTGACGAGCACGATCCCCAGCGGAGCCATCCGCCCGGAGAGCAGCATCACCCCGCCCGAAAATTCGAGGGTTTTGACGACCAGAAAAAAGTTCGCCTCGATGAGGGAATCGAGAAACTTCGCCGGGGTCTCGGTTCTTCCGGATGAGGCGTGCGACGCGAGCCACCAGGACACGGACGAGAAAACAAACATCGCCCCGACCAGCGTCCGGACGACGATTACAGCCCACGTCATGGAACATTCTCCATCTGGTGCGGTCGATTCCCGCTCGGAAGTCGCTCGACGAGTCCGGGCGTTCCCCGTGTTTCGGTCCCCATCGAGGGATACTCTAGTATCCTGGACTGGAGAGAAGCGAAGAACCCGCGGTTGGTCCGGTTTCGGGCGAGTTCGCCGGAACGGAGAATGGCCTCGCAGGAAGGAAAATCCGATGCCCGTCGACTGGTCGCCCCTCGTCGATCTTGTCCACCGATCGAACCACATCCTGTTGATGACCCACGTTCGCCCGGACGCGGACGGGCTCGGTTCGCAACTCGCCTTCGCGGATGCACTGACCGCCCTGGGGAAACGGCCGCGCGTCGTGATCGCCAGCAAGCTCCCGCCACGGTACGAGTTCCTGGACCCGGATCGGAGCGTGATCGAAGATTTCCACCCGGAGAAGTTCCCGGATGTGGATCTGATCGTGGTGATGGACACGGGGACGTGGAACCAACTCGGAGATTTTGGCCCCTGGCTGCAATCGCAAACCTGCCCCAAGATCGTGGTCGACCACCACCGGACGCAGGACGACCTCGGTGCGATCCGGTTGGTGGACATCACTGCGGAGGCGACCGGGCGACTGGCGTTCGAGATCATCTCGGCGCTCGGCGTGCCGATTTCCGCACGGGCGGCCCACATGATGTTCATGGCCGTCGCCCTCGATACGGGCTGGTTCCGCCATCCCAACACGACCGCAGAAACGTTCCACCTCGCGGAAACGCTGGTCCGTCACGGTGCGAATCCGCCGCCGCTCTACGAGCAACTCTTCGAGGCTGCCCCGTTGCCCCGGTTGAAGCTCGTCGGCCTGGCGCTCGACCGACTGCAACTCCGGGCCAACGGGAAGATCGCCTACACGGAGGTTTTCCTCAGTGACTACGAGGCGACGGGTGCGGTTCCGGGTGACACCGAGGATCTGATCAACTTCCCGCGGAGCATTCTCGGCGTGGAGGTGGCGCTGATCTTCATTGAGCAACCGGAAGGCGGGACCAAGGTCAGTTTCCGGGCGCGTTCCCTGGATGTGTCGAAGGTGGCCGAGCAATTTGCCGGGGGTGGGCACAAACTCGCCGCGGGTGCCCGGCTCCCCACCGACCTCCCGAGCGCCCGGGAAGCGGTGCTCGCCGCGGTGGAAACGGCCCTGCGGGGATAGGTTCTTTGCTCACGATCTCGCGATTCCCCTTGCGGTCACCGATTTTCTTTCGTTACACTCCGTCCCTTCGTTGATCGAACTGGATCCGCCCCGGGGCAAGATGCCCCGCCGACGCCACCCAGGAAGGGTTTCGCATGGCCGCCACTCCCCGTCCGCTCATTGGTATTCTCGCAGACTACATCACCCCGAAGAACAAGACGCCGTTCGCCCGGGTCAACTGCGGGTACTTCGACTCCGTGCTCGCGGCCGGGGGGCTGCCGATCCTGATCCCGCCGATGCGGAAGGACAATTTCGCGGAACTCGATGCGTTGCTCGAAATGGTTTCGGGCGTGGTCATCACGGGCGGGCTCGATCTCGACCCCCGGCGTTACAGCCAGCCACTGACGAACGCGGTGCAGCCGATGCCGGTTCGCCGGGAGGAATCGGACCGGTACATGCTGACGAAAATCGTCGAGCGAAAGATGCCGGTCTTGGGGATCGGCGTGGGGATGCAATTGATCAACATCTACTTCGGCGGGACGCTGTTCCTCCACCTGCCGACGGACAATCCCAAGGCGATGCCGCACTTCGACCCGACCGGCGGCCCGCACCGGCACATGGTCAACGTCGAGCCCAACAGCTACCTCGAAGAGATTTTCGGGGCCGGCGAACTTCGGGTGAATTCGACGCACCACCAGGCGGTCAACCAGGTCGGCAAACGGCTCCGCGTCGCGGCCAAGGCACCGGACGGCGTCATCGAGGCCGTCGAATCCACCGACGACACCTGGTTCTGCGTCGGCGTCCAGTGGCACCCCGAGTGCGATACCGCCTCCGCCCTGGATCGGCAGATGTTCGACTGCTTCGTGCAATCCGCCACGAAATACGCCGAACCGGCGATGGCCTCCGTCTGAACGGTCCAGTAGGTGGTGAGGTGGTGGGGTCGTGAGGTGGTGGGGTCGTGAGGTGGTGGGGTCGTGAGGTGGTGGGGTCGTGAGGTGGTGGGGTCGTGAGATGGACAAGGATCAGATTGGACCTCATCACCTTTTTTATACACACCCATCACTCCCCACAACCTCACCACCGACACAACCTCATCACCGACACAACCTCACCACCGAACCACCGAACCACCCCACAACCTCACCACCGAACCACCTCACCACCACCCCATGACCCCCCGCACCCTTATCGGGCTGGCGATTGGATCCGGGCTCGAAGCCGCGGATGCGGTCGCGGTGCGGGCGGAGGGGGTGGGGCTCAGCCTGACCCCGCGAGTGGTGGGCTCGGCCCGGGTGCCGATTCCGCCGGGAAGCTCCGATTCCGTCCGCCGGGCCGGGGACGCACTGGTGCAGGCCGCCCGGCAAGCTGCGTTCGTGGCGAATCTCGATTTCCGGTCGGCTCAGGTGGCCGGGCTCCTTTCCCCGTTTCCGGATCGCTCGCCGCCGTCCGAGACACCGGCGACGCTGGCGGACTGGCTGGCGGAACACTCGGGCCTGAGCGTCGTCACGGGCTTCCGCGGTCGCGATGCCGCCGCCGGGGGAAGCGGGCAACTCGTCTCCGCCGCCGCCGACTTCCTCCTCTTCCGGGACGCGACCGAGGATCGGCTGCTCATCCATCTCGGATCCGTGACCTCGATCGTCGCTCTTCCCGCGAGCGCGAAAATTTCCTCCGTCGTGGGGTTCGAGACCGGCCCGGGAAACCGTCTGCTCGACGACATTACGCATCTCGGGACGCGGGGGCGGGAGCACTACGATGCTGGGGGCAAGAAGGCGGTACAGGGGCGATGTCTGGAGGAGTTGCTCGCCCGCTGGCTGACGCATCCGCACCTGGGTCGGCGACCGCCCAAGTCGCTGGCCCGTTCCGCGTTTGGAACCAGCTTCCTCACGGATGCATTCGAGTTCGCCCGCAGTTCGGGGGCAACGCTGCCGGACCTGCTGTGCACCGCGACCCACTTCGTGGCCCGGTGTGTTGGCGAGGGCGTCGCCCGGTGGGTTCCGGCACGGGACGGGGTTCCACGCAGGATCTTCGTCAGCGGCGGCGGAGTGCGGAACGGCTTCCTGTGGAAGTTGCTGGAGCGGCAGTTTCCGGGTGTGGTTCTGGCCCGGCTCGACGAGATCGGTGTGCCGGCCGGTTCGCGAAATGCGACGGCGGCGGCGGTCCTCGCGGGGCTGACACTCGATGGAGTTGCGGGAAATCTGCCCCTGCTGACCGGTGCGGCGGGTGGGCGGATCGTGGGCCGGATCATCCCCGGCGACGAGCGGAACTGGGCCGCCGCCACTGCCTGGATGGCCCGACACACCGGGCCGTATCAGTCCCTGCCCCGGGCGTCTTGAAGTTCACCCGTTTCCGTTGGGCAGCGGCGGCGGAGCCTCCGAGAAGAACCGCATCAGCTCCGGCACCGTCGACGCCGGCACCCATCCCGACAGCCCCTTCCGCCAGACCAGGGTTGCAGACGTGATTTCTCCGCTGCGGATCTTGCCCGTCACGGTGGTGAGGTCGAACGGCCCGCTTGGGGTTCCGTTGAGGGCGGCGTGGTAGGTGATGCTCAGCGCGAACTGCGAATCTCCCTTGATCGGCGGCGGGCCGGCATCCGACGTCAGCATCCGGCCGGAAACCGGGCCTGCTCCCCAGCCGCGAAGGAGGGGGAACGAGGAAGAAAGATCCGAGTCCGATTCCGGGTCCGGGAGGATGATCCGGCCCGAGGGTGGGGCATGTCGCTGGGGTTGCAGCATCCGACCGGATTCGGGCGGTGCCTCTGCCATCGGCAGGCGCACCGAGGTGGGGCCCGACGGTGCGAGCGGTTTCTCCGCCAGCGGATCGTCCCCGTCCGATGCTGTGTCCCCGTTCTCGGGGGTGGAAATCGACTTGGTTTCCGGCGGTGCAGGAGTGTCCCCAAGGCTGGCACGCGGCTTCGCGTTGGCGTCGGAATACCCTGCGAATCCGCCAACACCGGCGACCAGGAATTCCGTCAATTCCACCCCCATCTTGCCGAGATCGGACGCAATTCTCGCCCGGGCCCGGCCGACGAGGTGCTCGCCATCGGATTCGAGATCCGCGGTCGTCAACTGCTTCGCCCGGACCCAGTCGCCGAAGCGGACGGCCAGCACGTTCCGGAGGTTGGCTGCCGGATACTCGTCGAGCGTGACGGCCGGCTTGAGGAGTTCGCCGAGGAATGCCCCCGGGTTCTCGACGCGGAACCCGCAAGAGCCCTGGAGAACAATCCGGTGACCGGGCCCGGAAAGGCTGGCAGGTAGGTTCCGCAGCGTCCACGCCAGCCCGGACCAGGGTTTGATCGAGACGTAGTACACGTCGACGTTGAAGGTGGTGCGAGACGGGGACCACCGGGCGTTGTCGCCGAGCAAAGCGACGACGCTGGCCGCGTCGAGGACATAGGTCCCGGGCGGGCAGACGTCCGCGACCTTGTTGTTGCAGACCAGCGCGGCCGCCCACCCTTCGTGGACGACGAGCTTCGCCCCGGTGCGGATCTCGTTGCCCTGCCGCGTGAAGCGGTGGACCAGCAGCCCGTCCGGGGACTTACCATCCCAGTCGAGCGTGCTGATTCCGCCACCGGTGAGTCGATTCCACAATCCCATGTTTCCCCCCTCCACTCGCTCGACGCGGCCGTCTCGGTTGGGAAGCTTCCACCGAGAATTCCGTGTTTAATCGAGAGCCGCGACTGCCAAGGAGCGGCCGCTTCCCGAGAAGAATCGCATCCTTGTCCAGCCCGGAATTGCGACTCCTTCAAGTCGCTTCCCGCAGGGAGTTGCCGCTCCTTGGCAGTCGCGGCTCTCACAGAAGAACACGTAGTCTTCGCTGGACGAATCGTTAGCCGTGGTCAGCCGGAGTACTTCTCGAGGTTCTCAATGTACACCTTGAGGAAGATACGGATCACCGCGGTGATGATGATGGCGGCCACGCTCAACCACACGAGGCCGCTGGCGATTCGGCTCACCACTGCGAGGCGTCGGCTCGTCAGGTCGTCGTAGTAGATCGCCTGCTGCTGGAGAACCTCCGGCAGACGGCCGCTATCTTCGCCCACCGCAACCATGCTCAGAAACTCGTCCGGGAAAAGCTCCGTGCGGGCCAGGCAATCCGTCACCGAACTGCCCCGCCGCAGTGCCGCATCCGCGATTGGAGCCGCCACCTCGAACGCCGCGTTGTCCGTCGCCGAGAAGGAAAGTCGGAACGTCTTGAGGATCGGAGCCCCGCTGTCGAGAACGAGGTTGAGGGCGACGCAGAACCGGGTCAGGGCCATCGCTTTGACACACCCGCCGATAACGGGGATCTTGAAAATCAGGCGTTCCACCACCGCCCGGCGACGCAGCAGCCGCCTGACGATGACGAAGATCGCGGTTCCGGTGAGGAGGACGCCAAAGACGATCGAAAGAAAAATCAGGGCTCCCTCCACCCCGAGCAACCCGAGGCCGAGGGCATCGATCGGTTCGCGGTCCGAGCTTGCGGACGGAAGCAACCCGAGCACGAGGATCAGGCCGGCCACCACGAAAATCGCCGCGAAAAACTGCACGAGAGGCCAGGTGATTCCAGAGACAAACTCCCGCTTCAGGCGGACCTGCATCTCGTAGTACTTCTCGAGTTCCGTCATCACCTCCGGCAGGTTACCCGTTTCCTCGCCTACTTCCACGAGGGAAAGAAACAGGGGCGGGAACGAGTCGGCTTGCTTGTCGAGGGCATCCTTGAGCGACCACCCGGCCTCGAGGTCCTGCGTGATCTTCGCGGCAACGGGTCGGATCGGCCCCGTGCCCCGCGTCGCCAGCAGCGAGACCGCGTCCCGCAGCATGATCCCGGAGGACAGGGAGAAGCGCAGGGAGCGGGAAATCTCGATCAACCGAGCCAGATTCAGCCGCCGCGACCAGATCATGAGTACGGTCCTTCGGAGGTTCAAAACTCGGCCCGCGAGCCGATCTCAGACAGCCACTGCCGGCAACAGATACTCGACCGGGAGCACCCGGATCACTTCCTCGATGCTGGTCAGTCCGCGGGCCACCTTCAACAGCGCAGACTGTCGGAACTCCAGCATTCCTTCCTCGACGGCTTTCCGGCGGATGGCACCTTCCGATGCTCCGTCGTCGATCAGGCCGCGAATCGCCGAGGAGACCCGCATGACTTCGAAGGCACCGGTCCGCCCGCCGTAGCCGGTGTCGTGGCAGTCGACACACCCGCGGGGGCCGTAGAGCCGGGTCCCTTCCCCGGACTTGAGTTGCCCCCGCACTTCCGTAAACGCGCGACCAAGCGGCACGTCGAAGCCTTCCTTGCAGACCGGGCAGAGGGTTCGCAGGAGCCGCTGGGAAACGACGCCGAGCAGGGAGTGCGAGAGCAGGTGCGGGTGGACGCCGAGCCGGGTCATGCTGTGGACCGCAGCCGACGCGACCGGGGAGTGCAGAGTCGACAAAACCAGGTGCCCCGTCGCCGCCGCACGAGCCGCGAGGTGAGCCGTCTCCTCGTCGCGAATTTCCCCGATCATGATCACGTTCGGTGCCTGCCGCAACACCGCGCGAAGCTGGATGTCGAACGTGACCCCCGTCGCCACCGAGACGGGCGACTGCCGGATTCCCTTGAGCGAGTACTCGATCGGGTCCTCGATGGTGCTGATCTTCCGCTCGCCGTTGTTGAGGTAGGACAGGCAAGAATACAGCGTCGTGCTCTTGCCCGTTTCCGTCGGCCCGGTGACGAGAATCAAACCGCTGGGGTTGTTCAACATCTGCAGCAGGACGGAATAGAACCCTGTGTCGATACCGAGTTGGTCGAGGGAGAGAATGCGGTGGGCCTGGTCGAGGATCCGGACGGTGCAGTCTTCGCCGTGGAGGGTGGGGATGGTGCTGATCCGGAGGTCGAGCCGGCCGCCGCCGGAGGTGTAGAGCCAGCGGCCGTCCATCGGTTTGCGGCGTTCCGAGATGTTGAGGTTCGCCATCGTCTTGATGTACGACAGGCACCGCCGGCCGAGTTCCAGAGGAACGGTGCCGATCGGGCGAACGATCCCGAGGTGCCGGACCGCGAACTCGACGTGATCCTCGTTCGTGTGGCAGAACAAGTCGCTGGCGTGCAATCCGCCCGCGTAGGTGATCAGTTTCGGGATGATCTGGTCCGGGTCGCGGTCAGTTGCGAAATTCGGGGGTTGCTTGATCGGCGACTGCCGACCGGAAGAGGGCCCGGCGGATGGGGCATACTCGATTCGCGGGGTCAGAGTCTCGATCGCAAGCGGAGCCCGGGCGTCGGTTCCATCTCGCCGGTCGGTCGCGATTCGGTCGCTCATGGTACTCGCGCGGGGTCGAGGGTCGGGTTCGGATCAGACCTGGGAGGAATTTTGACCGGTCGCACCAACCCGGCCGGCGACGACGGGTGGCTCGCGATCGGCAGCCGGCGGTTCGGGGGGGAGTGCCTCGCGGATGACGAATTTCTTCCCTTCCGCCTCGGTCCGGGCCGCATCGAAGTGGGTTCCGAGCCCCAGCACGAGGACGATCTGCTCGACCATCGGGGGAACGGAGAGAAGGATGAGTCGGCCGCCGGCCTGAGCGAATCGCTCGGTGGTTCGGAGGAGCCAGGCGACGCCGCTGGTGTCGGTTCCTTCCGTCAGTTTGAGATCGAGCAGAACCTTCCGGGAAAACGCGAGCGGACCGAGAATCTGCACGAGCGGGTCGGTTCCATGGGGAAGTCCGGCGAGGCTGAGCGGCCCCTCGCACTGGATGCGAATGAGGTCGTCGGCCTCGAACGGGAGCATATTCAACTTCATCGGCCGCATCGGAAACTCCGGGAGAACGGGGGCCGGCCGCGGCCGATGCCCGGGGAAGCAGAGCCTCCCCAGGATGCGTCGTCTTGGCTGCGATCAGTTCGTCGGCTTCTTGGTCGTCGTCTTTGCCGATTCCTTGTCCAGCAGTTCCAGCACTTGCTTCACCTGGGTCCCGCAGGTCGTCGAAACCGGGACGACGACCAGGGTCCGCGAGTTCCCGATCGGCAGAACGTGCTCGCTCAGTTCGAGAGCGCTCAGAGCCGAGATCGCTTCTTGAGTTTGGGCGTGCTTCAGGCGGATCAGGAAGAGGACGCCCTTGTCGCTGCTCGACTTGGCCGGGTCGACGTCGAGGGATTCCAGGATCATGCCGAGTTGTTCGAGTTCTTCTTTGGTTCCGACCGCGATGATCGATTTGGTGCGGTCGTGGACGGCGATCTTCGGCAGGTTCTTGGCCTTCTCGCCGGCCTTTCGGGGAAGTTTGCTCCAAACGGTCACGAGGGTGGCGTTGATCTCGGCGGGGGTGAAGTTCTGGACCGTGAAGCTCTTGACTTCGGTGGGTTCCGGGGCGGGTTTCGCCTTCGGAGTTTCTTTTGCCGGTTGGGCCTTGGCGGGCTGGGCCGACACATGGGTGCCGATCAGAGCAACAGCCGCAAGGATCCCGATCAGGACTCGGCTCATGAGATGATCCTCTTCATCGGAGCGGAGAGAACACGCCGGCGGGGTCAGACGGCTCGCCGTCTTCGATCGGTGGGCAACCGGCCCCGGCAGACCCGGCAAAGATCCGGGAACGTCGCCGCGCACGACGCGGACGAACATTGAGAGAGGTAGGCGGACCGCGAAAGGGGTCGAGTGAAAAAGAGGTAATGGAATTGTGTGTAAATGGTGAGGATGCCCCATTTTCTCCGGGAATGATGCCTATCCCGCAAATGCCGTCCGGCCACGGCACGCGGCGGAATCCCGACCTTGCTCCAGCTCCCCGAGAGGATTCGGTGAAGAGCGTCAAGGGCCGGCTTTGCGAATGCCGACCGCGCACCCCTGCGGATTTCCCAGAAGATTCCCACGGATTTCGAGTCGGGAATTTTTCGGGGTGTCTGGCCCTTGGCGAGCTCACCCGGGAAAGTGGGAAACCCCGCCGGTTGTGCGAGCTTTCCGGACAAATTTCCACCGAAGTCGGTGTTTTCGCGGGCGGTTTCCCGGTGCCAGGGGGAATGGTCGTGATACACTCCCCACGCTGCCGCAATCGTGAGCTGCCAACTTCGACATTGCACCAGGGAACGGCCATGGATTTTGCCGCCTTCTCGCCGTCCGTTTTCGAGCACCTTGCGGGGGATGCCGACGCGGCCCGCCGCCTGGCCGACGCTCTCGAAGATGCTGTCCTAGCCGAGGTCGGAGCCGCCGCCCGGGCGAAGTTCCGGGAAATCGTCGCCGAGCTCAATGCGGTCGGGCACCATCTGATGCCCCACGGCTCGCCGACGCCCGGCTGCGAGGAAGCCAAGGACTACACCGACCCCAACCAGTGTGCCCTCCGGTTGGGAATCGACCTCACCGTCACCGCCGGCTACCGCGACGTTCGCTTCGAAGGCGGCTGGGGCGAACTCACAAAATAAGGAAGGGCAAAACGGATCTTCTGTTTTCTGTCGCATCAAGAGCCGCGACTGCCAAGGAGCGGCCGCTTCCTGGGGAAAATCGTTGCGACTGGATCGGGAATTCTGACATCCAGAAGTCGACCCACCCCGGAAGCGGCCGCTCCTTGGCATGCGCGGCTCTCGCCGAAATCCTGCAACCAGTCCTGGAATGCGTCGTAACCCGAGGAAATCCGCCATGGCCAAGCCACTGACCCTCGAATTCCGCGGGGTTTCCGTCGACTTCCATCTCGAAAAAGTCGATCGCTCCAAGCTCTACGGCTACATCGAGACGGAAGTCGTCGACGAGGCCGGGAAAAAGTGCGAACTCGCCACCCTCATCGGCGACGGCCACTCCATCGTCGGCAAGGGCGGGGCCGCGATCTGCTACCTCTCTCCGGACAAGCTCTGGCGCACTCGCTCCCAGCTCAAGCCGATCGACGTTCACGGCAACCCGATCACCCCCGTGAAGTCCAGCTTCGACGCCCCGATTCCGATCGGTGAAACCGTCAGCATCGACGACTACCTCTCCCACAACATCCACCTCGTCTACCAGGTGGTGCCCTCGGCCGAGCACGCGGAACTGCTCGCGGAACTCCGGGCAGGGGCGATCTTCAAGTTTCCGTTCTCGTACCGCGGCGGGGTGGAAGCGTCGCCGGCGTTCCTGCTTCTGGGCGGCGACGGGAACCCGTTCCTGTGCGTCGGCCACGCGACGGCCGCAGAATTTGTCGGGTTGAAATCGGCCGCACCTGTCGTCTCCGACGAGGCACCGGATGCCGCCGACGAGGAAGATTCCCTCGATTTCAGCCTCGTGTGATCTGGTTCCGACGGTTCCGACTCCGATTCGAACACGGGAGCCGACCATGCCCGAGATCAGTCTGTCCGACAGCAAGGGGCGCGATGCCCAGGTCATCGCCGAGAGCGTGCGGGTTCCGACGCGGGTGCGTTGGATCGACGACGAGGGCCGGCAGGCGTCGACCGCCCGGCTCCTCAAGGGAACCCTCGACCGGGACTACGGTGCTCTCCTCGAAGCCGCCGGCAGCCCGGACAAGCTCGCGGACGCCCTGATCGCCGGCGACCCGGAAGTCGACCTTGAGTCCGCCGGTAGCGTCCTCCGCGATACCTCCCGCGTTTACGTCAACTCGGACCGAAAAGTCGTCCACGCCGTCACCTCCGTCGAGATCGTCCGCAACCCGGATGGCACCGAGAAACTCCGTCGACCGAAGAAAATCTCCGTGACCAACGTCACCCCGGAGCAACCCCTGCTCTGGAGCGGGAAACTGCTGCCAAAGAAAGACGTCTTCAACAAGTTCGTGATGGCCTCGAAGCTCCAGATCGTGCACGTCAACGGCCTCACCTTCGACTTCCTCCTCGGCATCGCCCGGGAACTCGAGTCGAAGAACAGCCTGCTGGTCGTGGGGGCGGGGCCGAAATCGAACCAGCCGCTGATTCTGCGACGGGGTGCGGTCGCCTACCGGGGATTCCTGGAGGGCCGCACCCGGGGCGACGAGTACATCCTGCTGCTGCACCTGTCGAACCTCGAACTCAAGGCACCCGAGAACAAACCCGCGGAGGCGAAGTGATGAGTCTCGTGAACCGCGGCAAACTCGACATCAAACTCGGCAACTACGCCGTCGGCAGTGCCGCCGCCCTCGCCGACCCGCAACTCGTCGCCCGGGCCCAGGACTACCGCCGCAACACCGCCGGCCGGATGATCCCGCTCGAACCCAGCGACATCCTCAAGCGCTTCCCCGCTGGCGAGTACCACGTCAGCCTCAAGGTTGACGGCGAATTCTCGCTGCTGGTCTACCGCGAAGGCGAAGCTCTGCTCGTCAACCCCGGAGGCACCGTCCGCGTCGGCATCCCCGCCGTCGACGAGGCGGCAGCCCTCCTCAAGAAGGCCGGCGTGAAGTCGGCCCTGATCCCGGGGGAACTCCACACCGCCAAAGCCCACGGCAAACGCGCTCGCGTCCACGACGTCAGCCGGATCGCCCGCACCCCCGCCACCCAGGCGGAGCTCGACACCCTCGGATTCGCCGCCTTCGACATCGTCGAGATCGACGGCGTTCCGGAAGGCGAGGAATTCCGCAAAACCTGGGACCGCCTGACGGCCCTCTTCCAGGGCGGGAAACGTGCCACTGTCGTCGAAACCGTCTGGCTAACCGACGCCGACGCGATCGAGAAGCAGTTCAAGAAGTGGGTCGACGCCGGGGCGGAGGGAGCCGTCGTCCGCAGCGATTCCGTCGGCCGCTTCAAGCTCAAACCCCGCCACACCATCGACGCCGTCGTCATCGGATTCACCGAATCCGCGGAAGACGACCGCAAGGGGATGCTCCACGACCTGCTGCTCGCCCTGATTCGGCCTGACGGATGCCTCCACGTCGTCGGCCACGTCGGCGGCGGGTTCTCCAACGACGATCGCCGCAACTTCCTCAGCGACCTCAAAGACATGGTCGTCGGCAGCGACTACGTCGAGGTCAACGATCAGGTCGCGTACCACATGGTCCGCCCGGAATGGGTCGTGGAGGTCAGCATCCTCGACCTGATCGCCCAGACCACCCGCGGGTTCCCGATCAACAAGATGTCCCTGACCTGGGATTCCGCGGCGAAACGGTACCGGATCGTCCGCCGGGTCCCGCTGGTGGGGATGATTTCCCCGCAGTTTGTGCGTCGCCGGGACGACAAGCGGCCGATCGCCGCCGACATCCCGCTCCGGCAGGTCACCGACCTCGTCGAGGTTCCCCTCGCCGACCGCGACGCCCGGCAACTCGACCTGCCCAAGTCCGAGGTCATCCGCCGGGAGGTGTGTACGAAGCAACTCAAGGGGCAGACAATGGTCCGCAAGCTCCTGATGTGGCGGACCAACAAGGACCACGACGACGAGAGCTTCCCCGCCTACGTGATCCACTACACGGACTACAGCCCGAACCGGAAAACGCCGCTGGAACGGGAAATCCGCGTCTCCAGTTCCGTGGACCAGATCGAGGATCTGTGGAAAGAACTGGCAAGCGAGGCGTTTACCAAGGGCTGGGCACCGGTGGCCACCGCCAGTGTCACCGCGGTGTCACCGAAGCCGACCGCAAAGTCGGACCCGAATCCGCCCCCCGCCGCGGAACCGGAAGTTGCTTCCCCACCGGCCGCAGCGTCGATCGCCGTCGTTGCCGATGCACCGAAGAAGCGCGGCAAGAAAGCGGCCGAGCCAGCCCCTGCCCCGGCGCCAGCACCGACTCCCGAACCCGAAGCCGCCGCACCCGCCGAGAAACCCAAGCGGGCCCCGCGGAAGAAGAAGACCGACTGACCCGGCCGGCGGTTTGAATCACTTCGATTCCCACGCTCGCAAGGTCCACCATGCGAGTGCGAGCCCGGACACCCACTGCACCGTGCTCGAACACAAGTACCCGATGTGCAACCGGCGAAAGCCATCGGGATCGTGAAGTTCGCCACCCCGAATGTGCTCGTCCATCGCGAGGTGCAGGATCGTCTGCACCGCCAGCAACACGACGCAGATCCCCCAGCATCCGATTCGAGGCCGGCGAAACGCGGGCGTGGCGAGGATGTCCCAGGCAAGGATCACGGCCCAGACCGCGCCGAGGACGTTGAGCCAGTCCGTCACCGTCTGCGTCACCAACCCCTGCCCCATCGCCCCGTGGAGTCGGGTACCCTGGGGCACGACAACGCCGGCGTAGAAGACGAAACCGCCCTGCCAGACCAGGAAAGCCTGGAAGACAAGGAATCGGCGAGCGGCCATCGCGGTCACCGGTGTCACTCGACCTCGAAGATCGCTTCGATTTCGACGGCGATGTTTCCCGGAAGCACGTTGGTTCCGATCGCGCTACGGGCCCCAATCCCGGCGTCGTCTCCGAAGACGTCTCGCATCAGTTCGGAGTAGCCGTTGATGACCTTGGGATGGTCGGTGAAATCGTCGGTGCTGTTGACCCAGCCGAGGGACTTGACGAGCCGCTTGACCTTGTCGAGGGACCCGAGGGTATCGCGGAGAGTGGCGAGGATGGCAAGCCCGACCTGCCGGGCGGCCGCCTGCCCCTCTTCGAGCTTCAGGTCCTGCCCGACCCGGCCGGTGATGAGGGTCTTGTCCGCCTTGAGTGGCCCGTGGCCCGAGACGAACAACAGGTTGCCGACGCGAACCGCCGGCTTGTAAACCGCGACCGGTTTCGGTGCCGGCGGCAGGGTGAGGTGCAGTTCCTGGATTCGCGTTTCCGGTTTGCTGGCCATCGTGGTTCTCCGGGAAAGGGGTGCGGTTCGTGATACCCCGCCATCCCGCCGGGGCAAGACTGCCGGTCCGCGAACTCGATCCCCCCCCAGGTGCAGACCTTTCTCGGACCGAGGTGAGTTCCACGAATCGGATACCGTCCGCGACTTCTGCGTGGGAGTCAACGATCGCGGGTGTGGGACGTCCGGAGACCCCGGCGATATTCGCCAGGGGTGAGGCCGGTGGTTTCTCGAAACTGGCGAGCGAACGCGCTCTGATCGCTGTATCCGCAGGCGAGCCCGATTTGTGCGATCGGTTCGTCGGTCTCGTTCAACTTCTCCACGGCCAGTTCCATACGCAGCTTCAACAGCAACTGCCCGGTGGTGAGATGGAAAATCCGGCGGATTCGCTGGTCCAGTTGGAACGGCGACAGCCCAGCGACGGCGGCAAGGTCGGCGGCGACGGGACGGGTCGCGAGCCGCTTCCGCGCGTACCGCAGCGCCGCGGCTACCCCCTCGTAATCCGAAACCGATTCGTCGGGTTGGTGGAGGTCTTGTGAGACGCCGACAAGACCGACGATGGCCCCGTCGGCGTCACAGAGGGGGAACTTGTCGGTCAGACACCAGCCCGTCGCCCCGGTCGGATAGATGTGCAATTCGAGTTGGTTTCGAAACGTGCCGTGTCCGTCGAGAAGTTTCCGATCCTGGTCGTAGAAGGACTGCCCGAGCGGGGGCGGAAACGCCTGTGCGGCGGTCTTTCCGAGTAACTCGTTCTTGTCGGCGGTGCCGCATCGCTCTGCCAGTGTGCGATTGACGACGACATATTCTGCGCGTGCATTTTTGACGAAGTACACGACCCCGGACAGGCAGTCGAACACCTCCTCGGCCGTGAATGGGATTGCCACTCGGGACAGAAGAGCACCCACGGGGCTTCGGGTACGCATGGCGGAACTCCGAGCGATGATTGTGCGCAAAATTCAATCTATGCTGTTGTAAAAGAAAAGAACCCACCCGGGGCGGATGCTACAGTGTCGGTGCGTTTGCGATTTGTCGTCACCGAACCACACGGCAAAACATGAGCATTCACTGGGCCGGGGTTTTCCCCGCTGTCACCACGCAGTTCTTCCAGGACGAGTCACTCAACCTCGCGGCGACCACCCGGCATCTGGAGGCGATTATCGATTCCGGCGTCAGCGGCCTGGTCGTGTGCGGCTCGCTTGGGGAGAACCAGACGCTGGACCCGGACGAGAAGCGACAGGTCGTGGCGAACGCGGTCCGTACCGCGGCAGGGCGTGTTCCAGTCGTCGCCGGGGTTGCGGAAACCTCGACCACCGCGGCGGTGCGCTTCGTTCGCGATTGTGCGCGGAGCGGGGTCGCCGGTTTCATGGTGATGCCGCCCATGGTCTACCGTGCCGACCCCGCCGAAGCGGCCGCCTACTTCCGGGCCGTCGCCGCCGCCTCCGATCTTCCCTGGATGCTTTACAACAACCCGATCGGCTACAGCACCGACGTTTCGCCCGAGCGTCTGACGGAATACGCGGACATTCCCAATCTGAAAGCGATCAAGGAAAGTTCCGGCGACCCACGCCGCGTGACCGAGATCCGCCTCGCCCTCGGCGACCGCCTGGCGATCTTCGCCGGGGTCGACGACCTGATCCTCGAGTCCTCCATTCTCGGCATCGACGGTTGGGTTGCCGGTTCCGGGATCGCGTTTCCCCCGGAAAATCAGCGGCTCTGGGATCTGACCCGGGAGGGCCGATGGGATGAGGCTCGCCGACTCTACCGCTGGGCCGCCCCGTTGATGAAGCTCGACACCCACCCGAAGTTTGTGCAGTACATCAAGCTCCTCGTGCAGGAAGCCGGCCTGGGCACGGAATGGGTCCGATCCCCGCGTCGCCCCCTCGAAGGTGCCGAACGCGAGAAGGTACTGGGGATCATCCGCCGCGGACTCGAATGCCGACCGACTCGGTGATCGGCCCACTTCGTGCGGGAGATTCCCAATGACCTCGAATGCTCCGTCTTGGGCGAGATCGGCAGACGCTTCGGGAGGGGCTTCCCCTGCAACGATTCCGCGGGTCCGGGTGATCGACTCGCACACCGGCGGCGAGCCGACCCGCGTTGTCGTGGCAGGGGGGCCGGAGCTCGGGATCGGCCCGCTGGCGGGGCGTCGCGACCGATTTCGAGCCGATTTCGACTGGTTCCGCTCCGCGGTCGTATGTGAGCCGCGGGGGTCGGATGTGTTGGTCGGCGCCCTGCTCGTCGAGCCGCACGAACCTGATTGCGTGGCAGGGGCGATCTTTTTCAACAACGTCGGCACGCTCGGGATGTGCGGCCATGCGACGATCGGGCTCGCGGTCACGCTAGCACACCTTGGTCGAATTGGGCAGGGAAGGTTTCGCCTGGATACGCCCGTGGGCCCCGTCGGAGTCGAATACCACGGGGGGGGACGGGTCACGGTCTCGAACGTGCCGAGCTACCGGCTCGCGGCCAACGTCGCAGTGGATGTCGCCGGCATCGGCCGTGTCACGGGGGACATCGCCTGGGGGGGAAACTGGTTCTTCCTCACCTCCGCACCCGCGGGAATCCCACTTCGAACTTCCTGCATCGACCGCCTGAGCGAGTATTCGATTCGCGTCCGGAACGCACTCGCGGCAGCGGGAATCACCGGCGAAGATGGTGCGGAGATCGACCATATCGAGTTGGTCGGCCCACCGGTGGACCCCCAGAACCGATCGCGGAATTTCGTGCTCTGCCCCGGACAGGCGTACGACCGCTCGCCGTGTGGAACCGGCACCAGCGCAAAACTGGCGTGCCTCGCAGCGGACGGCAAGCTTCGGCCAGGCGAGGTTTGGCGACAGGAAAGCGTCATCGGAAGCGTGTTCGAAGCCCGATACGAGTTCGCGAACGGGAAATGCGTGCTGCCACACATCACCGGGGAAGCCTTTCTCACCGCCGACGCGGAACTCCTTCTCGACCCCGCGGACCCGTTCCGACATGGAGTGTGACATGAGCCCGCGGCGAGTCGTGGTTGTTGGCGGAGGCGTCATCGGAGCGGCGACCGCATACTACCTGGCGAGGGCGAACTGTGCCGTGACGGTGCTGGATCGTGGCGGTTTCGGGCGGAAAAGTTCTCACGCGAATTGCGGGTATGTCTGCCCCAGCCACGTGCTACCCCTGCAGGTCCCCGGGGCGATTCGGGCGGCGCTCACGACACTTTTCCACCGAAACTCGCCGCTCAAGATCCACCCGGGCGCCCTTCTGCGAAATCCCGGTTGGTTCCTCGGTTTCGCCCGGCGATGCAACCACACCCACGCGATGGCGGCGGGCCGGGCGATCCAGGGACTTCTCACGTCATCCCGGAAACTGTTCGATCAGCTACTCCACGATTCGCGGATCGAGTGCGAGTGGGAGTCGAAGGGGCTCCTGTTCGTGTTTCGCTCCCGGGCGGCAATGGACCACTATGCGGAGGTCGATCACCTGCTTCGAGAACAGTTCGACACCCCCGCGGAACGCGTCGAAGCCGCGGAACTCGAGTTGATGGAACCGGCCCTCAAACCGGGGCTCGCGGGGGGCTGGCTTTACAAGAACGACGCCCACTTGCGACCGGACCGGCTCATGTCCGAGTTTCGACGGGTTCTGACGGACCTCGGCGTGGAGGTGCGGGAGAACTGTGAAGTGACGGGTTTCGATCAGAATGCGGGTTTCGCAACGGCGGTGCAAACAACTTCCGGCGATATTCCGGCTGACGATGTGGTCGTCGCAACCGGAGCATGGGCACCCCGGCTCGGAGCCCAGCTGGGTACCCGAGTTCCGGTTCTGCCCGGAAAGGGATATTCGATCACCTTCCCGCGATCCGCGTCTGGCCCACGATATCCGATGATTTTCGAGGAAGATCGCGTTGCGATCACCCCGTTCCGATCGGGCATCCGGATCGGCTCGACAATGGAATTCGCGGGTTACGACGAAACTTTGAACCAATCTCGGCTCGCGCTGCTCACGGCGGGGGCGGAGCGGTACCTCCGCGAACCGCCCACCGGGCCGGTCGAGGAAACCTGGTGTGGTTTGCGACCCATGACCCCGGACGGGCTGCCGCTCATCGGCCCCAGCAAGGGCTTGCCAAACGTCTGGCTTGCCGTCGGCCATAACATGCTCGGCCTGTCGATGGCCCCCGCGACCGGCAAGCTGATCGCCGAGATGCTGACCGGCGAGAAACCGCACCTTGATCCCACCCCGTACTCCGCCACCCGCTTTTGACGAAGCGAGCGAACCTCCGGGATCGCCGACGGGCCGGAACCTCCGTTCCGTTCCGACTCAAACTCCGAACGAAACAGATTTCGAGACGCGAACTTCTCGCGGATAGGAATCCTCCGAGGCCGGGGAAGTGTCCTACACTGTCCGGAGTCGCCTGGAATCGGAGATGCCATGTCCGAGCAGATCGCGATTCTCGATCGGTTGTTGAAGCTTGGTTCTCCCGCGGGTGGTTGGGGGTACCAGCCGGGTCTGCCGGCCCAGCTGGAACCGACGTGCCTGGCCACGCTCGCCCTCGCCGGGAAACCGGACCGCTACAAGGCGTGGGTCGAGTCCGGAGTGCGGGCTCTCGATTCCCACGCCCAGCCCGACGGAAGCTACCGCCTCACGCAGGGCCGCAAAGAGGCCGAGTGGCCGACGGCCCTCGTGCTCTTTACCCGCACGGCGCTTGAGCACGGCCCGGACAAACTCGACCCCGTCGCGGACCACCTCCTCGCCGCGGAGGGGCTCGTCGTCCGGAACGACCCCGAATTCGACACGAAGATGGACATCGACCTCCAGCTTCTCGGCTGGCCGTGGGCGGAGAAGAATTTCTCCTGGGTCGAGCCGACTGCGTGGGCGTGCCTTGCCCTGCGTGCCGTCGGGCGGGGCTCCCACATTCGGGTGCAGGAGGGGATGCGCCTCCTCATCGATCGCGCATTTGATGCGGGCGGTGCGAACTACGGCAACAAGTCGATCCTCGGGAAAACAACCGAGCCGATTCCGGGACCGACCGCGATCGCGCTGCTGGCTTTGCAGGGGGTTTCCGGGGAACCGCGAGTGTCCGCGACGGTCGCGTACCTGCGGGAGCACGCGCTTCGCACCGGCGACCTGGACCACCTGGCGTGGTCGAAGCTCGCGCTGGCTTTGCACGCCGACGAGCCGGGGGTCCGTGACGCATTGCCGGCGATTGATGCGAAGATCCGGGAAGTCCTGCCGTTGGAAGCGAGTGCGGAGGTCGGCCTCGCCGCCGGGGCGATGCGAGTCGCTCTCGCGGCTCTGGCCCTCGACACGGAGCAGCGACATCCCTTCCGGATAGCGGAACCGCCGGTGGTCGCAGCGGAGTCGATCGTCGGGAAGTCGCGGCTGGCGGAGGAGGAGAAGCCGGTCGACCCTGCCGCCCCGGCCGGTTCTCTCGGCGAGCGGATCGTTTCGCGAATCCGCGGCTTCTTCCTCCGCGGGCTCGGAAACTTGCGGGCTCTTCCCGCAACCTCCGCCGTCCACATCGCGAAGGCGGAGTCCTACGACGGACCGCTCGCGGAGATCCTGGCGACGCAGTACGCCCATTTCCGGGATACGGTGCCGGTCGTGGGGAAGCGGGTTGTCCTCAAGCCGAACCTGGTGGAGTATCACCGGGAAAAGGTGATCAACACGGACCCGCGGTTCGTGGCCGCCGTCATCGACATGCTCCGGAAAGAGGGGGCCGCGGAAATCCTCGTTGCGGAGGGACCGGGCCACTGGCGGAACGTCACCTTCCTCGTCAACGAGAGCGGCCTCGGCGACGTGCTGCGGTCCCGCGGCGTCCGCTTCGTCGACATCAACCACGACGAGCCCGTGAAGCTCACCAACCTCGGCCGGACCACCGGGCTCGACCACCTCTACATGTCAAGCACCGTCGTCGGGGCGGACGTTTTTGTGTCCCTCCCCAAGTTGAAGATGCACCACTGGGCCGGGGCGACGCTCTCGCTCAAGAACCTCTTCGGAACCCTCCCGGGGTGCTGCTACGGCTGGCCGAAGAACGAGCTCCACTGGCGGGGGATTCCCCAGAGCATCGTCGACATCGCCCTCACTCACACGCCCCACCTCGCGATCGTCGACGGGATCGTGGGCATGGAAGGGGATGGCCCCCTCAACGGGTCCGCCCGGTTTGTGGGTGCCCTCGTGATGGGTGCGGACCTCGTCGCCGTCGACGCGACCTGCTGCCGATTGATGGGGCTTCCCCCGGAACGCGTCCCGACACTCGTCCTGGCGGCAGAGAAGCGACTCGGGCTTCTGGAAAGGGACAAGATTCCGATGCTCGGAGAAACCATCGAGTCGCTGGCGCAACCGTTTGTGCTTCCCCCGACGGCGGCGAAGGTGCTGTTCGCGGAAGCGAAAAAGGCGGAGGAAGCGGTTACTCGCTGAGAGCCCAGACGGCGACGCCGGCGATGATGGCGGCGACCAGAACCCCGCCGGCGACCAGCATGTACAGCCAGGCTCGCCCCGCCTTCTCCGTCGGTGTCGGGTCGGCGGCTCCCCACGCGACCCGGCTGCTCCGCGGCAGCGGCGACCGGGGATGCGGTGGAGTCAGATGTCGAGTCGAATCCACGGTCCCCGCAAGATCTGGGGTCGGCCCGAACGGACCGGGAGCGGTAAAAAGGCCGGACCGCCGTGCGACCGGTGTCGTGCCCGAGCGCGGGGCAGGAACCATCGGTCGGACCCCACTTCCCACGGAAGCGAGAGTCCCGGCTCCGGGGACTCGGGGTGCGGGTGTTGCCTGGGCAGTCTGGAGTGCGACCGGCTCGGAATCCTGAACCTGGGCGGGCAGACCGGGTGCCGCCACCGTCGCATTGGGCATCCGACCGGATCCGTCCGGTTCGAGTTCCGACGCATCCAGTTCCGCCGGCGGCATCCCCTCCGCAACCGCCCGGCAGAAGATCGGCATCTCCTTGGAAGCCGGCGGCGATATCTTCGTCGGCACCCACATTCCCAGCGCCGCCGACACATCCGACGGCGTCTGATACCGTTCCAGCGGATCCTTCGCCATCATCCGCACCAGGATGTCCGCGATCCCTTGCGGAACCTCGGGCCGAAGTTCCCGGATCGGAGTCGGATCCTTGGTGCGGTGCCACAACAGTTTCTGCGAAACCGTCCCGCTCGGGAATGGCGGATGCCCCGCGAGCAGGAAGTAGAAGCTGGCCCCGAGAGCGTAAATGTCCGCCCGTACGTCGACATCATGCGAGTTCGCCACCTGCTCCGGGGCGACGTAGTCCGCGGTTCCGAGCACAATTTTGTCGTCGTACTTGACCGTCAACAGGTCCGTTGAATCGCGGTAGAACCGGGCCAGACCCATGTCCAGAATCTTGGCCACGCCCTGCCGATCGATCAGGATGTTTCCGGGTTTGACGTCGCGGTGCACGATCCCGTTGCGGAATGCGTACTCGAGTCCGTCGGCGATCTGGCGGATGTAGGCGACGGCCCGGCCGGGTTCGAGCGGCCCGAATTTCCGCACCAGGTCGAGAAGGTTGGTCCCGTCGACGTACTCCATCACGATGAAGTGAAGATTCCCATCCTGGTCAATGTCGTGGGTGCGGACGATGTTGGCGTGCTCGAGGGAACCGGCGGCGCGGGCCTCGCGGTAGAAGCGGCCCAGGGCGGACGGTTGCTCCGCCTTCGCCGGCGGCAGGACCTTGATCGCCACCCGCCGCTTCATGAACATGTGCTCGCCGAGGAAGACCTGCCCCATTCCGCCGACGCCGATCCGCTCCAGAAGCTTGTACTTCCCGATCGTGAACCCACGCCATTTTCCGAGGAGGAATTGCTCTTTCTGGAACTCGGTGAGGACGCCATCCTTGACCATCGTTTCGGCGAAGGCGACGGCGTTGGCGGGATCGTAGCCGGACTGCCCCTGGACGTAGGAATTGAGACGGGCGTCTTCCAGCATCCCGCTTTTGCGGATGAGTTCGAGAAGATCGTCAACCGTCGCGGGGGACGACATCGGGTGCACCGGACGAGTTTGCAGGGCGCGGGCAATCCGTTCCGCCGACCTGGAAAGTGTACTGCGACGGCCGAATTTTTGCTACCTTCCGGCCCGCAATTCGAGATTCCACGCGAATCCGGAGTAAGCGGATTCCCCCGACCGTTGCCAGCGGGGACTCTGCCGGGCCTGCGGGAAAGTGCGGTATCGAGAGGCGGAAATTCCGTATCCCCGGCCTCGGCTGCGAACCGGAGAACCGGCCGAGGTTACAATTCCCGGTGCGGTATCGGTCGCGACCATCCGTGCGGAGGTTTCCCATGTCTTCGCTGACCGAGTTGCAGTCGGACATTCTCGCGTTTCGGCACTACCTCAAGGCCGAGCGGGGGATGTCGGAGAACACGGTGGCGGCGTACACCCGCGACCTCAACCGCTTCATGGAATGGGTGGCGGTCGTCCGGCTCGAGGACTACCTCAAACCGACCCTCAAGGAACTCGGCCGGTACATCGGTGCGATGACCGACGAGGGACTCGCAGCACCCAGCATCGCCCGCCATATCGTGTCGTTGCGGATGTTCTACCGCTTCTTGCGACTCGAAGAACGGTGCGGACCGGCGGCGACGGAACTGCTCGGTTCCCCGAAGCTGTGGGAACGCGTGCCGACGGTCCTTTCCCCCGCCAACGTCGATGCGCTATTGGCGGAGCCGCGGGCCGGGGATCGGTTCTACCTCCGAGACAAGGCGCTGCTCGAAACGCTGTATGCGACGGGTTGCCGGGCGTCGGAGGTGGTCAACCTCAAGGTCGCGGACGTCTACCTCGACGCGGGTTTCTTGAAGTGTTTCGGGAAGGGGAGCAAGCAGCGAGTGGTGCCGCTCGGTCGGCCGGCGATTGCGGCTCTGCGAGCGTACCTCGGTGACGGCCGCCCGCAGTTCGCGAAATCCACGGAAAACGGTGGCCCCGCACACGTCTTCGTCAGCCGATCCGGGAAGCCGATCGACCGGATCATCCTCTGGAAGCTCGTGAAAAAATACTGCCTGCGGGCGGGGTTGTCGCACACGATCAGCCCGCACTCGCTTCGGCACAGCTTCGCCACCCACGTCCTCGCCGGCGGAGCGGACATCCGTGTCGTCCAGGAATTGCTGGGGCACACGTCGATCCAGACGACCCAGCACTACACCCACGTCGATCGCAACCGCCTCAAGGCGATCCACGCGAAGTTCCACCCCCGCGCCCACACCGGGGAATCGCAGGCCAAGTCGGAATAGAACGGGTTCGCCTTGTCGAAATCGGGCCGAAGTGGGTATGAGACACCCGCCCGGACACTGCGTTCTCGACCAGGAAGCTCTCATGAAACTCGGACCGGTCCACCTGATCCGCGACGCGACGTTCCGGAAGTTGCAGTCTCTGCAAGACTTGTGGCACCACTTCAGTTCCGCTCTCGCCAATGCTTCCAGGTCCGGGAATCCGCTGGCGGAAGAAGTCCTCAACCACACACACGGTCTGCTGCACTCGCCGTTGTGTGCCCGTTTCGCGCCGGCCGTGCTGCCTTCGAGTCCGCCGGCGAAGGATCCGGAGGGCTTGGCGACCGCCGAGCGAGTGGTGGCAGCCTACCAGCAGGCGTCGAAGGACGTCGCCGAGCCGCCCGCCCCGAGCATGTGGGACCGCATCGGCAGCGAGAAACGGGACTTCCTCCAGGCGTTGATGGCCGGGAAGGTACCCGCAGTCCAGGCTGCCCTCGCCCGGATGTTCCCGACCGATCTGACCTGGGGACTGGGGCAGGTCCACAAGTCGCACCCGGAGTTGCTCCGTTCCGGTACGGGGACACACCTGCATCTCCGCTTCACCGACACACTCGTGAACCTTGCGGAAGCGGTCGGGGCCCTGCGCGTGACGGCGATGCTTCAGGACACGGCCGAGCACCTGCAGCCGCTCAACCGCGACCTCGACGCCGTCTTCGCCAACACCGCGAAGAAGCTCGGCTTCGACGCTTCCTTCCCGGATGTCGGCTCCGCGTTCGGGTTCCGGGTCAACGGGAAACTCGTCACGATCGACTCGCTCACCCACGCGTACACCGCCCACCGCTTACGGCAGCTCGGCTGTCGCTGGGGTTCCAACGTCATCGAAATCGGCGGTGGATATGGCTGCCTCGCCCTGATGGCTCGCCGGGCCGGCGTCGGGAAATACGCCATCTTCGACCTTCCCTGGGTCAACGCGCTGCAGGGCTACTTCCTGATCCGCTCGCTGCCCGCGGGAACCGTCCGCCTCTACGGGGAATCCAAGGGGGATCTGCGAGTGTTGCCGTACTGGAAGCTCGCGGACGAGCCGTCGAGCATGTGCGATGCGGTGGTCAACACGGACTCGCTTCCGGAAATGGGCCGGGCGACCGCGTCGGCGTACCTGCCGGAAATTCGCCGGGTGATCCGGGGCTTCTTCCTTTCGATCAATCAGGAGGCGAAGGGGCATGTTCCTGGCGTCGGCGAGCAGAACTGCGTCGCGGAACTCGTCGAGGAAATGGGCGGGTTCACCACTGTGAGCCGGCAGCGCTACTGGATGCGAGCCGGGTACGTCGAGGAAGTGTATCGGACCGGCTGACAGATGCAGGTCGGAACTATTGCTGCGGAAGCTTCTCCAGGAGTGCCCGAATCGGGGCAGGGGTGCTGGCCCAGGTTGCAGCGTACGTCGATTCCAGCGGCACCAGGACGTGCGTGGTTGGCGTCAGGAACAGCGGCATATCTGGCATCGGGTCGCCGATCGCCACCGGCTCGATGTAGGCGGTGAGTGCGCTCCCAGCCGCGTAGCCGACCAGCGTCAGGGGTTTGTCGGCCGGCGGCTCGTAGGCATCGTCGTGGAACTCGTCGGCAATCGCTTTGTGGATCCCCTCCGGATCTCGCGGGGTCGGAGGGAAGAGATCGATCACGAGGAGATGGACCCCGGACCGGAGGAAACTGGCGGCCTTCTGCACAAACGCTCGGATCGCGTGGCGACTGTCCTTATTCCCCGGCGAGACGACTTCGATGACGGCGACCACTTCCCCGAGGGCGTGCCGCACCACAATCCGGTTTGCCCGGCGAGCGTGAGCGGTCGCATCCGAGTCGAGCCGGGCGACCACGCGAGTCCGCGGCGGATCTGCGATTGCGGTGGCCCCTGCTTCACCTTGTACCTGGGTAAAGTTGGTCGAAACCGCCAGCACGTCCGGTTCCGGCCCGTCGACGCGTTGTTCGACCAGGGAGTAGTAACCCTGCGGAAGAATCCCCAGGTTCAATGCATTGCTGATCTCAGCCGTCCACCGTTGATGGAAATCGTGGAACAGCCCCGAATCGACTCGAGTCCAGTCGTGGATTGGCATGTCGACCTCACGTCTCGGTGGTGGGTTCCGGGGGGAACGTGACGCCTTGATACACGTCCGCCATTTTGATCCGGGCCGCGACGGTTGCGAGTGCGAATTCGATCTCAAGCCCGCGAAACTCCCGCAGATTCCAGGAACCATCCGATTCCCGGATAAAGCGCTCGCACAGCGGCGAATCCTGGGAAACGAGCACATACTCGCGAAGCGTCGCGATCGTGCGGTAGTGCCCGAACTTCTTCCCGCGATCGTACTTTTCCGTCGAATCCGAGAGGATTTCGAAGATCACTTGCGGGTTGAGGAGCGTGTCCCCGTGTTGATCCTCCAATTCCGGCGGGCCGCAGAGCACGATCACGTCCGGGTAGGTGTACAACCCCGTCGCCGAGACCTTGACGCGTAGATCGGCGGTCATGGTGGTACAGGAAGTCTCCCGCAACGCGTTTCGGAGAGCCCAGGAGAGGTTGTCCTTGATCAGGGTGTGCTCGAACGACGCCCCGGCCATGGCGAACATTTCGCCGCGAAAGAATTCGCTTCGAAAACTGGCGGCTCGCTCCCGCGTCAGATACTCGGCGGAGGTCAAACGCACCTTCGGAACTGCGGACATACACCGACTCGTCTCAGGATGGGGTTCGAGAAACGGATCTCCAGACATTGTAACCCGCCCAGCCGACGCGGTGGCAGACGTGCTTCGACTTCGAAGCGGGAACATCACAATCGAAAAAGCCCACCCCGAGGGTGGGCCATCGCGATCTGGAACCATGCTCCGAATCGTCAGACCAGGAACGCGCTCTTCTCGATCGCGAGCCCGATTTTCCCGTCGCCGGTGGTGGCGCGGATGTCGCCGTCGGAATCCTTGGTCAGGAAGACGCCGCCGGCGTCGGTGGTTCCGAAAGGTCGGATGTTGGTGAGGCCGGTCCCGGTGCGGCCATCGAAGCGGCTGATCTCGGGCGTGGAGCCGAACCCGCTCGCGACCAGCACCTCGTCGACGCCATCCCCGTCTGCATCGAGGGTCGCCACCCGAACGCCGCCGGTCACGGTCGAGGGGAAGGCGAAGAAACTCGCAACTTCCGTGTTTCCGCCCGAGAACACCTTGACGTGCGTTCCCACGGATGCCGGTGGGGTCACGACCACCCGGAGTTGCTTGAGGTCGAAGTGCTCCGTGGGCTGGGGAATTCCCTTGGGCCCGGGGCCGGTCTCGAAGGCCCCGGAGCCGGTGACGATGTCGGTGGTTCCGTCGCCATCTGTGTCGCCGGTCGCCACCCACACTCCGCCGCGGAAGCTGGCATCGTAGGCGAAGAAACTGCGAATTTCGGCTCCCGTGACGGCATCGAAGACCTTGACGTGGGGCCCGCCACCGGGGCCGGCGGCAGTGACGATGTCCGCTTTCCCGTCGTTGTTGAAGTCGCCCGCCGAGACGCGGACGCCGCCGGCAAAGCTCGCATCGTAGGCATAGAAGCTGCCGAGTTCCGCGCCCGAGGTTCCGTCGAAGACCTTGACGTGCGGCCCGCCGTTGGCGGCCCCGGTGATCAGGTCTTCCACGCCGTCGCCGTTGACATCGCCGAGGGCTGTGAAGATTCCGCCAGTGAAGTTGGAACCGTACGGTTTGAGCGTCCGCACGACGGTTCCGGCCGCATCCACCACAACGACCTTCCCGACCGAGCCGATCGCCACCCAGTCCGCATGCCAGGCGGGAGCCGGCGGCGGTTCCGGCGGGGGCGTGATCGGGTCATCGATGACGACATCGTCTTCGCCGGTGGTCTCCCCGCTTCCGGTGGAATCAGTCTCGGTTCCCGTCGTGCCGGTCTCGGTGTCGGTGCTGGTTTCGGTGTCGTCTGTCCCGGTGGAGGTGGTCTCCGTGTCGCCTGGATCGGCAGGTGCGGTGTCGGTGGTCACGGGGTCGTCGGTTCCGCTGGTGGGAACCGGGTCGACCACATCGGTGGGAGCGGCAACCGTGGGGGTATCGCGAGATTCGAGACGCTCGGCGGAGAGACGGACACCGGTCATGGTTTCTACCCCCGTGAGGCGGCGGAATCGATACGGGCGTCAGAACCCGCAAAGTCGTGCCTGCTGACGCGACTTCCATCGGCCCCACGGAAGGATCAACTTGAGAAACGTTTGCCCCCGACCGAACTGCCGCGATCACAGACCCTGCTGCACCCTCCGGAAATAGGCCAGGCCGCGATCGGCGGAAGTGGGTTCCGGAAGGGCACTCAGCAGGGCTTTGACCCGCAGCAGAAGTTCCGTCTTGTTGATGGGCTTCGTGAGGAAGTCGTCCGTTCCCGCGTCGACGGCTCGCTCCACGTCCGTCGGCTGGTCCAGGGCCGTTACCATCAGGATGCCCGTGTTCCGGGTGGTCGGATCCGAACGTAGCCGTTTGCAGACCTCGAACCCGCTCAGGCGTGGCATCATCACGTCGAGCAGGACCACGTCCGGGTGCCAGTCCTTCGCGACACGGAGGGTTTCCTCGCCGTTGGCGGCGATCTTCGTCTCGTAGCCGGTGCCGTCGAGGTGGGCTTCGAGCAGTTCCGCGTTGACGGCGTTATCGTCCGCGATCAGAATCTTCGTCATTTTTGCGTGCCCCTGGCGTGAGACTGTGATTCTACTCCCAGAGTCGTTCCGTCCAACCCGAGCCCCACCGCTGCCGACCTGCCGGGAGATCGAAGATTCGTAGGTTGTGGGGGTCGATTCTGTATCGCGTTCGAAGGCGGACGGTCCCATGCCCCCACTCGATCTCTCCCGGCTGACAGTCTACCCCCTCGCCCAGCGAACGAGCCTGACCCGGGCCGATGACATTCTCATCGACCCGACATCGGACGCGAAGCCGTGCTCGGACACGAACCGTGAGCGGATCCGCGAGTGTGCGGAACGGATTCGCACGGCTCGATCTCGCGGCGCGACCGTGATGCTCATCTATGGAGCCCACCTGCTCCGCAACGGGGCGGCTCGCATTCTCGACCGCCTGATGCAGCACGGCTGGCTGACGCACCTCGCCACCAACGGGGCGGGCACGATCCACGACTGGGAATACGCCTGGTTCGGGGCGAGCACGGAATCGGTCGAGATGGGCGTCGCCGGCGGGCATTTCGGAACCTGGCACGAGACCGCGACCAATATCCACCTGGCGATCCTGGCCGGGGCACTGGAGGGGCTCGGGTACGGGCAAAGTCTGGGGAAATTCATTGCCGAGGACGGTGCGACTCTGCCCACTCCGGAGGAACTTGCCCGGTCGATTGCCGGCGATCCGGAGCATCCTCTGACGGCGGCGAGGGCGGATTTGCTTCGCACGATGCGGTCGCAGAACTGGCCGGCGGGTCGGATCACCGTCGAGCACCGCTGGCCGCACGCATCGATCCTTGCTTCCGCGTGGCGGCACCGGGTTCCCCTCACCGTCCACCCGGGGATCGGCTACGACATCATCTCGAATCATTCGGTTTTCTGCGGTTCCGCGATCGGCCGGGCCGCCGAGTCGGACTTCAAGCTCTTCGGAGGATCCCTCGAGGGGCTCGACGACGGCGTCGTCCTCTCCGTCGGGTCCGCGATCATGGGGCCGCAGGTTTTCGAGAAGAGCCTCAGTTGCGTCAACAACATCCGGATGTCCGAGAATCGCGGCACCGTTCGCGGCCACACCATCTACGTCGTGGACTTGCAGGACGGCGGAAACTGGGACTGGACCGCCGGCGAACCGCCCAAAACCAACCCGGCGTACTATCTCCGCTTCTGCAAAAGCTTCTCCCGCATGGGCGGCGCGATGCACTACCTCCAGTGCGACAACGCGACCTTCGTGCATCACCTCTACCGCGAACTCACCGATCCGACCTGAGCCCTGAGAAACTGGGAGAAATGCCGGGGATTTCGCAGGAGAAGCGTGCTGCTTTTTCGACGGGAACTCGGGGTTTCGTCACTTCTTCCGCGGTCCAGGGCAAAATGGGGGCATGAGACACTCTCTGGTTCTGGCCCTGGCTCTCCTGATTGTCGATCCGATTCGGGCAGGATCTTCGCCAACGCCGGCCCTGCAGCGCGGAGGGAACCCCTGCGAATGGGAGGCGATGTTCCGCGCCGGCACGGTGGGCTGCGAACCGCTCGGGCCGACCCGCGGGACCGTGCTCTACGCGGACGGGAAACATCCGTACGCCCGTGCCCGGGTGCAAGGGGCGATCTGGAAGGGGAAGAGTTTCCACGGCGACGGGACGTTCACCAACCGCTGGGTGGGGGGAATTCGGGCCGGTTCGACCGGGATCCGCCTGGAACCGAGCTGGCTCGACGGGCAGCCGTGCTTCGTGATGCAGTACCCGCCGGACGCCCTGGTTTTCCGGAATGTTCGCGACGAGATTCGCGAGGTGGCCCCGGGCGTCTGGCTGGGCCGGAGCTACGACTGCGTCAGTGGGAAAGCCAAAAATTGGTTCCTTCTGCAGTGCAAGTAATCGCCCGCAGGAGTCGTTCGGGGAATACACTCATCTCGGAAGCTCGGCCTCATCCGGGGTCGCCAACATTCCCCGCTCTGTACCCGCCTCATGTCCCGAATCGCCAAACCTGGCCCCGTTCCCCCGCTGACAATCCGCAAGGTCCGCGGCATGGGCCGGGGTGTGTTCGCCGCCCGACCCTTCCGGAAGGGGGAAATCATCGAAATCTGCCCCGTGCTTCGCCTGCACACGGGAACGGAGGGAAAGCTCGACAGGGGACTCGAGTGCTACGTCTTCCGCTGGGGGAAAGACGGCACGGAACTGGTGATCGCCCTGGGTTATGGGTCGCTGTACAACCATTCCCCGGACGCCAACGCCCACTTCTACCCACGCCCGGCCCGGGAAGAGATTGTCTTCCGGGCCCTCCGCGACATCGCCGTCGGTGAGCAGATCCTGATCGACTACCTCTGGGAAGAGTTTCCCTTCGAGGTCGAGGTGTGAGCGATTCCGGGGAACGCCGGGCTACCGCTTCACGCCGCTCATTTGCTCGAGGGCCAGCATCAGGGCGTGGGTTCCCTTCCGGCCGTAGCCGTTGGCCCGGACGCTTTCGTAGAGTTGTTTCGCCAGGCCGAGCCCCGGGAGGGCGAGGTTCATCTTCTCCGCCTCGGCGAGGGCGATTCCCATGTCCTTGATGAAGTGCTCGACGTAGAAGCCGGGTTCGAAGTTTCGGGCGAGGATCCGCGGGCCGAGAACGTCGAGGGATTTGCTTCCCGCCGCCCCGACACTGACAGACTTGAAGACGGTTTCGAGGTCCAGGCCCGCCTTGTAGCCGTACAGCAACCCCTCGCAGAGGGCGATCATCGTCGAAGAAATCAGGATCTGGTTGACCATCTTGGTGTGCTGGCCGGCCCCCGGACCGCCCTGGTGGACGATCGTTTTGCCCATCGCCTCGAAGATGGGAGTGACGGCAGCGACGACGTCCTTCTCCCCGCCGATCATGATGGAGAGAGCGGCGTTCTTCGCTCCAACGTCTCCACCTGAGACGGGGGCGTCGAGGGCGTGGACGCCTTTCTCTTTCGCGGTGGCGGCGATCTCGACGGCCAGGCTGGGTTCGCTGGTGGTCATGTCGACGAGAATGGCACCGGGCTTGCTGCCAGCAAGCGCTCCGTCTGGTCCGAGGAACACCTCGCGGACGTCTTTCGGGAAGCCGACGATGGCGAAGATGACGTCGCTCTGAGCTGCGACCGCCTTGGGCGTGTCGGCAAATTGCGCTCCGAGATCCAGGAGGGGTTGGGCCTTCTCTTTACTGCGGTTATAGACCGTGGCGGAAAAGCCTTTCGCCATCGCGTGTTGACACATCCACCGGCCCATGACACCGGTGCCGATCCAGCCGATGCGGGTTTTTCCAGGTTGGGCGGCGGGAATTGTCATTGCGTAGATTCCGTGAAGGTGCTATGAACGGAGATTACTTATTTCTTGGCCGCCCTGTGTCCGCCAGGCAGCCAGCGAACGGTAATTATCGTGAGCCGTTCTCCCGTCGGCCACCACCGACGGACGCACTCGAGGATTCCCTTCTCCGGAATCCTCGAGGCCGGTTCCCTTTTGCCCACGCCTGTCCGGTCGAGCCGCAAGCCCGCCGTCGATGTGAAGGATTGCCACCGGTGTACGAAGTCACGCAGTTCCCCCGCCTTTCCGCGCCCATCGTTCTCGCCCACGGACTCTGCGGGTTGCAGCGGTTGTTTGGGGTCAAACGACCGGGGCGAGAATACTTCCCGGGAATCCGCTCGTTTCTGGAGCTGTCGGGAAATCGGGTGCTGGTTCCGAAAGTCAGCCCGACCGCCGGGATCTCCACCCGGGCCGCGGAGTTGAAGGCGTTCATCCGCCGGGAAGTGGGCCGGGGTCCGGTGCACATTCTCGGGCACAGCCTCGGCGGGCTCGACGCCCGGTACATGATTTCGAAACTGCGGATGGCCGGGCAGGTGCTGACGCTCACGACAGTGGGGACGCCGCACCGGGGAAGCAGCTTCGCGGACTGGGCGGTGAGCCGATTCGCCCGGATGTTCCGCCCCTTGTTCCGGGCCGCGGGCATTCCCGACGACGCGATCTTCGACCTGACCACCGAGCGATGCCGACGTTTCAACGAGGAAGTTCCAGATTCCCCCGACGTGCGGTACTTTTCCGTGGCCGGGGTTTGCGACCGGGCCTGGGTCGGCCGGGAGTGGGAGTTCCCGTATCGCCTCGTCGCTCGGGCGGAAGGACCCAACGACGGCGTGGTTTCCCTCGCTTCCGCCCGATGGGGTGAGCGAACCGACGTCTGGGACGGCGACCACCTGAACCTCGTCAACTGGCCGAACCGCCTGATGCAACGGGCCGGCGAATGGCACGACCGCGGCCCCGATTACGGCCGACTCGTCTCACGACTCGTGCTGGCGGGATATTGAAGCTCGCGTTCGTGAGGCTTCTCAATTCGAGTGGACACCGTTGGCCGAAACTCGCTTTGCCAGCGGCCGAAGATGATCGAAGAATCTCCCCCGTACCAGTTCCGGAATCGCTCGCAGAATCGACTCGCGAGTCACGGTTGGCACTACGACCATTCCCGGTTCCGCGAG
This sequence comes from uncultured Alcaligenaceae bacterium, assembly GCA_964552815.1. Taxonomy (GTDB): domain Bacteria; phylum Planctomycetota; class Planctomycetia; order Gemmatales; family Gemmataceae; genus CAYUHJ01. The sequence goes on along the minus strand of CAZKIQ010000012.1, from coordinate 47,382 downwards.
AACGGCCGAGGTCAAGTTCCCGGATTCTTCCAGATCCTGGGTCAGGCGAACGGGGTCGTAGACGAAAATTCCATATCTCTCACCGGCGATTTCGACCTGGACGCCCGGGAGATACCCTTTCGACTCGGCCTCCCATTCGCCTCGCTCGTCGTACCAATCGGGAAAGTGCACCAATGCGTTCTCGACGTGCACAGTCATGATGAGCCTCCAACCGAGGGAACCGGAACGAGTACAATCTCTGTGAGGGCCTCTCGGTACTCGTCTACCGTCATGGGAACAGCCGGAACTATTTCGTGGTGTGTTGGCCTACGTCCCCGCTGGATAATCCGTAATCGTGATGGCAGATTCGTAACCTCGAAAGCCCCGCCGAAACGTTCGACAATCGCGGGATCCGTCTCGATCGAGATGCCACGATCTGTTCGCAGCCAACCCGTTCGAGGATCGACTGCAATGTCTCCCGGTCGCGGTTCGAGACTCGACCCTCCTCGATAATACCGCGGATCACTCATGGGGTCACCTCTAGCATGGCTCGCATCGCGACCGCAATTTTCGCCAGGGATTCCGACGAAGTGACCAGCGGCGGCATGGCGTAGATCACATTGCCGAGCGGGCGCAGAAGAACTCCGTGGTCGATGGCGAGGGATTTCCACCGCTCCGCCTCGGCGGCGAGGTAGCCTCCTTCCGCGCGAACCTCGACAGCCGCGATGCTGCCGCAAATTCGCACATCCGCAACCCGGGGGTGGTCCCGCAACGGGCCCAGTTCCGCCTCCCAGAACGACCCGAGATCCAGAGCCCGCTCGAGAACGTGGGGCTCCCGGACGATCTTCTCGTTTGCGACAGCCACCGCGCACGCCAGCGGGTGCCCCGTAAACGAGTGCCCGTGGAAGAACGTCTTCGAGCGGTCGGCCGTGTCGAATTCGGCCACGATTCTCGGCGAAATCAGCGTCGCCGCGAGCGGCATCATCCCGCCGGTTAGCGTCTTCGAGGCCGCGATCAGGTCTGGTGCGATTCCCGCGTGCTCGAAAGCCCACCGTTTCCCGGTGCGATTTCCGGTCATCACCTCGTCCGCGAGAAACAGAACCCCGTGCCGTGCCGTGGCCGCGTGCAGATCGCGTAGCGTTTCCGGCGAATGCATCCGCATCCCGCCGGCCCCCTGGACCATCGGCTCGACGATGACGCCGGCCACCTCGTGCCCCCGCTTCGCGAGGAACTCGTCGAGACGGTTCGCATCCAGCGGAACCTGCGCGGCCTCGAACAGGAGCGGCTCGAAGTGTCCGAAAAACAGGCGATCCCGGCCCACCGCCATCGCGCCGAACGTGTCCCCGTGGTAGGCGTGTTCGAACCCGACGAAGAGTTTGCGGTGCGATTCCCCGCGATGGCACCAGAACTGGTACGCCAGCTTGAGGGCGACCTCGACCGCCGTGCTGCCGTTGTCGGAGAAGAAAACCCGGCCCCCGGTCCACGGGCAGGTTCGCAGCAGAAGTTCCGCCAGTTCCACCGCATCCGGGTGCGTGATGCCAGCGAAGATGACGTGGTCGAGTCGATCCGCCGCAGCCTTGAGGCCCGCGACCAACGGGGGAAACCGGTGGCCGTGCAGGATCGTCCACCACGAGGAAACCGCGTCGATCAGCCGGCGACCATCTGCAAGATGCAGAAACTCGTCGTGCGAGGACACGACCGGCAGCGGCGGAGTCGCGGGTCGCAGCGGCGTGTACGGGTGCCAGACGGTGGCCGCATCCCGGGCAGGCAGATCGACCGCGGGACGGGAAAGACTCGGAATCTGCGAGCGAATCTGCTCGAGGAGATGCTTCTGCGCCTCCGCCGCGGCCCGAATCTCGCCACCATCTCGCGTTTCCGGCATCGCCAGTGACACCACGTTGACACTGCCGTGCTTCGCGATCTCCGCTTCTGCGAACTCGTCGCGTTCCCCGAGCAGGACCACGCAAACCGGTCGAAGATTTCCCATCCCCGCGAGAGTGGAGAGCGTTCGACCGACCGCCCCGACTGCGGAGGAAGCCACGAGCACGCAAGGGAACCCGAGCCGGCGAACCAACTCGATCTGCAGTTCCGTCTCGTTGAGAGGCGACAGGGGCCCGCCAAAGGTTTCGATCAACACGTTTCGATTCGTGGCTGGGACCTGATTCGCGAGATCCGCCGCCGACGGGACCGTCCGCCCCTCTCGCTTCGCCGCCAGCAACGGTGCGACCGCTTCCCGCAGCGACAGAATCGGCGGGTGCACCACCGCTTCGGGAACCAGCCGGTGGATCGTCGCCGAGTCGGAATCCCCGGTTTCGAGGGGTTTCCAGTACCCCCACGTATCCGGGAACGCGGCAAGCCACAGGAGGGAAAACGTCGTCTTTCCCGCGTCGGTGTCGGTGCCGAGGACGATCAGGTTCATGCTCGCACCGCGTCCGTGAATGCCAGTGCCAGTGACCGCAACACGTCCGGCTCGTGGTCCGCATGGACAGAGACACGGACCCGACTGGTTCCCGGGGGCACGCTTGGTGGTCGGATGGCTCGCACATCAAAACCTGCGGCTCGAACCCGTTCCGCGACTCGGACGGCGACGCCATCCTCGCCGAGGACAACGGGAACGACGTATTCCGATCCGACGATGGGAACCCCGGCCGCGGTGAGGGCGGATCGCAGCAACTTCGCCCCGGAAAGAAGAGCGTCCCGCCCCGCGGAATCCCGCTGCACTTTCGGCAACATCTCGAGCCACCACCGCCCGCACTCCGGGGGCAACGCCGTCGTGAAGATCAGGTGCCGACACCGATTCGTGAGATATTCCTTCAACAACCGGGAACCGGCGATGTACGCCCCGGGTACGCCCAGCGCCTTGCCGCCGGTGTGGACGCTGGCCAGAACGCGGTCGCGGATCCCGGCAGCATCGACGCACCCGGAACCGGTGTCGCCGTAGCACCCGGTGCTGTGGGCCTCGTCGACGATCAGGCTCGCCCCGTGCCGGGTGCAAAGCTCCGCGATTTCCCGCAACGGGGCCAGGTCGCCGTCCATGCTAAAGAGGGACTCGGTGACGACGAACCGCTCCCGCCCGGGTTCCGCCTTGGCCGCCTCGGTTCGCAGGGCATCTTCGAGATGGGAGAGGTCGTTGTGTCGGAACGAGAACCGCCGGCACTTCGCGAGCCGCAACCCCTCGGCAATGCAGGCGTGGGAAAGCTCGTCGTACGCGACCCAATCGCCAGGTTCGCAGATGGTCGAGAGCAGCCCCTCGTTGGCGACGTAGCCGCTGGTCATCATCAGCGTCGTTTCGCAGCCGTGCCACCGGGCAAGTTCCGTCTCGACGCGTTCCCAGATTTCGTGGTGCCCGCGAAGCAGTCGGGACGCAATCCCAGACCGGGGCAGTGACACCCCGGTGTCAGTGGTGGCAAGTCGGCCGTTTCCGTAGCCGAGGTAATCGTTTGAGGTGAAGTCGATGCCCTCGGGTCGGCGAAACGACCGGAACCGGTCGAGCTTCCGCAGCGAATCGAGGGCCGCATTCCAGCGGTCGGTGAGCATGGGAGATCGGAGGTTTAGCCGCGACGCGTAGCGGAGCGCGGGGCCGGCACCCGCGCTCCGCTACGCGTCGCGGCTACACGAGGCGCTCGTCTAACACACCGGCAGTTCGCACCGCGTTGCGGGGACAGGCAAGCCCATCGCGCGGAACAAAGACGCATCCGCGTCCGCTGATGGGTTCCCCGCCGTCAGCAGTTTCTCGCCAAAGAAAACGGAATCCGCACCGGCGAGGAAGCAGAGCACCTGCAGTTCCCGGCTCATGCGGTCCCGGCCGGCACTGAGGCGGACGCGGGCCGTCGGGAAGGCGATCCGGGCGGTCGCGATCAGCCGGACGAGTTCGATGGAATCGATCGGTTCCGCGTTTTCCAGCGGCGTGCCGGGGATCGGCGTCAGGCAGTTGATCGGCACGCTTTCCGGCGGCGTCGCCAGGTTCGCGAGTTCGACCAGCATCTTCAACCGGTCGTCCGCGGTCTCGCCCATCCCGACGATGCCGCCGGAACAGACGGAGATTCCCGCGTTGGCGACGGCCCGCAAGGTGTCGAGGCGGTCGTCGTAGGTGCGGGTGGTGATGATGTCGCCGTAGTGTTCGCGGGACGTGTCGAGGTTGTGGTTGTACGCCGTCAGCCCCGCTTCCGCGAGTCGTTCCGCCTGCGACGGGGTCAGCATTCCGAGGGTGACGCAGGCTTCCATTTCCAGCGACCGGACGACTCGGACCATGTCGAGGACGCGGTCGAACTCGGGGCCATCTTTGGGGGCACGCCAGGCGGCACCCATGCAGAACCGGGTCGCTCCGCGGGCCTTGGCCGCCTCCGCTTTCGCGCGGACCTCGGCGACCTCCATCAGCGGTTCGCGTTCGACCGGGGAATCGTAGTGGGCGGACTGCGAGCAGTAGCCGCAATCTTCGGGGCACCCGCCGGTCTTGATGCTCAGGAGGGCACACCGCTGGACATCGCGGTAATCGCGATATTCGCGGTGTACCTCGGCAGCCCGGAACATCAGTTCCGGCAGGGGCAGATCGTAGATTTCGCGGAACTCAGCCAGGGTTTTCATGGGGACTGACATAGGTCAGTCCGCCTGCGATGGCTACCCATCACGCGCCGCCGAAGGCGAGGCCGGGTGGGGCGTCGGGGACGCTGACGGACTCGACGCTGACGGGGATCGTGTCCGGCGGGACCGGGGGCGGGGCCTTTCGCAGCAGCTTGTCCACGGCCTCGCGGTCGAGTTCCTCATTGGAAAGCAACGCCATCGCGAGTTTCTCCAGATCGTCGCGGTTTCGCTGCAGAAGATCTTCCGCCCGGGCGAGGGCCTCGTTGACGATCCGCTGGATCTCCTCGTCGATGATCTTGGCCGTCCCCTCCGAGAAGTCCCGACCCTCGTGCATTTCCTTGCCGAGGAAGACGTGTTCTTCGGCGAAGCGGTAGTGGATCGGTCCGAGGCGGTCGCTCATGCCGTACTGCGTGACCATCGCGCGGGCGATCTTGGTGGCCTGCTTGATGTCCTGGATCGCACCGGCCATTGGTTCGCCGAGAACGAGTTTGTCGGCGGCCCGCCCGCCGAGGGTGACGACGAGCATGGCCATGAATTCGGTGTAGGAGCGGTCGACGCGATCCTCGTCGGCCTCGAACATGGTGACGCCGCCGGCCCGGCCACGGGGGATGATGCTGACGCGTTCGAGGGGGTCCGCCTTGGGTTCGAGCCAGGCGCACAGGGCGTGCCCGGCCTCGTGGTAGGCGGTCCGGCGTTGCTCGACCTCGGAGAATTTTTCCTCGCGTTTGAGCCCGAGCCGAACTCGGTCAGAGGCGGCATCGAAGTCGGCTTGCTCGATCGAATTCTTGGCTTCCCGGGTCGCGACGAGGGCGGCCTCGTTGCAGAGGTTCCGCAGGTCGGCCCCGCTCATGCCGATCATCCGCCGGGCGATCCGCTCGAGGTCGACGTTGTCGGCGAGTGGCTTGTTCCGGGTGTGGACCTTGAGAATCGCGAGGCGACCCTGCCAGGTCGGTCGGTCGACGGTGACGTGGCGATCGAACCGGCCGGGGCGAAGGAGGGCGGCGTCGAGCACGTCGGGTCGGTTGGTTGCCGCCAACACGATGACCGTCTCGTTGGGGGCGAAGCCGTCCATTTCCGAGAGGATCTGGTTGAGCGTTTGCTCGCGTTCATCGGAGCCGCCCCCGACGCCGGCACCGCGCATCCGGCCGACGGCGTCGATTTCGTCGATGAAAATCACACACGGGGCCGCTTCCTTCGCGGTCTTGAAGAGATCCCGCACCCGGCTCGCCCCGACCCCGACGAACATCTGGATGAATTCGGATCCGTTGATGCTGAAGAAGGGAACGTTGGCCTCGCCCGCCACTGCCTTGGCCAGCAGCGTCTTCCCGGTCCCCGGCGAGCCGACCAGAAGCACCCCCTTGGGAACCTGGGCTCCGAGCCGTGAGAACTTGTCCGGGTTCCGGAGGAAGTCGACGATCTCCTGCAGTTCCCGCTTCGCCCCCTCCATGCCGGCGACATCTTCGAAGGAGATGCGCGAACGGTTCTTCTCGTACCGCCGGGCGGGACTGCGGATGTAATTGTTGAGGAAACCACCGCCAACGGGGTCGCGGAGCCGGGGGAGGATGAAGAAGACGAAGAACGCCCCGAGAATCACCATGGGCAGAATCAGCGTCAGAATCGGCGTCAGAATCGGGAGCGGTTCCTCGACCTTCGTGACGACGATTTCCTCGGTTTTGTCGTCCGGATGCTCCTTCTTCAACTTCTCGCGGTATTCCCGGTCCTTGTCTTCGAGGGTTTTGATGAAGTCGGCCTGGTTGTCGGACACGGGCAGGTTGACCGAGAACTTCCCTTCCGAAAGTTTGAGAGTCTTGACCCATTCGAGGTCGGGGTTTCGCACCTCGCCGCGGGCCTGATCCTTGCCGACGAGGGTAAATTTCTTGAGTTGGCCCTGGTCCGCGAGTTTGCGGAACTCCGTGTAGGTGATGAGTTTCGGGGCCGGCGAGTAGAGAAAGATCATCCCCGCAACAAAGGCGAGCAGCAGCAGGGCGATCCATCCGCCGGGGAGGATCGGCGGGTTCCGTTTCGCCCCTTGTGCCGGCTGATTCGGGGTTGGGGAAGAATTCGGAGTCGGCTTCTCTGCCGGGTCCGGTGGGGGAGTTTCTGGCATGGCGACTTCTCGAAACGGTCATCGAGCGGAATCGGACCCGCCCGTGGGGCTGTCAGGGAAACCCGTGGCAAGCGCGGTGCCACAACAGGCATTTTAGGCAGAGTCGGGCGGGAACTTGTAGGGGGATTGCCGCACCAGTCAAACGCCAAAGCGAACACCGAAGGAAGAACAGCCTCTTCCGAAACCGCCTGGTACTGGCCAAAATGAGCGGGTTGGCGACGATTTCCTCTGGTGATTCGGTCGCGTTTCCGCTCCTTTTGCAACGGATTGTCCCGTGAAGATTCCACCGGTTGTGCTGGTCCGCCAGGTTTCCCCTCAACCCGCTGTCGCTGATGTTCCCGGGGAAGTGCGTCGAAAAATCCGCGAATCTCGGCTCGCGGAGCGGATCAAACCGGGGATGCGGATCGCGGTCGGGTGCGGCAGCCGGGGGATCAAGAACTACCTCCCCATCGCCCGGGCCACGATCGATGCCTTGAAGGAACTCGGGGCGAAACCGTTTGCCATCGCCGCCATGGGCTCCCACGGCGGTGCCACCGCGGACGGCCAACGCGAACTCCTCGCCAGCTACGGAATCACCCCGGAGAACCTCGGCGTCCCCGTCGTCACCGACATGGACGCCGTCGATGTCGGCACCAATTCCTGGGGCCAACCCGTCTGGTGGGACAAGAACGCCCTCGCCGCCGACGGGGTGGTCCTGGTGAACCGCGTCAAACCGCACACCGATTTCCGCGGCAAGTACGAATCCGGCATCGTCAAAATGATGGTCATCGGCCTCGGGAAACGCCACGGGGCGGACCAGGTCCACAGCTTCGGAACCCGCGGACTTCGGGACATGCTCCTCGAATCCGCGAAGGTGCTGCTCGAAAAGACCCCCTTCCTCGGCGGCGTGGCGGTTCTCGAAAACGCCGTCGAGGAGACGGCCAAGGTCGAGATCCTGGACCGCGACGACATTCTCGAACGCGAACCGCCGCTGCAAGAAGAGGCGAAGCGGATCATGGGCCGCATCCCATTCCCCGCCCTCGATGTGCTGATCGTCGGCGAGTGCGGCAAGAACTACAGCGGGGCCGGCATGGACCCCAACGTCGTCGGACGGATGCTGATCGAGGCCTCGCCCGAATCGGAGACCAACAACCCCCGCGTGACCCGGATGGCGGTCCTCGACGTGTCCCCGGAAAGCCATGGCAACGCGACGGGCATCGGCATCGCCGACCTCACCACCACCCGTGCCCTCTCAGGGATCGACCCCATCCCGTTCCGAATGAACAACCTCACCGCCCGCTTCCTGTGGCGATCCAAACTCCCCCTCGGGTTCGATACCGACCGCGAGTGCGTGCAGCAGGCGGTGGATACGTGCTGGAATCCGATCGAAGATTCGCTGAAGTTCTGCGTGATTCCGAATACTCTGGAAGTCGCCGAGATGTGGGTCTCGCCGACGCTGGCGGCCGAGGCGAAGTCCGTGCCGGGGCTGGAAGTGGTGGATTCCCCGCGGGAACTTCCCTTCGACTCCGCTGGGAATCTGGTGCAGGAGGCACTCTTCCCGCACAGCGTCCGAGGCCGGCGGAACGGGCACGCCCCGGCAACGCATTCCCACCACCTCAACCGGGGTTGAACGATGAGCCAGCGTTTCGAGGATCAGGATTCCCGCGACGACGATCGGCCCCGCCGCCGACAGCGGGAGTACGACGATTTCGACGATCGCCCCAAAGGCTCGAACGGGGCCGCCACGACGGCACTCGTCCTGGGGCTGATGTCGTTTCTCTGCAGCGTTTTCACCGGAATCCCCGCGATCATTTTCGGGATCATCGGGCTCACGAGGGCGAACCGAACCGGGGTCGGGAAAGGGATGGCGATCGCCGGGATCGGGCTGGGTGTGTTCTCGGGAATTTGCATGTTCCCGATAATGATCGGCCTGCTGCTTCCGGCGGTGCAAAGTGTCCGATCCGCGGCGGCGCGGTCGCAGAGCACCAACAACTTCAAGCAGGTCGGCCTGGGCTTGCACGAATACCACGACAACGAATTCGCATTTCCGCGGGTGTACCACCAGGCCAAGGGGGAGAAGGAGGTTCCGCTCCTGGAGCGACAGAACCGTCTGAGCTGGCGCTTCGCGATTCTTCCGTACATCGGCGAGAACGCACTGTTCTCGCAGTACGCCGGCAGTCAGAAAGAACGGTGGGACAGCCCGGCGAATCGGCCGCTCTCGATGACGGCCCTCCGCACCTACATGGACCCGCTCGAGCCTCAGTCCATGGATACGCGGATCCGAGTTCTGGAAGGGCCAGGTACCATGTTCGACCCGACGCTCGACCGACCTGTCTCCCTCGTCGATGTCCCGGATGGCACCAGCAACACCATTCTCGCGATCGAGGCCGCGGACAAGGTTCCGTGGCCGCAGAACAAGGAGATCCCGTTCTCGCCCAATGCACCCTTTCCCCAGGTCGGGCACCCATCCCGGCCGGCTGTCCTGGTCCTTTTCGCGGATGGATCGGTCCGGTCGGTGTCGAAGAATTCACCGGCGCTGGCAGGTGGGGCCACACGGAACGGGGGCGAAGGCGAGTTCCTCGGCGATTAGCCTGCAGACCGCACGCGAATTCGACCGGCTCCAGAAGGATTTGCCATGACGGCTGAAGAATCGGATCCCACCCGGGTGACGTCACCTCCGCAACCGCCGTCGACGCGAGCCGAGGCTGGCACGGTGGTCTCCCATCCCGGAGACGCACCGACGGTTCGCACGTTCGACGCCGGCCAGTTTCCTGCCCAGATCGGCCCGTACCGCATCATCCGCATGCTCGGGCGAGGCGGAATGGGGGCCGTCTACCTCGGTCACGACGATTCCCTCGACCGGTCGGTGGCGGTCAAGGTCATGCTTCCCCATGAAGCCCAGGAGGATCGGGCCAGGGCGCGATTCCTCCGAGAAGGGCAGGCACTCGCCCGGATCAAGAGCGACCAGGTCGTCACGGTTTACCACGTCGGGGAAGACAGGGGGATTCCGTACATCGGCATGGAGTACCTTCGCGGTTCGCCTCTGGATGCCGTCTTGCGTTCGAGCGGGCCCCTCCCCGTCGATCGGGTGTTGCGGATCGCCCGGGATGTGGCGGCGGGCCTGGCAGCGGTGCATGCGGCGGGTCTGGTCCACCGGGATGTCAAGCCGGCCAACCTGTGGGTCGAGAACCCCGGAGGGCGGGTGAAGGTTCTCGATTTCGGAATCGCCCATCTGACGGATCGGACTCGGGTCACCGGAGGAGGGGTCATCGGGACCCCTGCCTACATGGCACCGGAACAGGCTCGCGGCCACGCCGATGTCCGGTCTGACCTGTTTTCGCTCGGAGCGGTCCTCTTCGAAATGCTGGCCGGTCGGCTGCCGTTTCAGGCGGATACGCCCATCGAGATTCTCTCCAAACTTGCCACCGAAGATGCTCCGCCCGTGCGGCAGTTCCGCGACGAAATTCCGGAACAGCTGACCGATTTGATCTCGCGGATGCTGTCCCGCAACCCGGACGACCGCCCGCAGACGGCAGTCCGGGTTCTCGCGGAGCTCGGCGTTCTGGGCGATGCCGGGTTCGCACCCTATAGCCCTGCCCCCAAACCCAGGCAGAAACCGCCGCCGAAACGGCACGGGTGGTGGAAGGAAGCGGTTGCCGCCATCGGAGCACTTGGCGTTCTCGCCGGTCTGATTTTCGTCGTCAAATCTACACCCGTCGACTTGCTGGATGGCGAATCGACGTCCGTTCCTTCGGAAACAACCACACCCACCCGATTCGCGGACCGTGTCGAGGGACGGACCCCGACAGATCCCGGCCGAAACGGGCTCGGTGCGATTCCGGATGGTCTCGGAGCGTTCGGTCCCCCGCCGATCTTCTCTGTTCCCCCGACCAGCAGCGGTGACACGAATTCGAACCCACCGGAAGAGGCGGACATCGAGCGGCGACGGCGGGAGACGGCCGACTGGGTGCTCGCGATCGGGGGCCGAGTCTGCGTTGAGAAAGATGGCCGTTCGGAGTGGTACGGACCCAGGGGCTCCGTCCCCCGCGGGCTAGTCGTCCACCGCGTCGACCTGTCCGGGTGCAAGCTGCCCGAGGACATTTCCCGGCTCGCGGTTTTGCCTCGCTTCGAGGAACTGAATCTTTCGGAGTCGACCATCACGGACGAGGCGATCAAGAAACTCTGGGCCGCGAAGCCGTTGCTGAGTTCCGTGAATCTCGCGAAAACATCGGTCACGGACAAGTCGGTTGACCTCGTCACTCGGATGGGATTCGCAAAGGAAATTGATCTCTCGGACACCAAGGTGACGGCCGACGGGGTTCGCTTGCTCGCCCGCGCCGTTTTTCTCCACGAACTCCGGCTCGACGGACTGCCGATCGAGGACAAGGATCTCACCGCGATCGGAAGAATCTCGTTTCTGCACAACCTGAGCATCAAGCGAACCAAGGTCACATCGGACGGTGTGAAGGCACTCAAAACAGTGTTGCCCAAGTGCCTGATCCAGTCCGATTTCCAGGGCAAGCCGTAGAGTCCCGGGGGCTCTACTGCGCCACCCACCCGCCGTCGATGGACCAGCTCGCGCCGCGGATCTGGTTGCCCGCCGGGGAACAAAGGAACGCGACGAGTTCGCCGATCTGTTCCGTGGTGACGAACTCGCCGGACGGTTGCTTCTCCAGAAGCAGAAGTTCGCGGGCCGCTTCAAGGGTTGTCCCGTTTGCGGCGGCTCGCGACTCGATTTGTGCCTCCACCAGGGGTGTGTGGACCCAACCGGGGCAGATGGCATTGCAGGTCACGCCGGTCCGAGCGGTTTCCAGGGCGACGGCCTTGGTGAGCCCCACCAGTCCATGTTTCGCCGCGACGTACGCAGACTTCCCGGCGGAAGCGACGAGCCCGTGAGCGGACGCGACATTGACGATCCGGCCCCATCCGCGGCGACGCATCTCCGGCAGTGCGAGCCGGATCGTGTGGAATGCGGCGGACAGGTTGACCGCAATCAGGGCGTCCCACTTCTCCGGCGGGAAATCTTCGATCGGGGCGACGTGCTGGATTCCGGCGTTGTTGACGAGGATGTCCACGCCGCCGGGTCTCGCCTGGCATCGGTGCATCATCGCTTCGATTTCCGCCGGCTGGGCCAGGTCCGCGTGCTCGAACCAGACCGCGACTTGGTGGGTCGTCGCCAGTTCCGTCGTCAGTTGCGAAATCTCGTCCGATTCGGGGAATCCGTTGAGGACGAGGTTCGCGCCGCGTGCAGCCAGTGCACGGGCGATCCCGAGGCCAATTCCGCGCGTCGACCCGGTGACGATTGCGGTTTTCTGACTCAGGAAACGGTCCATGATTCGCCATACCCGGGGAGAAAAGTGGCCGTGTTGCGACGGGCCCGGTTACGATAGGTTGACTTCCCTCGACTTTCACCGCATCCGAAACCGGAGTTGAGCGTGGACTTCCCCGGGATGCAAAATTCGGCACACTCGATCGCGGATCTGCGGCGGAACTATACTCTTGCAGGGCTCTCAGAGGAGGAGGCGGGAAGCGACCCGATCTCGTTGTTCTCTTCGTGGTTCGCGGCCGCCCTGTCGGCGGAGCTGCCAGAACCCAACGCGATGACGCTCGCCACGGTCGGGCCGGAGGGGAAACCGTCGGCCCGGGTGGTGCTCTTGAAGGGTTTCGACGAGCGGGGATTCACGTTCTTCACGAACTACGATTCCCGGAAAGGCCGGGAAATGGCCGGGAATCCGCACGTAGCGATGGTGTTTCTCTGGCACCAGTTCGAACGGCAGGTCCGCATCGAGGGGACGGCGACGATGGTTTCCCCCGCGGAATCGGACGAGTACTATCGCGTCCGACCGCTCGGGAGCCGACTCGGGGCGTGGGCGTCGCCGCAAAGTGCGGTCATTCCGGGGCGGGAAGTCCTGGAAACAGAGCATGCGGCGTTGTTGGCGAAGTTCCCGACCGACGAGGTTCCCCGGCCTACCCACTGGGGCGGATACCGCGTTTCCCCGGACGCGATCGAGTTCTGGCAGGGCCGACCGAGCCGACTCCACGACCGCATCCGCTTCCGCAAAACCGCCGGCGGCTGGGTGCGAGAGCGTCTTGCCCCGTGAAGAACCGCCCGCCGGGTGCGGTCTCGAACTGTAGAACGTCCCCATCCCGCTCGCCCGACTTCCCTCGGAGAACCCGATGACGCGTCAACTCCTCGTGCTGACCGCATCCCTCGCACTGGTTTCGACGGCCTGCAACGCCGCGGAAAAGAAGGAGGCCCCCAAGGTGGCCCACGCACTCGACTTCAAAATGGCCGGAATTGACGGCAAAGAGGTCGATCTTTCCCAGTACAAGGGCAAGGTCGTCCTCTTCGTCAACGTCGCCAGCAACTGCGGCTTCACCGACCAGTACACCGACCTGCAGAAGCTCTACGACACGTACGGAAAAGACGGCCTGGTCGTGATCGGTGTCCCCGCGAACGAGTTCGGAGCCCAGGAACCCGGCTCCAACGAGGACATCAAGAAGTTCTGCTCCACCAAGTACAAGGTCACGTTCCCGATGCTGGCGAAGGTTGTCGTCAAAGGGAAGGACATCACCCCGCTGTACGCCTACCTGACTTCGAAGGATGCCAACCCGAAGTTCGGCGGGGACATCGGCTGGAACTTCGAGAAATTCCTGATCAACCGCAAGGGTGAGGTCGTCGGCCGGTTCGAGTCCGGTGTCGAACCGATGTCCGACAAACTGGTCAAGGCGATCACGAAAGAACTCGAAACGAAGTGACCCTCGGAACCGGGATTTCCTCAATTCCGGTAAGGCCAAACCGTCCCGGGCGAAGTACGATTCGAGCACACGAGTCGTTCGTCGCCGGGGACCGGGACCATGATGTCGGCCACCCAGGATCTTCTCGCCCGCATCGAGGCGTTCTCCATCGATGGGGATGAGTCAGTCGCTCTGCCGTTCGCGGCCCGACTCGCCCGGGAACACGGCTGGACCCGGGCGTACGCCGATCGCGTCGTCCGCGAATACAAGCGATTCGTGGCCCTCGCGGTGACCGGGGGGAAGCCGGTCTGCCCCTCCGAGGAAGTGGACGCCGCCTGGCACCTCCATCTGACGTACACGCGGAGCTACTGGAAGCGGTTCTGCGGGGAGATTCTCGGCCAACCCCTCCACCACGACCCGACCCGCGGCGGACTGGCCGAGGTTGAGAAGCACCAGCGGATGTACGAGGAAACCCTCGTTGCCTACCGCCAGAACTTCGGCGAAGCTCCGCCTCGCGACATCTGGCCCCCCGTCGAGAAACGCTTCGGACCCGCTGCCCGGTCTGTCGTCGTCAACACCTCGCAGAACTGGGTTGTCCCGAAATCGTGGGTTCGCCGGGGAATCACCGGCTCCGCGGTTGCCGCTGCCATCCTCGTCTTCGCGACCGGCTGTGTCGGCGGGCTCATCAACCCCTTCGACCTCGTCGGAACCCAGTTCCTGTACTTTCTGATTCCGGTGATGATCGCGTCCGTGGCGGTGGGTCGGCTGTGGCGGTCGGCGGTGCAGTACCCCGGCCCGCAACCCGGCGACGAGAACCTGAAATTCGACTGGGAACAACTCGCCTACATGGCCGGCGGGGCCGATCGACTGACCACCGCCGCGATTGCCCGCATGATCTCCGCTGGAACAATTCGCGTTTCGGAGGACGGCAAGCTCCTCGAACCAGCAGGGCCCACTCCCGCCGTGATGACACCCACAGAGGCGGTGATCTGGAACAAACTTCCCACCGGCCGATCACGCACGATTCTGGTCAACCTCACGCAGAAGGTCAGTCAGGGGTTCGCCGAGGAGGCATCCCGCCTCCGCGACGAGGGCTTCATGCTCACCGGCGGGCGGAAACTCGGTGTCTACCTGACTGCTCTGGCACCGCTGGCGCTCGTCGTTTTGATGTTCGGCTTGCCCCGAATGATCATGGGGCTCGCCCACGGAAAACCGGTCGGCTATCTCGTCATCACCCTGGCATTGGGTGGCTTCCTGGGTGCGATGGTTGCGATCGCCGGGAACATCCGGGCGACGCGTCGGGGAGAGGGGCTGCTCGAGAACCACCAGTCGCAGAACGCCCATTTCCGGAAAGGGCAGGGCCTGGAAACCGCCGACGCCGCCGCACTCGGGGTTGCCCTTTTTGGAACCGCGGTCCTCGTCGACCCGATGTATGCCGCCATCAACACCTGGTTCCCCCGTCCCTCCAGCCCAGATAGCGGGTGCTCGACAAGTTGCGGTTCCTCCGATGGCGGCGGTGGCGGAGACGGCGGCGGTTGCGGGTCCGGGTGCGGCGGTTGCGGGGGCGGGGATTGAAATCCGGTGCGAGCCAGAAGATGACGTCCTACGCGGTCGACCTCTCCGAGATTCTCGCCGCCGCCGAGCGGATCCGTGGGATCGTCCACCGCACGCCCGTTCTCACCTGCGAGACTCTCGACCGCCTGGCGGGTCGGCGGGTCTTCCTCAAGTGCGAAAACCTCCAGAAAACGGGGGCGTTCAAGTACCGCGGAGCGACCAACGCCATCCGGAAACTCGACGACGCGACCGCTTCTCGCGGCGTCGTCACCCACAGTAGCGGGAACCACGCCCAGGCCCTCGCCCTCGCCGCCCGGGTTCGCGGAATCCCGGCCCACGTCGTGATGCCTCGAACCTCGTCGCCGGTGAAAAAGGCCGCCGTCGCCGGGTACGGAGGCCGGGTCATCGAGTGCGAACCGACGCTCGCCGACCGGGAACGGGTCGCCGCCGAGGTCGTCGCGGAGACGGGGGGCACCCTCGTCCCTCCCTTCGATCACCCGGACGTCATCGCAGGGCAGGGGACGGCCGCACTCGAACTCCTCGCGGAAATCCCCGACCTCGACGCGATCGTCACACCCGTCGGCGGCGGCGGGTTGCTCTCCGGCGTCGCGATCGCATCCACAGAAACGAATCCGTCGATCCGGATCTTCGGGGCAGAACCACTCGGAGCCGACGACGCCGCCCGCTCCAAGGCCGCCGGCACGTGGATTCCCCAAACCTCTCCCACCACCATCGCCGACGGACTCATGACCAGCCTCGGTCAACTCACCTGGCCGATCATCCGCGATCGTGTCGACGCCATCCTTACCGTGACGGAACCGGAAATCGTTTCCGCGATGCGGCTGATCTGGGAACGCGCCAAGCTCATCGTCGAACCCAGCGGAGCCGTCGGAGTTGCCGCCATCCTCGGCGAGAAGTTCCAGAACCAGGCAAACATCCGCAAGGTCGGCGTCGTCCTCTCTGGCGGGAACGTCGCCCTCGATAGACTGTACTGGTAACGTCCCCTTCTCCCCGGAGTTTCCCTCATGCTCCGCCTCGGCTTGACGGTGCTCGCTGCTCTGGTCACCCTTCCCGCGTTCGCGGCTGACCCGGCGAAACCTGCGAAATCCCCGAACATCGTCTTTATCTTCTCCGACGACCACGCTTACCAGGCGATCTCGGCGTATGGCGACGAGCGGAAACTCCTCGAAACGCCGAACATCGATCGGATCGCGAAAGGCGGCATGCGCTTCGACCGCTGCGTCGTTCCGAACTCGATCTGCGGCCCGAGCCGAGCTTGCGTCCTGACCGGGAAATACAACCACGCCAACGGGTTTTACAACAACACCAACAGCAAGTTCGACGGCACCCAGACCACCTTCCCCAAACTCCTCCAGAAGGCCGGCTACCAGACCGCGATGATCGGAAAGTGGCACCTCGTCTCGGACCCGACCGGCTTCGACTACTGGCACATCCTCCCCGGCCAGGGCGCCTACTACAACCCGCCGATGATCCAGAACGGAAAACGCGTCAAGCACGAGGGGTACACGACCGACCTCATCACCGACTTCTCCCTCGACTGGTTGAAATCGCGGGACAAATCGAAGCCATTCCTCCTGATGTGCCAGCACAAGGCCCCGCACCGCGAGTGGGAACCCGCCCTCCGCCACCTCGGCCACGACAAGGATCGCCAGTACCCGGAACCCTCGACCCTCTTCGACGACTACACCGGTCGCGGCGTCGCCGAGAAGACTCAAGACATGACCATCGCCAAGACCATGACCGCTCGCGACCTCAAACTCACAACCCCCGGCAACCTCACGCCCGACCAGAAGAAAGTGTGGGACGCCTACTACGAGCCCCGGAACCAGAAGTTCCGCGAGGCGAAGCTCGAAGGGAAAGACCTCGTCCGGTGGAAGTACAACCGGTACATGCACGACTACCTCGCCTGCATCAAGGCCGTCGACGAGGGCGTCGGCAAAGTGCTCGACTACCTCGACAAGGAAGGGCTCGCGGAGAACACGATCGTCGTCTACACCGCCGACCAGGGGTTCTACCTCGGCGAGCACGGGTGGTTCGACAAGCGATGGATCTTCGAGGAATCGCTGCGAACACCACTGGTGGTCCGCTGGCCGGGCGTCGCCAAACCCGGCACCACCTCGGACCGGATGGTCAGCAACATCGACTTCGCGCCGACGTTCCTGACCGCCGCCGGGCTCCCGATCCCGGAGGGCGTCCACGGCCGCGACTTCGCACCGATTTTGCGTGGGGAAACCCCGGCCGACTGGCGGAAAAGCTTCTACTACCACTACTACGAGTACCCCGGCCCGCACGATGTCCGCCGGCACTACGGCGTCGTCACCGATCGCTACAAACTCGTCCACTTCTACGAGCCCGGCGTCGATTACTGGGAACTCTTCGACCGCCAGACCGACCCCCGCGAAATGACCAGCCTCTACGGCCGCACCGAGGTCGCTGCGGTGCAAAAGGAACTCGAAACCGAACTCGCCCGGCTCCGGAAGGAACTGAAGGTCCCCGACCCGGACCCCGCCGAGGCCGAGATCAAACCGAAGAAAAAGAAGTGATGTCCACCAGCGATTCCCCGCAAAACCCGAGCTTCTCCCTCGAACACGACGCGTGGGGGAAGCTCGTCCTCGTCCGCCCGGATGGGACCCGCCTCGCCGGTGTCGATCCCATCCGCGCGTTCCCGCTCACCGATCCCCGTCGCTCCGTGAGCCTCCTGGATTCGCACGGTCAGGAAGTCCTCTGGATCGACCGCCTCGACGATGTGCCGCAACCGACTCGCGAGGTCCTGGAGTCGGAACTGGCACAACGGCACTTCTTGCCAGTCGTTTCCCGCGTGGTGCGGATGACGGGCACGATCGAGCCGATCGAGTGCGAGGTCGACACCGACCGGGGCCGGGCGACCTTCCTGATCAAAACGGAAGAGGATGTCCGCCGACTGCCCGAGGGGCGGGTGCTGATCATCGACTCCAACGGCGTCCGCTACCTGATCCCGGACGTGACCGCCCTCGATCCGGCAAGCCGACGGTTGATGTCGCGGTACGTGTGACTCTGGAAATGCGACGAGATCCCCGGCGGTGCCGAGGATCTCGCGAGGACGTCTTTGCTTCGAACTCACATGCTAAAGCTGCTACCGCAACCGCAGGTGCTCTTGGCGGTCGGGTTGGAGATGCTGAAGCCGCGCTTGTTGAGGTCGTCGTGGAAGTCGACGGTGACGCCGCTCAGGTAGAGCATGCTCCGCTTGTCGACGACCACCGACAGGCCGGCGATTTCGTACACTTCGTCGAGCTTCTCGTTGACTTGCGGGTCGAGGTCGAGCTTGTGCTGGAAGCCGCTGCAACCGCCGCCAACGACGCGGAGCCGGAGGTAGAGCTTTTCCTTGGAGCCTTCCGCTTCCTGGGACGCGACGATCCGGCGGACTTCCTCGGCGGCCTTCTCGGTGATCGTGATGTTCGGGACGGTCTTGGTGTCGGTCTTCAGGCCGACAGAGCAGGTTTCGGCAACGGCGGACATGGTGGGATCCTTTCGTGAGGGGAAGTTCGGTTCGGTGAAGTATACCCGGTGCGGCCGCGGATGTTACCCCGCCGCCCCAACTGGCTCAGAAGCTTCGGATTTTTCGTCGGTGGTCTGCTTGTCCTGGTAGTTCTTGATCGCCGCCTTGATCGCATCTTCCGCAAGGACCGAGCAGTGCACTTTCACCGGCGGCAACGCCAGTTCCTCGACGATCGCAGTGTTCTTGATCGCCATCGCTTCATCGAGGGTTTTCCCCTTGAGCCACTCGGTGGCCAGGCTGCTCGACGCGATGGCGGACCCGCACCCGAAGGTCTTGAATTTCGCGTCCTCGATGACGCCCGTCTCCGGGTTGACGCGGATTTGCAGCTTGAGCACGTCTCCGCATTCCGGAGCGCCGACGAGCCCCGTGCCGACGGTCGGGTCGGCGTTGCTGAAGCTCCCGACGTTCCGGGGGTTGGAGTAGTGGTCCAGAATCTTGTCGCTGTATGGCATCTCGGGCTCCTATCGGGAAGTTTGATGGTATTCGGGGCGGTTCGGGTTCGGGTTATTTTCTTCGCAACTCACCCAGGTCGTGTTTGATCTCTGCGAGAGTGATCTGTTGCTGTTGGACGGTTGCATCCAGGCTCCCGGCCGAGCGGGCGATGTAGAACCCGGAGGCGACGACGCTGACAAACACAGTCGCCGCAAAGGCTCCGAACCACTTCGTGGTGTTGATGACGGCATCGACGCGACCGCGGAACTCGGTAAACTCACGCCTCGAAGCCTGCATTTCCTGGACGACGAGATCCAGCCTCGCATTCGTGCGACGAAGATCCTCGGTCACAACATCCAATCGAGCGACTGCTCCGGCCAGTTGTGCCTGAAGCGTTGCCATATTCCCGACAAGTGCCCCAATCTGGCTCTGAGTCATCGCCATCTGCGAATTGATCGCAGCAAGTTGTGTCGACTGACTGGCTAACAGCTCGGATTGACTCGCAAGTTGCGAGCCCTGATGAGTCAATTGTGCACTCTGCGTCGCAAGCTGGACTCCTTGGTGCGCAATCTGTGTCCCATGTGTGCCAAGCTGCACCTTGATCGACGACATGTCCTCTGCGATGTCGTCGATGCGTTCTTCCAGGCTTTTTGTGGTCGGGCCAGCCATCGATTCACTCCCAAAGGTCGGCTTCACTGTACCCGAGTCAGTGCGCCGCCCACTCGATGCTCTTCAAATCGATCCCCTGCTGGGCCATTTCATACAGCGGAGACATTTCCCGCAGCCGGGTCACTTCGCGGACCACGAGGTCGGAGACGTAGTCGACTTCCTCCTGCGTCGTGAAGCGGCCGAGGCCGAAGCGGATGCTGCTGTGGGCGAGTTCGTCGCCGACACCGAGAGCGCGAAGGACGTAGCTCGGTTCGAGGCTCGCACTGGTGCAGGCGGAGCCGCTGGAGACGGCGACATCCTTGATACCCATCATCAGCCCCTCACCTTCCACATAGGCGAAGCTGATGTTGGCATTCCCGGGCAGGCGTTCCGTCGGGTGGCCGTTGAGGTACGACTCGGGAAGGTTGTCCATGATCCGGGTGCGGAGGCGTTCGCGGAGGGCGAAGGTCCGCTTCGATTCTTCCGGCATTTCCCGGCGTGCGATGTCGGCGGCCGCCCCGAGGCCGACGATCAGTGGGACGGGCAGGGTGCCCGACCGCATGCCCCGTTCGTGGCCGCCGCCGTCGATCTGCGGTTCGAGCCGGACGCGGGGATCCCGTTTACGGACGTAGAGAGCCCCGATTCCCTTGGGTCCGTAGACCTTGTGCCCGCTGAGGCTGAGAATGTCGATGCCCATTTCGAGGACATCGAGCGGAATCTTGCCGAAGGCCTGGACAGCGTCGGTGTGGAAGAGAACGCCCTTTTCCTTGCAAACCTTCCCGATTTCCTTGACCGGCATCACGGTGCCGATCTCGTTGTTCGCCGCCATGATGCTGACCAGGATCGTCTTGTCGGTGATCGCTTCCCGGATCTGCTCGGGGTGGACCTGGCCGAACTTGTCGACGGGCAGGTAGGTGACCGTGAAGCCGTCCCGTTCGAGGCGCTTGCAAACGTCGAGCGTCGCCTTGTGCTCCGTCACCTGGGTGATGAGGTGGTTGCCCTTCTTTTTGTACATCGCCGCCACACCCTTGAGGGCGAGGTTGATCCCCTCGGTGGCGCCGCTGGTGAAGATAATCTCCTTGCCGGTGGCTCCGATGACGGCGGCGATCTGGTCGCGGGCTTCGTCGACTGCGGCTTCGGATTCCCAGCCGAAGGCGTGGCTCCGGCTGGCGGCGTTGCCGAATTTCTCGGTGAAGTACGGCAGCATCGCCTCGACCACCCGCGGATCGGTCCGCGTCGTCGAGTTGTTGTCCATGTAGATCGGCAGTTTCACGGCCATGTCGAATCTCGCTCTCACAACGGTTCGGATTACGCAGGTGTCGGATCAGTGGGGGTCGTCTGCGGGCACGTCGGCAACGAGGTTGTCAGAAGGGGCAACGCGACTGTCGACGGAGTTCCGACCACAGCGGGACGGAAGATTTCCGCCAGCGTCACATGCTGGAGGACGGCCAGCAACCGGCGATGCACCTCGGCGATCGGTCCTTGAACCGTGCAAACCTTGCTGAGGCAACACGTTCCGGGCGGGTCGCCGGCACAAACGGCGAGGCGGAACCCCTCGTCAATCGCTTCAAGAAGCTCGGCAAGGGTTACTTCCGCCGGTGGTCGGGCGAGAACATAGCCCCCTTTGACCCCGCGGTGGCTCGTCACGAAACCCTTGTGGCACAACTCTTTGAGGATGTTCGCCACGAACGGCCGACTGATCTCGAACCGATCCGCGATGACCCGCGCGTTCCCGCCCGACGGATTCCCGTCGAGGTGCGACAGAATCAGGAGGGCGTAGTCGGCTTTGCGGCTGAGCAGGGTCATCGAAGCATCCGCAGGAATACCGTACCTGGCTACTTCCATTTCTAGACCTGACCCACCGAGTTGGCAAGTCGGCTTCCCAATCTCCCCATCGAAAACCCCTGCGACTCGGCTCCGAACTTGCCTGCGATTTCCCTCCGCCGGGCACTTCCCGTTCGGCAAAGCGAAGCCCCAACTTTCCGCCTCGGCGGTAGTTCGGGCGAGTCACGGCGAAACGAGACGGAGACGGACCATGATTTTCCAGGTGCGAACCAACAACTTCATCACCAATTCCGAAGATTTCACCGAAGACATCCGCTCGTCGGTGGAGCCGGCCATCGTCGCTCGGCATGGCGATCGGTTGCGGCGGATCGAGGTCTACATCGAAGACGTCAACAGTCACAAGGGCGGCGACAACGACATCCGCTGTGGGATCGAGGTGCACCTTGCCGGTCTTCCTGCCTTCACCGCCGACCATCGGGCCGGTGCCATCGACGACGCCGTCGACGGTGCCGTCGAGGCAGTGCTGAAACTGCTCGACCGTCGACTCGGAAAGATCGAGGATCGAGCCGGCCACACCTCCGCCGCCGGGGACCAGGGATACTGACCTTCCAATACGAGAGAACCCATGCGAATTCTTCGAACACTATTTGCCGTCGGCCTGCTTGGCGGACTCGGATGCTCGGACCAAAACGAGGGTCCGAGACGTGATGAGCAACCCCGACGGAATGAGCCGGAACATCAGCCGATCCAGGTCAAACCCGGACAGGGGAAAGAGGGATCGAACTGGGGGACGAAGCCGGAGAAGTGATCCGCCGGGCCGATGCAGTCGTCAGGACACCGGTGCCGCAACGGCGGAGGATTCGGTCACAACCGCCGCCGTTTTGCGGTCGTCTTGCTCATAGCCTTCCAGTTTTTTGTGGAGGGTATTCCGGTTGATCCCGAGGCGGTCGGCGGCGGTCACCTTGACGCCGTCGCACTGCCGCATCACCTCCTCGATCAATGCTCGTTCCAGACCGCCAACCAGGAAGTCCGCCAGGCCCACCCCGCCGGGGCGAGGTGTTGTGATTCCGGCGCGGACCAGCGATCGGATCAACGACGGAACGTCGGTTCCGGCGTTTCCACCGTTCCCCTTCGAAGAGCGGAGTACCACCCGCGGCCGATCGAGCCGGAGAAGGTCCGCGGCGAGTTCCCCGTCCTCGGAAAGAACAACCAGACGCTCGATGGCGTTTTCCAGCTCCCGCACGTTCCCCGGCCAATCGTGCGACCGCAGAATCGCCATCAGATCTTCGGAAATGGTCGGCGTCTGCGGGAGCCGATTCTGCTCGGCAAATCGTCGGAGGAAGAAATTCGCGAGTGGGGCGATGTCTTCCCGGCGGTCCCGAAGTGGGGGAAGGACAATGGGAACGACGTTGAGGCGATAGTACAGGTCTTCCCGGAATTCCCCACGTTCGACGAGCTCTTCGAGGCTGGCATTCGTGGCGGCGATGACGCGGACATCGACGCGAATGGTCCGACTTTCCCCGACCCGTTCGAATTCGCGTTCCTGGAGGACCCGGAGCAGTTTGACCTGCAGTTTCGGGGACATGGAGTTGATTTCGTCGAGGAAGATCGTCCCCCCGTGGGCGGCCTCGAATCGGCCGGCCTTGTTCTCGATCGCCCCGGTAAACGCACCCTTGACGTGGCCGAAAAGCTCGGATTCGAGGAGGTTTTCGTGGAGTGCCCCGCAGTTGACGCGGATGTAGGGGCCTTCGCGGCGGGCGGAATTTTTGTGGATCGCCCGGGCGACCACTTCCTTCCCGGTGCCGGTTTCGCCGATCAGGAGGACGTTGGCGGAACGGGGCGCGGCCAGGCGCACCAGGCGGTAGACATCCTGCATCGACGGCGCACTGCCAACCAGACCCGGTAGTGGGGACGCGTCGTGCTCACTTTTCGGCATTCGCACCGGCAACCTTGGGAGAGGAAGCCAATGACGAGGCAACACCTGGAGGAGAAGTACTTCTACTCTAGCACCGGCTGCCCAGAAATTCCACTCACGATGCCCAGAAAATAGGCACGGGCTGGTCTCCCAGCCCGCTTTTCGTCGATTTTCGATCCATTATGCAACTCGGAAGCCAGTCGCGTGGTCATTTCACGTCCACGACCAAAGTCGCGACGTGGGTCGTTTGCTCGTACTTGGTTCCGTTCCATACGCCGCCTTTTGCCTCGACGTGCCGGACCGTTACGCCGTAACGCCCGGTCCCCTCGAACGCTTGCGTCCAACCCTTCTCATCGGTGGTGGCTTTCTCCTTCTGGTCGTCCTTCGGAAGCATCACGTTGACGGTTGCGTCCTTGACAGGCTTTCCCTCCGCCAGCACCTGGAAGCG
The DNA here is from genome assembly GCA_964552815.1 of uncultured Alcaligenaceae bacterium. Classification (GTDB taxonomy): domain Bacteria; phylum Planctomycetota; class Planctomycetia; order Gemmatales; family Gemmataceae; genus CAYUHJ01. The sequence continues at coordinate 23,660 of CAZKIQ010000012.1, read as the reverse complement.
AACTTTTCCCCCTTCAACTTTCGGAACCAGTTCCAGCTGGAGTGGGCCGCCCACGGTCGATTTTTCGGGAATGTCTCCGAGGATAGCCTTGGGGTAGAAAAAGAGCCGGCTCGATTTTTCCCCCTTGGTGGAGACACCGTAGTCGACCTTCGTGAAGATCAGGCTCGGATCATCGGGCATGTTGCCGGTGAGCATGTACGTGGATTTGAGGCACGCTTCGGCTTTCTCGGTTTTGACGGAGACGGTTTTGCCACTGCGGGTTTGAACCGTGAGGGTGACCCCCTCCAGTTTCTTCCACGTCGCCTCCTTCACCCGCGGGTCGGGTTTGAGATCGTCAGAGAAGACGACCGTGATCTGGGTGGTGGCGTCTCCGACGTTGGCGACAATGTAGATCGCGTGGGCCTGGACGACGGCCGTCGCCAGGAACGTGATCGCGAGGGCACCGAGCATTCGACGCATGGCAGAGTCCTCCGGGAAAAGAACGTAAATACGCTACGGCAGCCGTTCGAGTAGGGCAAGTGGCCCCTCACGGAACAAGTCTGTCCAGTTCGTCGACGAGCTTCGCGAATCGGGCCAGAGCAGCGTTGACCGGCTCCGGTGTGGCCATGTCGACCCCCGCATCGCGGAGGAGATCGAGCGGATCCTTTGAGCAACCGCCGCGAAGGAAGCCGAGGTACGCGTCGAGTTCCGCTTTGCCGCCGCTCATGACCCGGTCGGCGAGGGCGATCGCGGCGGCGAGGCCGGTCGAGTATTTGTAGACGTAGAACGCCCCGTAGAAGTGGGGAATTCGCAGGCATTCCAGGCTCAGTTCGTCATCGAGCACGAAATCTGGCCCGAAGTACGCATCGAGCAGTTTGCGGTATTCGCCACGCAGCGTGTCGAGGGTCAGTGGCTCGTTCCGCTCGGCCAGGCTGTGCGCGATCTGCTCGAATTCCGCGAACATTGTTTGGCGGATGATCGTCCGCCGGGTCTCATCAATCTCCCGATTGAGGTAGTAAGCCCGTTCCCGGTCATCCTTTGCCCGTGACATCATCAATCGACCCAGAAGTTGCTCATTGAATGTGGATGCAACCTCGGCCACGAAGATGGTGTAATTCGCGTACTGGTAGGGTTGCGATTTCGACAGGTGGGTATGCATGCTATGCCCCGCCTCGTGGGCGAGCGTAAAGACGTGATCCAATACATCCGCCTGGTAGTTCATGAGGATGTAGGGGTCGCTGTCGTAGCATCCGGAGGAGAAGGCCCCGCTGCGTTTTCCCTTGTTTTCGTAGCGGTCGCACCACCTGCCGCGAAGACCCTTGGTCAGAGTGGAAACGTAGTCGCTGCCGAGGGGTTGGAGGGCCTCGATCACCAACTCCACGGCCGTATTCCACTCGGTAGTCTTTTGCATGTCCGGGATAATGGGGACGTAGATGTCGTAGAAATGGATGTCGGGGATCTTCATCGCCCGCTGGCGGACCTTGTAATACTTGTGAACCGCGGGAAGGTTGGTGCGGACCGCGGAAACGAGATTGTCATACACGCTTTCCGGAACGTTATCCGGGAATAATGCAGCCGCCCGGGCGCTGGTATAATTGCGAACGCGTGATTGATAGACATCCTGTTTCACCGAGCCCGCAAACGTCGCGGCCAGGGTATTCGCGTGGTCGGCGAACTCGGCGTAGAACTGGTGGAACGCCTGTTTCCGCACCGCACGATCCGGATTTTCGAGGCACGAGGAAAACGTACCGTGCGTCAGATCGATCACTCGGCCGGGCGCGATTTCGATCCGTCCAAACTTCAGATCTGCGTTGTTCAACTGGTCGAAAACCGTTCGCGGCGTCTGGGCGACCTCGATTTGCATTGCCAGGAGCCGCTCTTCGGACTCGCTCAAGGTGTGGGGCTTGTACCGCATCAACCGCTGCAAAACGAGCCGATACGAGGCCAGTTCCGGGGCGGCGAGGTACCGCTCCAGCATCTCGTCCGGAAGCGATAAAACCTCCGGGCGGATGTAGCTGGCGTGCTCGGCGGCCCGACTGGCGACGCCGATGTAGCGGGCCTTCATGCCCTGATACGCCCCGTTCGCGACGTCCTCGGAGGCCTTGAGGAAGGCGTAGGTTCCAACGCGGTCGCCGAGCCGATCGAGCCTGGTGTCGAATTCGAGGCAGGCCACCAGTGCGGCGGGGCCGGTGCCGAGCGTGCCGCGAAACGGGGCGTAGCCGGGGACGAGTTTCTCGTACTCGGCGATCGCGGTTTCCCAGTCCGCATCGGAGGAAAAGAGGCTCGACAGGTCCCAGGTGTCTTCGACGGGAACTTCGGCGCGGGTCGGCAGGCGGTCGGCGGACATGGTTCCTCCGGGAAAGGCGGGCACGGGCACCCTTCTATTCAAGCCGACCCGACGCCCGCGGACACCGCTTCCCCGGCAAAATCGTGACACCCACCGTCACCGCACCTGGCCCTTGGCGCGAATCGTTTCGAGCTTCTTCGTCAGATTCTGCACCTCGTCGGGAAGCTCGTTGTAGAGATTCGATTTCTGGGCCGGGTCTTTCCGGAGGTTGTAGAGTTCGCCGGCATATGCGTTCTTCGTGTACCCGAATTTCTCGTTGAACCAGTCGGGAACTTTCGTCACCGAGCCGGTCTTGGCGGCGATCAGGACCCAGTCGCCGTGGCGGAGGGCGTAGCCGTTCGGGTTCGTGTTGTGGACCAGGGTCTCGCGTGCCGACTTCCCTCCCTTCCAGAGCGGAAGCTGGTTGTAGCTGTCCTCGGCGGAGCCGGCGGGAATGTCGGCACCGACGATCGCGGCGAGGGTGGCGTAGACGTCGATCTGACTCAGCAGGGCGTCGCTGACCTTGTTCGCGGGAACTCGGCCGGGCCAGCGGACGAGGAACGGCACGCGGTGGCCCCCCTCGTAGATGTCGCGTTTGAGGCCACGAAGTTCCCCCATGCTGCGGTGCTCGAACTTCTGGATGCGGTCGTAGGCGTAGTGCTCCGGCCCGTTGTCGGCGGAGAAAATGACGATCGTGTTCTCCGCAAACCCGTTCTTTTCCAGGGCGGCGAGGACCCGGCCAACGGTGTCGTCGGTCTGCACGACGTAGTCTCCGTACCCGTTCGCCTTCGATTTCCCCGCGAATTCCTTGCTCGGCACGATCGGGGCGTGGGGCGACGTAAACGGGAAGTAGAGGAAGAACGGCCGATCCTTCTTCTGCTTCCCAATCCACTCGACGGCCCGGTCGGTGAGCTTTGGCATGACGTCGTAGAAATCCCAGTCCTTGACCGACGGCCCGGGGCGGGCTTCCCAGTTCCCCTCCGCCGTCTTCACGCTCAGATTCAACGGCACCGTCGGCGGTGTGATCACCCGGTCATTCTCGAACCAGGCATACGGGGGAAAGTTCGGGACGTCGTCGCCGAAGTAGCTGTTGAACCCGAACGAGAGCGGGCCGCCGGGGATGGGTTTGGACCAGTCGAAAGCGTCCGGGGGGAAGCCGGTCTTGGGGTTCGATTTCGCCCCTGGTTTCTGGATCGATTTCCAGTCCCAGCCTAGGTGCCACTTCCCGATGCAACCGGTCTCGTACCCCTTCTTCTGCAGCAGCGCGGCGATGGTGGTCTTGTCCGCATCGAGGACGGGCTGGTCGAAGGAGTTGACGATGCCGTGGAATTTCCGCCAGTGGTAGCGGCCGCTCAGCAGAGCATATCGGCTCGGGGTGCAGATGCCGGAGGAACTGTGGGCATCGGTGAAGCGCATCCCCTCGGCGGCGAGTTTGTCGAGGTTCGGCGTGGGAATCTTCGATTTCGCATTCTGGACCCCGAGATCACCCCAGCCCATATCGTCGGCATACAGGATCACGACGTTGGGCCGGCCCGGTTCCGCAGCCAAAGCCGGCCCTGCGGAGAGCATCAGCACCAGGAAGAGGAGGCGAATCAGACGCATGAGAGGGTCCCGGCAGACGGAGGGAGGGAAGCGACGCGGCAGGAAAAGGCCTCCGACTAGAATCGCCCGAAACCACCGGGACGGCAACTTCCGAGTCGATTGCAAGACCGGACGGGTGCCTCCAGATTGTCTGGGGATGGGGCCTACGCCAACCAGTCGGTACTAGTGCAGCGTCAGGTTAGTATTTTGGGGGTAGACGGACTTCAACTTGATGCGAGCGTCCGCCACTCGCATCTGCCAGTCCACGCCACGTTGCTTCTCGTTCGTTCGCGCGTGCCAAGCGGACGTCTCCGCAAGCAATGCCTCAATCGTTTCAAATCGCCGCCCTCTTATGCACTGACGCGTCAACGCACTCAACTCGCACTCCGCGATGTTCAGCCAACTCCCATGCTTCGGTGTGTGGCGGAGTTCCAAGCGACGCACCAGCGACCGTGCACGCTCCGCATCGAATGCCTCATACAACGCACCCAATGTATGGGTATTGAGGTTATCACACACCAAGATCACTTTCTCCGCCTTCGCATACGACCATCCAATATTGCCGCCAACTCCTTCGCCCAGTCCACTTTCGTGCGATGATCCTGAACACTCACCTCACGCCAGCCCACCAAGGGCTCGCAGAACAGGAACAGACTCGCGGTCCCGGCCCGCTCATACTCGTAATCGACCCGCTTCGGATGGTCTTTCGTGGCCGGGATCGGCGTCCGCGTCTCCTTCAACAACTGCACCGGTTGCTCGTCCATGCATACTACTGGAATCCGGGGATCGTACGGCAATGCATATGTATCTAACACTATCTCCATCTGGGCCGCAAACTCGGCATCCGCTTTCGGCGGAATGATCCAGTACTCGAGTTTGCGGTTCGTCATCGCTTTTTTTTTAGCGTCTGACGCACCGTCTCGTGGCTGATGGACTCAATCGGCTTTGTGCAACCAGCGAATAAAGTGACGCCAAACTCCAATGCACGTCTTGGCGTATTTCGCGGAGATTGGCTTCCCACCCGCCTTCTGAGCCGCATGAGTACGAGCGTGCGGGCGGCGACGGATCGTGTCGATTACCCGGTCGATGTGGGCGGCTGTCAGAGCGGAAAGATCGACATTCTCCGTGTGGGAGATCAGGAAGCGGACGCAGATCGGTTTGACGGCTCCCCATGCCGTCTCATTCCCGGCCGTGTCTCGCAAGGTCTCGCCGAGATGCTCTGTGTAGGCTTGCAGAGCCTGGTGAAGCGTCTGGCCCGTTGGAAGACCGCGACCCTCGGGATCGTGGTCAGGAAAGCCGATGTCGATCCGACGAATCGCACTGGCTAACTCTTCTTGTCGGCGGACCTGGGAATCTTTGAGCCCTTCCGCAACGACATGGGGCTTTTCGGGGACGAGGCGGATGATGCCGGCGCAGAGGCATTCGTGGCGTCCGACTTTTTCCCTAAGTCCATGAAAAAACCCGGGTTGCGATTTCTCGCAACCCGGGTTTATGTGGAGGCGCCGGGCCTCTCGACATCGAATAAATAGATAATCGAAACTCTTGTGCTGCAAAGGGTTTGTGCGATTTCGTTGCTCTGGTTTTCGATAGAATCCGAGGCGATATCCGACATATATCCGACATGCGAAATGGTCCGAGTCGCCAATCCGCCGATGCCACGGCCCTCGCTTGACGCCTAGTTGCAGACGCACCGGATTGACCACGATCTGATATGGGCAGTCGCGTTCGATGAATTTTCTGGCGGACCGACAGAAGCGGCTCTGCTCGCCTTGATCGGGAAGGCGACCTGGAACCGGTCTACGGCGGCCTGTTCGCCGAAAGAGGGGGGAGGGCGAGGACGTGGGTGTGGAGGATAAGGTTCAGAATCGCGGAGAACTGAATGCGAATTGACGACCTGGGTTGAGCGAGGTGGTCTTCGTTCACGGCAGTGCCACAGGGTACGTCCGTAGGCCGTTGGCGATCAGCCGGGCGAGCCGCCGGGGATTTCGTCGACCGCCGCGCCTACAAAGGGATTTTGACGCCGAGATCCATCCCGACGATGGTGCAAGAGGCGAAGCATCCCTGAAATGCGATCCCGAATCTTGCTGTTGGTCTCGCCACCAAAAGATATCATTACCTTCATCGTCACGACTGCCATCCTATTTCGAGGCTTCCATGGACGTGATCGCCAACATCCTTGGACCGATCGGAACCGTTGCTCAAGCGATCGGAGGAACCTATACCGTTGCCTCGTTGCTCACCTCCTATTTGCGGGATTGGGCCCGAACCCAGAAAACGGTCCGCGTGCTGGCTTTCATGGAGCAACTCGGCCTGGTCTCGGAAACCGAGGTTCGGGAGGCAGTCAAGAACTGGAATGCTCCCAAAATCTTCACACCGGCCCAGAAGGAAGAACTCACCGATCTGCTCATCAATCTCGTCCGGGGGGCGCGATTCCATTCCACCAATGGTACACCACTCAGTAGTTACTTGCGATGCGCCCACCTGATTGAGCAACTGCTGCAAAATATTCAGCCAAAAAGACGTGCAGGTGAAAAGATTCAAAACTGGGAACTCAAATCGTTCCTTGGCATGGGCGCATTCGGTGAGGTTTGGCGAGCGGAGAATTTGCTCTATCCCACTCCGCATGTCTTCAAATTCTTCACGCTGGAAGGGTCACGAGACTGGCTTCGACGGGAAGCGATGGCACTCATGAAAGTGCGACAAAAACTCCGCGAATGCCCCTACGTGATCGGTTACCTCGATGTCGCAGTTGATGCCGAACCTCACCCGTATTTGGTCCTGGAATATGCTGATGCAGGATCACTCGAAGACTGGATCTTGCGACGCTCCGATGACCGCCAGCCGTTGAATGCACTCGATGTGATGCGAGATGTTGCCAGAGGCACCGCCGAGGCACATCGATATGAGATCTTTCACCGTGACCTGAAACCGGCGAACATCCTGCTCTCAGGCGACCGAGATCCGATCCCCAAAGTGGCGGATTTCGGCTTGAGTCGCATCGATTCCCGGCACGAAACGCAGTCGTCCATGCGGTCCGAGCCCATTCTGGTGGGGACGCGGATGTACCATCCTCCCGAAGCGTCGGACCCATTTCGAGCGAGACACCCGGCACAGGACGATGTCTTTGCCCTGGGAGTAATCTGGTATCAACTTCTGACAGGAGAGTTGGTGCGGCCGGCGTATGATTTCGCGGAGCAGCTTAGCGCGGCTGGTGCCGATTCCCGGACCATCAAACTCATCTCGCGATGCCTGGCTCATCCGTCGCGACGCTTTGCAAATGCCGGCGAGTTGTGGACGGAACTCGATGTGGAAACCCCTCCCGGACCGGGTGAGTGGACTGTGCCCGCTGGGTGTTTTGATGTTGCGGGGGTCGCCCGTGAGTATCTCGAACAACGAATGTGGTAACTATCCCGTCACGCGGAGGAATTGTTCCAGTTCCGGCCGGGGTACGAACGGACTTTGGAGCCGCACCAATCCCGCACCCCGTTTCCAGACCAGATCTCCCTTTCCGAAGAGATACGCGGCGTCGGGTTCGTCGAGAAAGAGTTTCGATTCCCGTTCGGTCGCCACCTGCAATCCGATCCGACCCGGGAGGTTGCTTCGCAAGACGGGCGTCACGACCGACGCTTCGGGTCGTTGAGTCCCGAGTACCAAGTGGATCCCAGCGGCCCGCGCTTTCGCCCCCAGACGCTTCAAGAGGGGTTCGAGTTGCCTCTTGGTTGCCTTGTCGGTCATCAAATCGGCGAACTCATCGAATACCACAATCCAACGGGGGACAGCATCCGCACCGCTCAGGTGTCGGACATGATCCAGTGATCGTGTCTGAAGCAGTCGATAGCGACGTTCCATTTCCTCGACGCATTCCTCGAGCACCGGGACCGCTTCGTCGCCATCGTAGACCACAGGCCCCCCAAGGTATGGGCACCGCGGGTCGATATGGAAGGTGACTCGTTTTGGATCGATCAACCGGAAGCTCACCTGGGAGGGTTCGAGTCGAGCCGCTAACGCGGCGAGCATGGCTTTGAGAAATTCGCTCTTTCCGCTCCCCGTTGTGCCTGCGACCAGCAGATGGCAACTCTCCGGCTCGCTGAGGTTCAACCAGGCAACCGAGCCAGAAACATCGACACCGGCGGGAAAAGCGGGCTCGCCCTGAAATTTGTCCGGACATCCGCCAAGCAAGGGAGGCAAGTCGACGACCTGGCGATCCGGCCGTTGCAAATCGATGCTGACGTACCCTGCCTGGCTCGCGATGAGAGGGTCCTGCTGCAAGGCGAGGTGAACCTTGAGATTCTCCGCTTGTTTGCGGATCCGTCCGAAGTCGGCATCCCCTCGAAGCTCCACCTTGAGGCGAACAAACGTCGGACCAAGTTCTGTACCCAGTGCGTGAACAAGTTGGCCCCGTTTCTTCAGGTACTCACAGGCTTTCTGCAGCATTCCCTCCGCCCAAGGTTGCTTGGGAACGGAATCCGCTGAAACCGGGGATTGGACTGGCAACGGCGATGTCGAAGTCGAGCGTGCGGATCGTATGGGAGGTGACTCCGCAACCGCTGGGACCGAGGGAACTGCAGGAGAAGCTGCAATCGATGTCGGCCGGGATACGACTGGGGGTAGCGGGCTGTCCAGGGGATTCGCAACAGGTTCCGGTGACAATCCTTTCCAGTTGTGGAAGAGGAATTCGTAGAGTTTCAGGTTCCCCACGACGCCGGTTTCCACGACCAGTTTCAGGAAGTCGTCCTTGCTGATGGGCACACCGTTCAGGATCAGATCCGTCCCAGCTCGGCGAGAAAGCTGTCGCAAACATTCCAGTTGTTGGAACGTGGTCTCGTGTTCATCTAAGGGAAAGGGGCGGACTGAGCCAGCGTCAATTCGATCCGCATAGTTGCGGTAGCTCGCGGTGGTTTTCCCGACGCTCAAACTCGCGCGGGGCCAGATGACGACCGCACCCAAAACCGGTCCAACCAGAGCGTCATTGAGGACACCATACCACTTGCCGAACGCCTGGCCGCCATCCTTCTTGGAGACGGCGACCAGTACCGATCGCGACTTGCCTTCACAGGCAAGATGCACCAGGGCACTGTGGCGAGGATCGCTCGCTGTGGCTGGAAGCGGTTGCGTCTCAATCCGTTCGATTCGGTGACTAGAAGTGGGCGAATAGCCACCCCGTTGTGCGATCAGCAGTGCTTCCTGGACCCCCGCCCACAGGTCGGATTCGTGAGTATCCGATGCCGTTCTTCGCTCGGCTCGGATGGAATCGAGTGTCTTCGCCCACTCCAGTCGAAACGCTTCTGCAGGCGGAACGATCACGGCTCCACCGTCGAACTGAATTTCTCCCGATTGTTTACGAGATAGCCATTCGTTGAAACGCGGAGCACATTCGTTCTGAATGAGATGCCGGGGTGACGGACCGTCTCGATCCGCAAAGCGCCGCAACGAGTCGAGGTCGAATGGCCATCCTGGTGATCGTTTCGCATCAAACTCTGACCAGGACGCCATCCGCCGAGTCACCATCCCGACGGCTTCAACACCCGACAGCGGGGGAAGTTCGTGGACGGAGACACGGTCCAGAAAGGATTTGAAGCCAGCTCCTTGACGGATTTCCTTCCAAACGTCCTCCATGCACCCAATCCCGACCAACAGATTGGGCACGGTTTGGATCCAAGACATGATCTGTCCGGTGAGCGTCGAGAACCCTGCTCGGTCTGCCTTGAAGAGTTCTTCAAGTTGATCGAAACAGAGTACCAATGGGACCCGATTGAACTTCAAAATCTCTGCTGTGGCTCGAAGAATCTCCACCAATGGGGGAGAAGGCAGAGGATTCCCTTCTCGACCGAGCAGGTGCAATGCTTCCAGTCTCGCAGCGGGAACCTGATCGGCTTCGCCACGCAACCACCACCGAACATCATCGCCCGCCGGTGACGAACTGAGGATGAGGGCACGGAGAACAGCACTCGAGCATTCGGGCAAAGCCGATCGAACCGCGTCGGCGAGTTGATGGTAAGGAGCGAGTCGCTCGACGTGCCCGAAGAGTTCGAGCACCGTAAGCGGATCCTGTTCTAACGCATTGCGGACCGAGGCGGAGCGAGCTTTCCAGGCTGGTCCGAGTTGATCGAAATACGCAATAAAAGAAGGCACGAGCAACCGGGCGAGTTCAACGCGAAACGGAGCAATTGCGTGGGACGAGGAGAGAAGCGATTCGACAACCTGCCAGCGGAGGGACGATTCGATCGCCTCGGGGTGAGTTTCCCCTTCTCGTCCGGGAGGGGCGGCGATGAATGCGAGAAAGATCTGCCCCTGATGGCGATGTTGGAGACGGCCGAAGAGATGGGTCTTGCCATACCCGGCCTGGCCGATGAACGCACGGACCTTCCGGCGGGGGTCTGGACGAGGATTGGCTCGGACTTCATCGATGGCCGCAGAGAAATCGTCCGTGAATCGCTTCCCCAGTGAGGGGACATCCCATTCCGGGAGGAAATCAGCCACACCGTTGAGCCGATCGACGGCGAATGGATCATCCACTGTGCCCGGCCGCATGGCAAAGCTCCACGTAAAAGAAGGTTTCACCTACTGCGTGCACAGATTCCTGAAGCTGCTCGGGGGTCGCCCGACTCCGATCGGAAATGGAGATCAGACGGACTTTCTTGGCACGTCGAAGTTCCAACAGGAGCGAGTCCAAAACGCCGTGCGACGACGCGGTTGCCCCCATTCGAAGCGCGATGGCGGATCTGAGCTCGTGAATCGGCACCATCCCCATCGCCTGAAACCGCTCCCGGAGTAGCTGGCCTGTGATCTCGATCACCACGGTTTCGAGATCACTCGAAGAAGGGATCAAAGCGTCCGGGCTCTTCGCTGGTCGCACTTCGATTTCGGTCGGTCGGGACGTCCTCGCGATGCGAAGCAGTTCCGTCAGAGCCAACCCTTGAATCTTGAACTCCCCCAGTTCATCAAAGGACAAGGTTGTCAAGTATTGTTTCCCCTTCGAAGTGAGTGCATACTCCGCATTCATCCCGTCCGTCTGGAGGCTCAGATGCCCTTCGCGGACAAGCCGAGTCCGAACTTGCCATGCGGTAGGAGCGTTGAGGTGAATCGACGATGGAAACCTTGCCGACATGACCTCGCTAGCACTTCGACGCCCCTCAGGAGTCTGGAGGATTTCCAATAACAGGTAGGCATGACGTGCTGGTTCCACTGCGACCCGAGGAGGCTGTTTGACCATCCCGCATGGAGGCAACACCGGGCACTCGGTACGAAGTTGAGGGAGTCGTTGTCGTCCAATCGGAGTGAGAGAATAGATTTCCGACCCTTCGCCCCGATGCCGACCGACCGAACCATCCAAAACCAGTGCCGACAAAACTTCGCGGGTGGTTGCGGCATTCAAACCGAGTGCGAGTTGGTCGCGAAAGAGCACACCGCCAGGATGTCGGGAAACGAGATCCCGTGGCGTGAGTTTGGGGCGCCCTCCAAACGCTGCGTCCAGGTCTGCTTTCGTGAACGAATGACCTGGAGCCCGATCCAAAGCGTCCAAAACATAGAGGCTTCGAGCCGTTTGTTCCCACTGGTCGAGTGGTCGATTCGGAATTCCTTTTGCCGGGAGTAGCGGAACATACCGCTGCAACTCGGCCCACTGCTGCCGGCCAACATCGGTGATCCGATAGCTCACCACACGCCCGACCTTTTTCGTTTCCACCCAGCCGTGGTTCGTCATCTCGCTCCGGATCTGATTGGCCAGAGCCGGCGACAACGTCAGTTCCAACTTGATCGGGGAAGGAATGGCCTTGTTGACTGCAGACTGCGTCAGTTGCTCGGCAGGAGCGAACGTCAGCTGGTCCAGCAGGAAGGCCTGTCGCCGAAGGTGGAGTTCGGCATTGGGGGTCGAGATCTCGGACACGCAGCACCCCGGGCAGGAGGGTCGGATGGGGTCTACAGGTCATTGAGAGGGACAGAAAAACTTGTCGATCTGGCAATAGCACCGTCACAAGGGGACTATTCTTACATCGCTTTCTCGACTTGCGCCGTCCGCGAGATGGGATCTCGACGAGTTTCATCGCGATGTCGACCCACTGCTTTGTCCCCGGGTCGGAAGCGGGTTCATCCCGATTTCCTTTGTCTCCGGCATTGTTTGGGCTACCGCCTCGACACGCAATCGACAGGTTGCAGGTTCAAGTCCCGCCTGACGAGGAAGACGGCACCGTATTTGAGACCGACTCCGATGAGGAGTTCAAGACGAGGATGGGCGAGCACATGATCGAATTAAGTTTTTTTAACAACAATCCGAGCATCCGACCTGCACACATTACAATTTGGCTGCACAAATAAACTTCATCGGTGGTGTGGCAAAGTTGCAGAACCTGCAAATTTGTCGAACTGGCAGATACATAAAGGCATGCACACCTTCCCGCTCTGGCTCGCGCTCGCCGAATCCGGCCAACTCGACACGAGTTCCTTCAATGGCCTGTTTCGGGATCAGCTGGAGCAATTGATTCTGCGAGTTCGAGAACCTGTCCAACGATCGGAACTGATCGCAGCGAGGAACTTCGATTGGATGGCGTACTTGTTGACGTCTCTCAGAAATGCCGGAATCGAGCGGCAAGATGAGCGAGAGCAAGCCGCTGCCGAGATTGCCGAATACCTTCTCGTGAGCCCAGGAAATTTGTTTCGTGGATTCGTGCCGAGCAGAAACGGCTCATTGCAGGCACGGTTCGCTGTTTCGGTCCGAAACGCGATCGCTAACTGGAAGCGGGATGAACAGCGACAGTTGAGGCGCTTCGGTGGTTTCTCAAGTCAAGACTTCGAGCCGGAGATGGTTGGCATGCCGGACGGTCTCGTCGACGAGTTCAGAGTGTTTCTGTCCCGCGAACTCGGTACCCAAGCGGTCGAACTGGTGGATCGTCGTTTGGACGGACAGTCGCTGGCGGCGATTGCACGGTCGCCCGCGTTCGAGGCCATGGGGTTGGCAGGTGTTCGCCGGTTAATGGTGCGGGTAAGGGAGGCGGCAAGGAGGTATGAGGGAAGGGCAAATGCTGTGAGAACTCGGGAGGAATAGACTTCCCGACCGGTGAACCACACTCCTGACAGAGGGAGCGGATTCCCGGGGGGGGGGGCGTCAGAAGTGGCTACTTCTCATCCACAGAATCCACCTCGGGCGGATGAGATTCGGTTGCCTCGACTTTGGGAACCAACGACGTCGATTGTGAGGCGTGCCAGCGGTGAGGCAGCAATTCGTCCAGACTGACGGTCACCTTTTCCCCCTTAAAGCGTCGAGCGAACTTCGGACCAAATGTGTTTTGTGGAGGGGGCGGGATGGTCCCCGCGTGATAAATCTGAACCCGGATCTGGCCATGGAGTCTGGCCGCAAACTGGATGGAGAGGGTCTCCACGTCCTGAAATTCGGTATCCAAAGCAATTTCAATCTCGTTCCCGCTCGCCAGATCATCCCATTCGATGGGGCTCGTGAGGCTCATGGCTGTACTCTCGCGTTGAGGGTTATCAAGAAGCAACCGGTTCGATCCTTCCAGATCCACTGGCTCGCCCAATGTATCAGCTGAGCACGAGCGTTGTGAAGGTGGATGCAATTGCCATGTCACACAAAGTCGGTTGTACCGGGTGATGGTGATAAATCCTGATTTCGGATCGTATGCGACCGTGAGTGGGAGAGGGGGTCCGGACTATAAAACATGATTTAAGATTGTGAAGGTGATTTCGAATGTTTGGATTGGGCGTCGGATAGCTGACAATGGGATCACATCATTCCGGATTTGCGAGGAGCCTGGCTCTCACAGGAGAATCGCGGTTTGTGTGGAAGACTTTCGGATGACTTCGCATCGGGGTTCTCGGGTCTTGTGAATGTCAATGATCTGGTCTGTCCCGGGTCATAAATTGAATAGAGCCTCGTACAGGCTGGCGTGGTCGGCAGAACCAGTTCCGGTCCGCCGAAGTCGAGGTCCTAACTGTCATGGCTGCCAAAATCTCGGTCGTCACTCCCGTGTACAACGGGATGCGGTTTCTCGACCGGGCGGTCCGGTCCGTTTTGGGGCAGACCCTGCCTGACTGGGAACTGCTGGCGGTTGACGATGGGTCGCAGGACGGGTCGGCTGAGAGGTTGGATTGGTGGGCGGCCCGCGACCCGCGGATTCGCGCGTTTCGGCACCTCGCTAACCGAGGGATTTCGGCGGCCCGGAACACCGCCCTGGCTGCGGCCCGGGGGGAATGGGTCGTGTACCTCGACCATGATGACGAGTTCGAGCCGCAGCATTTCGAGCGGGTTTGGCAGTGGCGAGATCGCGGCGAGGTTCTGGTCTTCCGCTACCGCCTGCAGGAGGAACGGCCTGGTCATCCGGCATTCGGCACGCTGACAGATTACGACCCCGCGGCTCGGTATGACCGAATGTTTGACGAGACGATCGCTGTGCCCCTGGGAGTCGCCCATCGCCGTGATCTGGTGGACCGTGTCGGCCTGTTCGACGAGTCGCTCGGCCTATACCTCGGGCAGGATGAGGACGGCGACCTGTGGCGGCGTTTCGCCAGGGCCGGCGCAACTTTCACCTTCGTTCCGCACCAGGCCGGGATCTATCACGTGCGAGCCGACAGCGTTGCTCGCACCCGTCGGCCGGCACCCACCGAGCTTGAAGCAACCGAGCCAGACCTGGTTTCCGTCGAGGTACGGGCCGGTTCTCGAACCGCCACCGTACGTGTTCCGATCGCAGACGCCGGGGTGTTGCGTGAAGTCTTCGAGGAGCACGAGTACGCGGTCGATCCCCCGATCCGGTTCACTTCACCACCTCTGGTGTTGGATGTGGGCGCGAACGCCGGGGCATTCGCGGTGTATGCCCGACTGGCTTTCCACCCGGACGCGGTGGTTCACTGTTTCGAACCGAACCCGGCTGCCTGGCCTCATCTGAGACGAAATGTGGGTCCATTTCCCGGCGTGACGGTCCATCCGTTGGGCCTGGGTCGCGGGGAACGCAGTGCCGATTTGCGTCTCCATCCACGATGGTCGTTGGGGAATTCCCTCGATCCGGAACTTGTTCCCGGCCCTGCGTCCATCGTGAAGGTCGCGATCCGCGATGCGGGCCAGGTGTGGGACGAACTGTCGCTCACCAAGGTCGACGTGCTGAAGATCGACACCGAAGGGTGTGAGGTCGAGATCCTCGAATCGCTCGGCGACCGGGTGAATCACTGTGGAGTAGTGTTGGTCGAATACCATTGCCCAAACGATCGGCGTCGGATTGATGCCTTGCTTCCAGGACACTTATTGTTCGGCACTCGCCTTCATTCGGCCCGGCATGGTGTTGTCAAATACGTCCGAACGGACCTGGTCCGCTGAGGAGAAGATGCATCGGCCCCGCTTGATGTTTGTGAGCTACCACGACCAGGCCGACGCCACCAGCGGCGCAGCAATCTGCACCGGCGACCTGTTCCGGTTGTTGACGGCGCGGGGGTGGGCGTGCGGTGTGGTCTGCGGCCCGTGGCGAGACTCGCCCGATCCGCTTCCTCTTTTGCCTGTCGACAGCCAACGGTGGCGCGGAACCTGCGCGGATGTCGCCTTCCAGGTGATGAATTCCTCGGCAGACGGCTACCCCGTCACCACCTTCCGGCCCGATGCTGACCCGCGTGGGCGGCTTCCCACACCGGCCGAATCGGCCGCGTTCGGCTCGGTCGTCACCTCCGCGCTCGGGGCTTTTCGTCCCGATGTGGTGCTGACCTATGGTGGGGACCCGGCTTCCCAGGAAGCGATACGCCGGTGCCGTGCCTCGGGTGCGAAGGTCGTTTTCCGCCTCCACAACTTTGCATACAAGTCAGCAACTGCCTTCGAAGGCTGCAATGCCATCGTGGTTCCCTCGAGCTTCAGTCGCGACTACCACCGGGCTTCTCTTGGCATCGAGGCGGCGGTAATTCCATCCACCATTGATCCCGCTCGTGTGCTGGCGACGGTTCGTGAGCCGAAGTATTTGACGTTGGTGAACCCGGACCCCGCGAAAGGAGTCTTCTGGTTCGCCAGCATCGCAGAGGTGCTCGGGCGAACGCGGCCGGACATCCCGATGCTGGTGGTGGAAGGTCGGGCGGGAGTCGACTGGCTGGGCCGCTGCGGGGTGGAACTGTCCGGAATCCGATCCATTCACCGAATGAAGAACACGCCAGACCCGCGGGCGTTCTATCGCGTTTCGAAACTGGTGCTGATGCCATCGCTGTGGAACGAGTCGTTTGGCCGGGTCGCCGCCGAGGCGATGATGAATGGCATCCCGGTGATCGCGTCCGACCGCGGGGCGTTGCCAGAAGTCATCGGTGACAGCGGGTTGACCCTGCCTATTCCCCCTCAATTCACGCCCGATTCCCGGGTTGCCCCAACCCCGGCCGACGTGGCCTCGTGGGTCAATTCCATCGTCGAGCTCTGGGACGACCACCGGTCCTATTCCGAGGCGGTCGCGCGAGCCAGGGCGGGGGCCGAGCGGTGGGGATGCGGTGCCGTCGTGTCGCGATGGGAAGAATTCCTGCGGAGCCTCATCTGTCAACAGAACGCATTGTGAAGGTATTCTCACGCTTTTTCTTGCCACCCACCTTGCCTCACATCCCGCTCTCGGAGAAGATCACCCTTCGTTGAACGTAACGATCGCACCGTTGTTGCCGCCCGAACGGGATCTGCTCATGCTGCGTTTGTACCGCTTCTTGTTCCGTCGTGTCTTCGCCCGGTTGCTCCCTCCGCAAGCCACCCACCGGTTGCCACCTGCCCGGCGGAATCGATCGGCGCTGGGGGTGATGACGCTGGAGGACCGGTCGCTGCCGGGAAGCGTGGCGGAAGTGCTGGTCGCCGCGGTTCTCGGTGGCGTGTCCAGTGAACCGATCGTGGCGGTGGCCGGTGCTCTGGGGAACGAGGCATTCGCAGGCCCGCTCGGGACGGCCGACGAAGGGGGAATTTTCGTCGACACGTCTGCGACGGAGTGGCCGTCGAACGAAGCGGCTGGCTTTGCCCCCGCCACGCCGAAGAGTGAGGTCGAGTCCGCCGAAAGTGCCTCTCCGGGCCTGATCGGAAACGAATTCCCGGCTTCGGTGGATCCTTTCGATGACCTGCTGCCCGAGGGGGTCGGCCTTTTGCCCTGGAACGGTGTCGCCGTCGATCTGACACTGCCGATCGGTGGCGGAGGCGAAGATCCTGGCCTCGCGGGATCGGGTTCGAAAGGAAGCGACTCGTCGTCGGTCGGCGATCCGGTGGCGGAATTCTGGTCGACGTTTGGGCCGGGCTCAAAGTCGTCCACCCGGAACGTGTCGGCGTTTGCGCCATCGGGTCTGGATGCTGCCATTCAACCGGTGAGCTTTTCCGGCGGAGGGGAAGAGGCGGGCGGAATGGCATTGACGTCGTTCGCGACGGGTTCGACGGATGTTGTTGTCAGCCAGGTTTACGCCGGGGCAGGCTTTTCCAGTGGCGGGAGCGGGGGCAGTGGAGGCAGTGGTGGCAGTGGCGGGGCCGCGTACAACCGTGACTTCATCGAATTGTTCAACCGCTCGAACACGCCGGTGAACTTGGGCGGCTGGAGCGTGCAATATCGGACGCCGTTCGCGAGCGGGGGCCTCTGGCAGACCACGCCCCTGACCGGCACGATCAACCCCGGGCAGTATTACCTCGTCGGCCAGGCCTTCGGCGGGTCGGGGGCACCGCTACCGACTCCTGATGCGAACGGCTCGCTTGATCTCGATGGGAATGGCGGGGCCGTGGCCGTCGTTCGCTCGACTGCTCCGCTTTCGCCGAGTGGCGGTGGTGGCTCGATCGCCGACCTGGTCGGGTTTGGCGGGGGCGGGGCACCGACGGCCGAGTTGACTCCCGTCGGGGTCCTTGGGTCCAATGCTGCCGCGATCCGACTGGATGGTGGTTACACCGACACCAACAACAACGCCCCCGACTTCACGGTTGGGTTCCCGCAACCCCGCAACACGACATTCCCACTTTACCTACCCAACCAGGCACCGACCGCCACCCTGCTTCGTCCGGCTCGGTGATCCCGTCGGTCTTGGCGGTGATCGTCAGCGGAACCTCGGTCGAACCGGACGCAAAGGTCACCGTGAATGCGTTGTTCGTCAGGGTGTACGGCGTGCCCTTCGAGTCCGTGATGGTGTAGTCGGTGGTGAAGGTGGCCTGGTTGGGGTTGCCTGGCACCGCTCCCACATTGACGGTGGCATCGAAGCTCGACGATGCCGACCCGCCGGTACGCTTGACCGTGATCGTGGCCGTGCCGCCTTCGCCCACGACCAACGACGAAGGGTCGAGGAAGACGCTCGGCGTGGCTGAGTCGTTGTCGAGGATCGAAACTGCCGCCGACGGCCCTGTGGCGACATAGCCGGCCCCCAAGACGACGGTGAAGACCGCGTCCTCGGTCTCCTCCTGCCAGTCGTCATCTTCCGCAACGAGATCCACCGTCACCGAGTAGGAACCCGCCGGGATCACCACGGTTCCGACACCGGCGGAGAGCGAGACGTCGGACAGGGAGTAGTCCGCATCCGTTCCGGGCGGGTTCGCCGTGCCAGTTGCTGTGAAGTTCACGATGAGGTCGTAGGTGGGGTCGCCGACGCGAGCGAACGTCACGGTCCCCTTCGCTCCCCCTTCCTGGGCCGGCCCGGTTGCCGTCACCGAAACCCAGGCGGGATCGTTGTCATAAATGGCCAGCGTGGCGGAGCCGCCCGAGACCGAGTAACCCGCACCCGAACCGGTGAACGAGGTGAGTCCGACGACCACCGTCTCCGTGACTTCCGGAATCGCGTCGTCCACCGGAATCACATCGAGATAGGCGACCGTCTCGCCGTCGGGAATTGTGACGCTGCCCCCAGAAACGCTCGGGCCGATGTAATCGACCCCGCCGCCGATCGCGGTGCCTGTGGGGGCGGCATAGTTGACCGTCAGTGACCCTTCCGACGCATTGCGGCGAATGGCGAATCGCCCGCCGGGGGCGGAACCTTCCATCGCGTCCCGGTCCCACTCGATCCACACCGTGGCCGGGTCGTTGTCATAAATGTTCAGCGTCGCCGTCCCACCCGAGCCTCCCGACCCGCCGGAAACCGTGTACTCGCCACCGGACGCCAGGGCGAGCGAGACCGTGACCGTCTCGGTCGCTTCGGGCCGGGTGTCGTTGATCGGGTTGACATCCAGATAGGCAACCGACTGGCCATCAATGAAGGAAACCGTCCCTCCGGATGCTGCGATCCCCGTGTAGTCCCGTTCGGGATCGTCGGGTTTCGCGGTTCCGGTCGGGGCGGCATATTGCACCGTCAGAGGGCCGTTTGTCGAACTGCGACGGACGGCGAACCGCCCACCGGGCGTGACCCCCTCGGTAGCATCACGGTCCCGCTCGATCCAGACGGTCGGTGCCGACGCGGTCACGTTGATCGGCATGGCGGCCAGTGCATACTGCGGCCCGCCGCCGCCCGTGTTCCCGAGGTCATCGACCACGAGAGAGACCGCGTCAGGACCTGTGTAGCCCGCCGGAACTGTATAGGTCACGGCCGCCAGGGCAGCGTTCACCGCCACGATCGAGCCGGTGAACGTCATCGAAACGTCGGCTGTTCCGTCACCCGTCGAGAACGTCAAACCACCGGTTCCCGAGAGCGTCAGGGTGCCCGAGCCGACGGACAGCGTTACCCTCACCGGGGCGCTGCCGGCGTCCGGGTCGCTCACGGATGCAGAGAAGGTGGTGCTGCTGCCCGAGGCGACGGTGATCGGGCCGGGCCTTCCGGTTGAGCGTCGCCTCGGGCGTATCGAGCTACACAACAGGCAGCCCGTCCACCGCGGACGTGACCATCCAGGACAAGACGGTCACCGTGTCGGTCGCGTCGGACCTCACCCTCACCGAGGAGGAATCCGGCACAGTCACGGTGTCGCGGGTCGGCGACACCTCGGCTGCCGTGTCGGTCAGCCTGCAACTGGTGACGGTATCGGGCGTGCCCCGTGCGGCGTGGGATGCCGACTTCACCCTGGCCACTCCGGCGGGCACGATCACGCCCAGTGGCAACGCATTCACGGTGACGATCCCCGCTGGTGAGTCATCAATCACCCTGAGCGTGACGGCGAAACGCGACGGTCGGGTCGAGGGAGACGAGGCCGTTCGGATTCGCGCTGTCGGCGGGGCGGCTGGCTCGGCGAACGGCTACGCCGTGTCCGGTGGCGGCTCAGTGGTCACCATCGCCGACGATCCGCCAGTGGTCACCGTGACGGCGTCCACAAATGCCGCGGAAGAAGGAAAGGTTCCCGGCACCTTCACCCTGACCCGCACCGGCGGCGACCCCGACCTGCCACTGACCGCATACTTCACGCTCGGCGGCACCGCCACGAAAGGGGCGTCGGCCACCGACCCGCTCGGCGACTTCACGGTCAGCGGGGCCACGTATCTGGCGACTCAGAAACAGTACCGGGTCGTGTTCCCCGGGAAATCGGGTGCGGTTCCGGGTCAGACGACGGTCACGGTTCAGATCGTGCCGATCGACGATGATGTCTACGACCTCGACGAAACCGTGGTGCTGACGCTCGCAGCCTCGTCAACCGCCTACACCCTCGGCACGCCCACCGAGCAGATCCTGACGATTCTCGACAACGAACCCGCCTTGGCCCCGCTCGGGCTCGCACGGGGTGGCAACGTCCGCCCACGGGATGGTGCGGTCGGAGTGGAGGCGACGGACCTCATGTCGTCGGGCTTCGGAGCCCCGTGGGGACAGCGGCGGGTCTGGACCAACGACCCGATGCAGGCCGGCTACGCGGGGAACCAGTGGGGCGGCAATGGCTGGGTTCTGCTCGACCTGCCAAGCGTCGTGAAATCTGGCGATTCGGTGTTCCAGATCCAGGTCGGCACCGACTTTCTGACCTTCGACAAAACTCCGGGAACCGAGACGTACACGCCGCGATTCTTCACGCTCGACACGCTGACACACGACACGACCCTGCGACGGTTCATCCTGACCCGCACCGACGGCACTCGCATCGAGTTCCTGGACTTCAACGAAAACTGGCCCGAGGCGGCTCGTGGCCAGTTCACCAGCCAGACCGAACCGGACGGGCTTCAGACGCGTGTCGGCTCGCGGACCAATGGACTGCCGGACGATGTGTTTCGGACGGCCACCCTGCCGAACGGGGACACGCTGCTCGAAGCCTATGACTTGACGTGGTCTGGTGGTCGGATCGCTTCGGTGACGCTGAGCCGGAGGGTGAACGGGATCAACCCGCAGGTGGTGCGGAGTGTCGAGTACACCTACTACGCTGATGGCGAGGCGAATGGCAACGTCGGGGACCTGAAGACGGCGGTCGTCAAGGATGCAAACGGAGCGATCGTCGACCGATCTTACTACCGGTACTACAAGGCGGGCGAGGCGGGCGGCTATCCGGGGGGCCTGAAACTCTCCTTCGGCCCGGCTGCATTCGAGCGTCTTCTTTATGCCACCGGCGACCCGTTCGGTGTGTCGGATGCCGTGGCCGGGGCGTATGCCGATCTCGCCTTCACCTACGATGCGACAAAACGCGTTGTGAGCCGGACCGTGGCCGGAGCCGGTTCGTCGGAAGCCGGCGGGCGCGGGACCTTCACATATGCCTACGCCAAAGGAACGGCAGCCAACGACGTCAATGCCTGGAAGGTGCGAACCACCGTTACCCGGCCGGACTTGACGAAGGAAACCGTCTACTCCAATGCCTTCGCCGAGCCGATGCTGTCGGCGGTCAAGCCAACCGGCACCAGCCGGCAATGGGTGACATACACGCGGTACGATTCCGCCGGCCGGGCGATTCTGACGGCAAACCCGTCAGCGGTCACAGGATACTCGGAATCCGCAGCCGATCTTGTCAACGTCGTCAGTGGCAACGCCGAGTATCTGTTGGACACCGGCGGCCTGATCACGGTCACGAGCTACTATGGTTCGACCGGTGGTGGCGGGGTCGCGGGCTACTACGCGGGGACCAGCCTTCGCCAGGGAGAGTTCGGCACGTTGGTGCCGCAAACCGCCACGAAGTATGCCACGCACACGGATTCCGGGATCACCGTCCACCCGGTGGCGTCAACCACGATCTATCGCAATGACGATGGCACCGGGGCGCAGACGACGACATTCGATTACGAGTGGTTCCCTGGCACGGTTCAGGCGAAGGTCATCAACACAACCCCGCCGGTGATCTCCGCCGCCGAGAATGGGTCCGGGATCACGGTGCGGTCGTCGACCGTCTTCGACACGTTCGGGTGGGCGGAGTGGACACAGGACACAGCGGGCGTGGTCACGCGCACAAGTCGCGACCTTGCCACGGGAGCCGCGACACAAATCGTAGAGGATGTGTTCTACTCGAACCCTGCAATCCCAGCGGCGTTCACAACGTATGCGGCGTTCTTGAACTCCGCTGCCCCTGGCTCGCTAGCGTCGACCGGGAAGAACCGCGAGACGGTGTATGAGGTCGATTCCCTCGGTCGGACGACGCGGGTCGAGGATGCGAACCACAATGTCACCTATATCACCTACAACGATCCTGCCCACGAAATCCGCACCTACCGCGGCTGGACCGGGGTGGAGTCGACCGGCCCGGTCGAGGTGATGCGGGAAGACCGAGGTCGCGGTTACATGGAAACCTACACGTCCTCAGCGGCACCGGCCGTGGTCGCGCTGCCCGGAGGGGGCGGGTTCCGGCCGCTCGGGACCGAGTTGCCAGCCCTCGAATCGTTGACCCGGACGGCGGTCAACGCGGCAGGACAGACGGTCACCACGGACGCCTACTTCAACCTCGACGGGCTGACCTACTCACCAGGTGTGATGGGGGCTGCCGGGGTCAACTTCTATCGGACCACCCACGGTTACGATGCGGCCGGGCGGACCAACCGCGTCACCTCGCCGGGCCTGACCACCGACACCACCGTGTTCGACGGGCTGGGCCGTGCCACCTCCACCTGGACCGAGTCAACAGCGGCCGCGATGGCGAAGACCCAGGTCTCCGCGTTCCAGTACGACAACGGCGGGGTCGGCGACTCGAACCGCACCGCGACGACGCTTTACCCCGGGGGCGGGGCGACGGCCCGGGTCACACGGACCTGGTTCGACTGGCGGAACCGGCCCGTTGCCGAAAAGCAAGGAGCCCAGTCCTCCGAGAACGCCGCGGTCAACCGGCCGCTGACCTACACGGTCTTCAACAACCTCGGCGAGCCGGTTTCGACGGCAGTGTACGACGGCGACGGGGTCACGCCGGTCGATGCCAACGCCGATGGCACACCTGATGCACCGGCCGCGGCCTTGTTGCGGGGTCGCACGGTCAATGCCTTCAATGAGTGGGGGCAAACCTACCAGACCACGGATTACGGAGCAAACCCGCTGACTGGTGCCCTGGCGGCCGTGCCCCTGGTCACAAACAGCTGGTATGACCTTCGCGGGCTGGTGGTGAAGACCCAACTGCCTGGCGGGCGGGTCGAGAAGGCCCAGTTCGACGGACTGGGGCAGTTGACGTCCTGGTTCAATGCCAGCGGTGGCGGCAGTTCGTCCTTGTCCGATGCACTGACCGTCGCCAACGACCGGGTCCTGACCCAGGTCGATTACGAGTATGACGAAGTCGGAAACTCGACCCGAACAACCACGCGGACCCAATTCGACGGCGTCTCGATCGTCGGGAATCTCCTGGGGCAGGCAAACGTTCGCGTCACCACCACGGGTGCGTTTTACGATGCCGCCGACCGGCTCACGGACATGGTGGATGTGGGCACCAACGGGTTGCTCTCCCTGTCTCAATGTGGCGCACCAAATTGTGGACGCATTCGTTGCCGATTTCGGAGTGCATGGATTT